>JBGOVA010000109.1:0-15901 GCA_041477875.1 Micropepsaceae bacterium | reverse complement strand
GATCTTCTCGCCGCTCGGCGTTTGCGCGCCGGTCACGCCTTGGGCAACGGCGAGATCCTCCTGCTCGGAAAGCGGCTCCGGATCGATCACCTCGAGTTTGAGCTTGCCGCCAGCGAGGCTCACATACTCATGCAACAAATCGCGCACGCGTGCGCCATAGGCCCGCACACCGGCATATTTCACCGATGCGCGCTCTGAGAAGAAGAAGCGCAGCGTGATCGGTTCGGGAATCGATTTGAGAGTGTTTTTCGTGCCCTGGCTCACCGTGTAGAGGCCGCCTTGCGTCAAGTCGAGGCGCGCCGCGGAGAACCACACGTCGGACACGATGTTGATCGCGAAGAAGAGGACGATGCCAAGCGCGATCGCCACCGCGGCAATGGTCGAACGGGTCCAGCGCATGGCTCAGCCCGCCCGCTTCTGATCGATCACGATCACGTTGATGAAGAGGAACAACGCAATCAGCGAGCCGAAGAAGATGATATCGCGGAAATCGATGACCCCGTTCATGATGGCGGCGTAGTGCGTGAGGAAGCTGAAGGACGAAACGGCGTTCACGATCACAAGCGGCGCCCACGATTGGAAGAAATCGAGCACCAGCTCATGGCCCGAGATCGTGAACATGAAGCAGACGACGACGGTCAAGACGAAAGCGATCACCTGATTGTTCGTGAGCGCCGACAGCGCCGATCCGATCGCGAGATAGCCGCCGGCCATCAGCCAGCTGCCGACGTAACTTGCGAAAATAACACCGTTGTCGGGTGAGCCCAGATAGATGACCGTCAGCCACATCGGGAACGTCAGGAGCAGCGCAATCCCGGCGAACGCCCAGGCGGCCAGAAATTTGCCGAGCACCGCAGCCGTCACCGGGATGGGCAGCGTCATCAGCAATTCGATGGTGCCGGTCTTCTGTTCCTCGGCCCACAGGCGCATGGATATGGCCGGAATGAGAAACAGGTAAAGCCACGGGTGGAAGCCGAAGAAGATGTCGAGCTCGGCGCGGCCGGTCGCATAGAACTGGCCGAAGTAGAAGGTGAACGAGCCCATCGCCAGCAGGAAAATGACGATGAACACGTAGGCGAGCGGGGTGGCGAAATAGCCTTCGAACTCACGCCGGAAGACGGCGTAGGTCGCGTTCCAGAAACTCACGCGACGGCCTCCGCTTTGATCTCGGCGTCGGGCGTCGTCAGCGCGCGGAAGACATCGTCGAGGCGCTTGGTCGGCGACTTCGCGTGCAACTCGGCGGGCGTGCCGTCGGCGACGATGCGTCCTTTGTCGATGATCACGGCGCGCGTGCACACGGCATCGACCTCTTCGAGGATGTGGGTCGAAATGATGGTCGCCTTCTCGGCGCTCATGGCGCGGATGAGGCCTCGCACGGCTTGCTTCTGATTGGGGTCGAGACCGTCGGTCGGCTCGTCCATGATGAGGACCGGCGGGTTGTGCAGGATCGCCTGCGCGAGGCCGACGCGGCGCTTGAAGCCTTTCGACAGAGTTTCGATGCGCTGTTCGAGCACCGATTGGAGGCCCGTGCGCGCGACCGCAACGTCGATCGCCTTCTTCGCCGCTTCGTCCTTCAGGCCGCGCACTTGCGCGATGAAATTCAGGAACTGAACCGGCGTCATATCGGGATAGGCCGGCGCGCCTTCGGGCAGATAGCCGATCGCGCTTTGCGCTTGGAACGGCTCTTCGACGACGTCGTGGCCGCAGACCGTGATCCGGCCCTCGCTCGGCGCGAGGTAGCCCGTGATCATTTTCATGGTCGTCGATTTGCCCGCGCCGTTCGGCCCCAAGAAGCCCAGGACCTCGCCCTTTGCGACGCGCAGCGAAATGCCGCCCACGGCCGTCAGGCTGCCAAACCGTCGGACCAGACCTTCGATTTCAATCATGGAGTCGGGGCAAATTCAGTGGAAAGGCTGGAGACCTGAGCGGGCCATGCCAATACGCAAAAGCGGCTATAACCGCAAGTGTCCAGTTGTTCAGAGTCCTTAAACCCGCAGCATCAAACCGCCGTCGACTGTGAGCCCATGGCCGGTGACGAAGGCGCCGTCATCGGAGGCCAAGAACAAGGCGGCTTTGGCGAGGTCTGTTGGCTCGCCCAATCGGCGAAGTGCGGACTTCTTGGCCCAGATCTCGGCGACATCGGGACGCGCATCCCAGAGCGGGGTCGTCATGCCGGTACGGATGGCGCCGGGCAGCAGGTAGTTGGCGGTGATGCGGAATTTGCCGAGCTCCAACGCCAGCGTGCGGGTCAGCCCCGCGACGCCGGCCTTCGAGGCGCAATAGGCGGAGAGGCCATAGTCCGTACCCTCGGCCATGACCGAGGCGACGTTGATGATGCGCCCTGCCCCACTGTCACGCAGATGCGGGATCGCTTGCTGGCAGATCAGGAACGGCGCCGTCAGGTTCACGGCAAGCGTGCGGTCCCAGTCTTCGCGCGTCATCTGCTCCGCAAGCGCGTTCGATGCGACGCCGGCGTTGTTCATCACGATGTCGAGACGCCCGAAGGTCTTGGCTGCGGTGTCGACGATCGTTTTTGGCGCGTGCGCGTCGGCGACGCTGATCTCGAGGATCGCGATCGCGTCGTGTTCGCGATGCGCTTCAGCAAGGCCCTGCTTCGGCAAGTCGACCGCGAGGACGCGCGCGCCTTCCTTCGCGAAGAGCTGTGCGGTCGCGCGGCCGATGCCCGACGCGGCGCCGGTGACGATTGCAGCTTTGCCGTTGAGACGCATGAAAAAACACTCCCTCGCATTTTCTTTGCGAAGGAGTGTTCCACACCGTGAATTGGGGAGCTAGCGGCTGGCTCGGGGCTAAGATAAGCCGCGAGGGGGGCTGGGGGCTGATGGTCCGAGGCCTTTTCCGAACCACCGAGCCAACCGTGCGAATGAAGATGGAGGCCCAAAGCGGCGGACGGGCGGCTGAATTGAGGCGGCACTGTGGCCTGGATTCACGGCTTTGCGAGTCGCAGATGAACGCCGCTTCAGCTTCGCGTCAGGCCGCGGTGGAAGGCTTGGTTTCGCGCGAGTTGTCAACGCGCCAAACGTTCAGCAATCGCACGCATGGCTTGCGGGTTTGAGCCCATGATCGTGTGCGGGCTGTCGATTTCTATGTTTTCCGCCGTCGGACCTTCCTCGATCAGGCATGCCTGCCACGGCACAATGCCGTCCCTGCGCGAGTAGATTGCCGTCACCGGCACGGACGGATTGCGCGGCAAATCGCCCACGCGCTTGGCGAAGCTTGCGTCGAAGCTTCCCGACAATGCGTCGGCGAAAGGCGAGAGCGGCGTTGCGATCGGAAATTTCACGGGCGTGCCGAGTGTGATCACGCGCACAACCTTCTCGGGCATGTCCTTGGCGAGTTCGCGGGCGTAGAGGCCGCCAAGGCTGCGACCGATCAGGGTGGCCTTGCGGCCGGAGCGCTCGCACGCCTCATCCAGCAAGGTCTCGCAACGCTTCAGGGCGAACGTCGAGGGGCCCCAGTTCGAACCTGGGCCCCAGCCCCGTGCGTCGTAGCCAACCTTGGCGAGCCAGGCGATCAGCTCCCTGGTCGCCCAGTCGCCCGTCAGAAATCCCGGGAAGACGACCACCGCGTGACCGTCGCCCTTCGGCACGTTTTCGACGGGTGGCGCGCAAGGGGGACTAACCGTGCAGGCGAGGAAGCTCGCAATATCCCTGAAAGCGCCGTAGGCCGCCTGGAGTGGTCGGTCGAAGGGGTAGGCGGTCAGCGATGCCGTCGTCATGCCTTTCGAAATGGCGATATTTCGCGGCGATTGCAAGCTGGCCGAACTACCGCCCGACCGTTAACTTCGCGCCCGATCGGAAGATTAAGGGAGAGGCCATGCGCAAGACCGTCAACTTCAGCGACGCCGTGCTCGACTATGTCGTGGACACTGGCGTGCGCGAGCACGCTGTGCTGAAGAAATGCCGCGAGGAGACCGGTGCCATGGGGCGGCTCGCCGTTATGCAGATCGCGCCGGAGCAAGGGGCCTTCATGGCGATGGTCGCGCGGCTGATGAACGCGAAGCGCTACATCGAGGTCGGAACGTTCACGGGCTACAGTGCGCTCAGCATCGCGCTCGCGTTGCCCGACGAGGGGCATGTCGACGCCCTCGACATCAGCGAGGAATACATGGGCCGCGCGCGCGGCTATTGGGATGCGGCGGGTCAGGCGCGAAAGATCACGGGGCACGTCGCGCCGGCGGTTGCGACGCTCGACCGCTTCCTGAACGAGGGCGCCGCGAACAAATACGACTTTGCCTTCATCGACGCGGACAAGACGGGATATGACGCGTACTACGAGTGCATGCTCAAGCTCGTGCGCCCCGGCGGATTGATCGCGATCGACAACGTGCTTTGGTCGGGCAACGTCGTCGACGCGAAGGACACGTCGGCCGACACGGTGGCGCTGCGCGCGCTCAACGCCAAGATCAAGAATGACACACGCGTCGATACCGTGCTTGTGCCGTTTGCGGACGGCATATTCATGTGTCGCAAGCGCTGAAAAACAAAACCCCCGGAACACCGGTTCCGGGGGCCAAAAATTCCGTGCTCGACAGGGCCGTTAGTTGCGGTTCCCGAGCAGGCGCAGCAACATCAAGAAGAGGTTGATGAAGTCGAGATAGAGCGCCAAGGCGCCGATGATCGACTTCTTGCCCGCGGTTTCGCCGTCGTCGCCGGCGAAGTAGATTTCCTTGATCTTCTGCGTGTCGTAGGCGGTCAGGCCCGCGAAGACCAACACGCCAATGACGCTGACCGCAAACGTCAAGGCGCTCGATGCGAAGAACAGGTTCACAACCGAGGCAAGGACGACGCCGACCAAGCCCATGAACAAGAAAGAACCCCAGGCCGAAAGGCTACGCGGCGTGGTGTAGCCGTAAAGGCTGAGCGCGCCGAAAGTCGCCGCCGAAATGAAGAACACCCGCGCAATATCGGCGACCGGGTAGACCAGGAAGATCGTGGCAAGCGATACGCCGTTCAGCGCGGCATACGCCCAAAACATCATCTGAGCGGTGCTCGCACTCATCCGATTGATGCCCCAGCTCAACGCCATGACGAGGCCCAACGGCGCTAAGATCGCGACCCAAACCAGACCCGTCCCGAATATCACGCTGACAGCTGCAGGCGACGAAGAGACGAAGTACGCCACCAGGCCGGTCAGCGCGACGCCAATCGTCATGTAGTTGTAGACGCTGAGCATATGGGTGCGCAGGCCCTGATCGATTGCCGCGTCGGCGCCCGATGAGGGACGCGCGCGTAAGATTGGATTCTTATAGTCCGCCATTTGGTCTACCTCTTTATGCCCGGCCATTTGGCCACAGAAGCTCTAAGCAATATCGTTACGCGGCGCCAATTTTTCAAGCGAATACACCGCAACTTCCCGCTTGCATCCGGCAGTTTTCCGCCAGTGCTTAACGTTTCGGCCTACGCCGTGCGGAGCGTTCGCGCGGCGGGTGTCGAAAGCGCCGTCCAGGTGGCGCCGATGCCCAACGCCATCGCGGCGACGGCGCCGCCGACGATGACGGCGGCGAGCGTTCCCATCGACGGCATGAAGGTCGACTCCATGACGAAATACGCGACGGCCCAGGCAGCGATCAGGCCGGCAACCGCGGCGACAAAACCCGCACCGGCGCCCAGAACCGCAAATTCGATCAGGTAGGTCGTCATCACCTGCCCCTTCGTCGCACCCAAGACCTTGAGGACGACGGCGTCGAACAGGCGATGGCGGTGGCCCGCGGCCAACGCCCCGGCAAGCACGAGCAAGCCCGTCAGCAGGGTCACGAAGCTGGCCGCGCGGATGCCGCCGGCGAGTTGCTGGAGAAGGCCGTTGGCCGTCTCGAGCGCCTCGCGGACGCGCACGACCGAGACGTTGGGGAACGCGTTCGTCACGGCGCGTTCGACCTCGTCTTCCTGTTCGGGCGCCACGCGCGCGGTCGCGAGATGGGCGTGCGGCGCGGTTTCGAGGACGCCTGGCGATACGATCATGATGAAATTCAAGCGCGCATTCGAGAAATCGACACGACGCAAATTGGCGATCGTCATCGGGATGTCGCGGCCAAGAATGTTGACGGTGATCATGTCACCGACCTTGAGCGCCATGCCTTGCGCGAGGTCGGCCGCGAACGACACGAGTGCCGGACCCTTGTAGTTCACGGGCCACCACTTTCCCTCGACGACCTGATCGCGCGCGCCGGGCGGGTTGCCGTAGGTCAGGCCGCGGTCGCCGTTGAGCGCCCATTTCGCCTCGCGGGCGACAACGGCTTTCTCCGAAGGTACATCCTTCACTTTGACGATGCGGCCACGCACCATCGGGACGATTTCGACGCTCGAAACGCCCTTCTCGCTGTTCAGCAGTTTTTCGAAGAGTTGGACTTGCTTGGACTGAATGTCGACCAGGAAGAAACTCGGCGCTTCGGCAGGCACTTCCTCGCGCATGATGCGGCGGATGTTCGAATCGACGAGCGCGATCGTCGTGAGCAAGGTGAGGCCCAACCCCAACGACAGGATCACCGCGGGCGTCGGCGCGCCGGGGCGATAGATGTTCGAGAGCGCCAATCTCGCCATCATGATGCGCGGGCGCGGCAGATTCCGTGCGAGCCACATGAGCCCCCAGCCCGTCGCGCGCAACAGCACAAACGCGGCGACGGCGGCGGCCGCGAAGCCGCCGGCGAGTTCAAGATTGCTCGACAGCACGATCGCGAGCGCGGCCAGAGCGCCGAAAGCCAAACCCGTCGCGCCGATGTAGATCCAGTGCGGCCAGCGGCGCGATGGCGCGACGAGATCGCGGAACATCACCGCGGGCGAGATCTCCTGCGCGCGCGCCAAGGGCCAGATTGCGAAAGCCAATGCCGTCACGAGTCCGAAGGCAGCGGCCGACAACATCGGCTGCGCATAGATGCCGAATTCGGCTTTGAACGGCAATACGCCGCTCAGCGCGAATTGCACCGCGAAGGGGATCAGTGCGCCAAGCACGAGGCCGACCGCAACGCCGATGAGGGCGAGCGCCATCACCTCGGCCAAGAACATGAAGAAGATGAAGCGTCCGCTGGCGCCGATGCACTTCAACGTCGCGATGTCGTCACGGCGGCGATCGAGATACGTTGTCACCGCGCTGCCGACGCCGACGCCGCCGACCACGAGGGCGGTCAGGCCGACGAGCGTCAGGAACGCGGTCACCTGCTGAATGAAGCGGCGGACGCCGGGCGCGGCGTTCCAGCGGTCGCGCGGCTGCCAACCCGCCTTCGGAAAGGCCTTGTTCGCGGATTCGACCCATTGCGTGACGCCGCTGCGGGAGTCGCTCTCGGGCGGCAGCGCGACGCGATAGTTGAAGTTGATCAGGCTTCCCGGCTGGATGAGGCCGGTGGCGCGCAACGCGAATTCCGAGATCAACACGCGCGGCCCAAGCGTAAAGCCGCCGGCGACGCGATCGGGCTCCTGTTTCAGGATCGCGCGCAATTCGAACAATGCGTTGCCGATCTTGACGACGGCGCCCTGCGGAACGCCGAGCTTGGCGAACAAGCGCTCGTCGACGGCCGCGCCGAACAGACCCTCGCGATTGGCGAAAAGCTCCCTCAGCGGTTGACGCGGCGAAACATCGGCGATGCCGTAGAGCGGATAGCGGTAGTCGACGGCTTTGAGTTCCACGAGCGCGCGAGCGTCGCGGCCTTGGGCGATGGCCATCGCCCGCAACTCAGCCGTCATAGACAGCTTGCCGTGGGCTTCGACCCAGCTGTGCTCCTTCTTGTCCATTTCGCGCTGGGTGAGACGAAGCTCGACGTCGCCGCCCAAGAGTTCGCGACCTTGGTGCGACAGACCTTCGAGCAAGGCTTCGCTGAGCGAGCCGACGCCCGCGATCGAAGCGACGCCCAGAATCAAACAGGCGAGAAAAATGCGAAAGCCGGAGAGGCCGCGCCGCAGTTCCCGCCGCGCCAGACGCAAGGCGACTGCTGCGTGCTTGATCATTCGGCGACTGCGGCCAGCGTCAGTTCCGGCGTTGCGGCCTGTTCGTGGACGCCGGCGTCTTCGATGGCTTCGATGTGACCGTCGCGCAGCTTGACGATGCGGTCGCAGCGCTTGGCCAGCGTTTCGTCGTGCGTGACGAGTATCAAGGTCGAACCGCGCTCGCGCTGGAGCTTGAACATCATTTCGATGATTTCAGCGCCCGTGCGTCCGTCAAGGTTGCCGGTGGGTTCGTCGGCAAACAGCAAGGATGGGCGCGGGGCCAAGGCGCGGGCGAGCGCCACACGTTGCTGCTCGCCGCCGGAAAGCTGGCTTGGATAGTGATCCATGCGATGGCCGAGGCCTACGGCCTGAAGCTCCTCGGTCGCGCGCGCGAAGGCGTTGGGCACCAGCGCGAGTTCGAGCGGGACCGCCACGTTTTCGAGCGCGGTCATCGTCGGGATCAGATGAAACGATTGAAACACGATACCGACATTGCCGCGCCTGAAGCGGGCGGCGGCGTCTTCCGAGAACGCCGACAGCTCCTGCGACTTGACCGTCACCTTTCCCGAGGTCGGGCGCTCAAGGCCGGTCATGACCATCAGAAGCGTCGACTTGCCCGAACCCGAAGGCCCGACCAAACCCACGGCCTCGCCTTGACGGATCACCAATTCGATACCGTTGAGGATATTGACGGGACCCGCCTGACTCATAAGTGTGAGGCGGACGGCCTCGAGCCGGAGGATCGGATCAGTGTTGAGCGAGCGCTGCATGCGCAACGAGCTACCAACGAGGGGCTTGAGGGTTGCCACCCGATATGTGACGGGGTGGGGTCGAGTCAACGCGATTTGGCTGATTCTCTCCATCTTTGTCGCGGGAATCAATGGAATTGGGGCCGCGCAAGCCAGGCCGATCAAGATTCTCGCCATCGGTACCAGTTTGACGCAAGGCTACAACTTACCGCCCGGAACCGAGTTCACCTCGGTTTTGCAGACCCAACTCAGGGGCAAGGGACACGACGTTTCGGTGATCAACGCGGGCGTATCCGGCGATACGTCGGCGGACGGCCTGGCGCGCCTGGATTGGGCTCTCGCGGAGCCGGTCGACGGCGCCATCGTCGAGTTGGGATCGAACGATGCGCTGAGGGGGCTCGACGTGCCGCAGACGCGCAGCAATCTTGACGCGGTGTTGGCGAAGCTCGAGGCTCGCGGCGTTGCCGTGTTGCTGACCGGGATGAAATCGCCGCGCAACTTGGGGCCGGAATACGTCGCCGCTTTCGACGCGGTCTATCCGGAGCTCGCCAAGAAACACCGCGTTCTATTTTATCCGTTCTTCCTTGAAGGCGTCGCCGCCAATCTGAAACTCAATCAAGCCGACGGCATCCATCCGAACGAGCAAGGCACGCAAGTGATCGTTCGAGGCATGCTGCCCTATGTCGAGAAGCTCATCAGCGAGATCAGGGCGAAGCCGCGCACGAGCGTTACGCAGTAACTTCCAACCAACCGGGGGAATGCATGGACTATCGCGAGCTCGGGCGCACGGGCACTAAAGTCTCGGCGCTGTGTCTGGGCACGATGACGTGGGGCGAGCAGAACAGCGAAGCCGAGGGTCACGCACAGATGGACTATGCGCTGACGCAGGGCATCAACTTCTTCGACACGTCCGAAATGTATGCCGTGCCACCAAAGCCGGAGACGCAAGGGTCGACCGAGCGCATCATCGGCACATGGTTCAAGGCGCGCGGATCGCGGTCCAAGGTCGTTCTCGCGACGAAAGTCGCGGGCCGCTCTCCCATGACGTGGCTGCGTGCAGACGGCGCGCCGAGCGAACAGACGCCGAAGCAGATCGCGCAAGCCGTCGATTCGAGTTTGAAGCGCCTGCAAACGGATTACATCGATCTCTATCAGTTGCATTGGCCCGATCGGCCGGTCTCCATGTTCGGGTCGACCGGGCTGACCTATAAGCACGTCGAAGGGTCGAGCGTGCCAATCGACGAGATTCTCGGCGCGCTGCAAACCCAGGTCAAAGCCGGCAAGATTCGCTGGATCGGATTGTCGAACGAGTCCGCGTGGGGAACCATGACGTTCTTGCACCACGCGACGGCGAAGACCCTGCCGCGCGTGCAGTCGATCCAGAATGCGTACAGCCTCATCAACCGCACATTCGAGTTGGGGCTTGCCGAGATTGCGCACCGCGAACAGGTCGGGTTGCTCGCCTATTCGCCGCTTGCGCAGGGCTATTTGACGGGAAAGTACCGGAACGGCGCGTTGCCCGACGGCTCGCGCAAAGCGCTGTTCAACCGCCTACAAAGATATGAGAAGGCGCAGACTGGGCCCGCAATCGAACGGTATCTCGCGATCGCCAAGCGGCATGATCTCGATCCGGCGCAGATGGCGCTGCAGTTCGTGACGACGCGGCCGTTCGTGACCTCAGCCATCATCGGCGCGACGACGATGGATCAACTCAAGACAGACATTGCGAGCGTGAACGTCAAGTGGACGGCAGAGATCGAAAAAGCCGTCGACGACGCGCATCACGCTCAGCCCAACCCCGCCCCTTGACGTCGAAATGATCCGCCTCTTCACCGCGATCGAAATCCCCGAGAGCGTGCGGCTGCGGCTTTCGCTCGTGCAAGGCGGCGTGCCGGGCGCGCGATGGACGCCGGTCGACAATCTTCACTTGACGCTGCGCTTCATCGGCGAGGTCGACGAGCCCACGGCAAGCGACATCGACGGTGTGCTATGCGAACTCTCCATTCCTGCTTTCCCACTGACCTTGAAGGGCGTGGGCCACTTCGGCAGCAAGGAAGGACGGGCATTGTGGGCGGGCGTCGCGCCTAACGCGGTGCTGCAACGGCTTGTCGCCAAGATCGAAAGCGCGCTTCAACGTATGGGGCGCCCGGCCGAAACGCGCAAATACACCCCGCATGTGACGCTGGCGCGATTGAAGGATGCGCCGCTCCCCAAGATTCACGAGTTCCTGGCGGCGCACAATCTCTTCGACAGCGGTCCGTTCACGGTCGGCGGCTTTGTCCTATTCTCGAGCCATCAGACGCCCAGGGGAAGTCTCTATCGCGCCGAGAGGACTTATCCGCTCGACGCTTAGTCGTCGTTCATCTCGGCTTCGATGCGCTCCATGTCGTCGTCGGAGAAGCCGAAATGATGGCCGATCTCGTGCACCAGCACGTGGGTCACGATATCGCCCAACGTGATTTCGGAATCGCTCCATTCGTCGAGGATCGGCCGGCGATAGAGGAAGACCATGCTGGGCTCGCGCGGGACGGGATCGCTCTCGTTCGCTTCGGTCATTCCGACGCCTTGGAACAGGCCCAGGATGTCGTAGGGCGTCTCGAGTTCCATTTCTTCCATGACGTCGTTGTCCGGGAAATCCTCCACGCGGAAAACGATCTCACCGCAGCGCGCGCGAAACTCGCCCGGCAGGCGATCGAATGTGTCGCGCGCCAGGAACTCGATGTCATCGAGCGTGGGCGCCGTTACTTCGTATAGAGACTCTCTCGCCATCTGACCCTCGCCAAGCGAACCCTAACGCGCGAAGATAGACCAAGCCCAAGCAGAAATGGGAGAGCGTTGTGACGGCAAAACTGGATAAGGCGCAACGCGCCGCGGCACTGAAGAACCTCAAAGGCTGGAGTGAGGATCAAAAGCGCGACGCGATCGTCAAGACGTTCGTGTTCGCGAATTTCGTCGAAGCCTTCGGATTCATGACCAAATCGGCGTTGGTTGCCGAGCGGATGGATCACCATCCCGAGTGGTCGAACGTCTACAAGACCGTGTCGGTGTTGCTTACGACGCATGACGCGGGCGGCTTGACATCGAAGGATGTCGAACTCGCCCGCGCCATGGATGATGCGGCGCGCCTGAATTAGGGGTTTGGAGTCGTTGTTGTTCCCGAATCCGCGGGCGCAGGCGTCGTGGGTCCCGGTTCTGCCGGAGCCGGCGCCGTGGGCGTGCCGTCCGTTGCGGCGGGTGCGGACGGGGTTTCGGTCGCGGGTTGCGCGACCGGCGCTGTTTCCGCGAACAGGCGAAGGTCGAGCGCGTTGACCTTTGCCAGCGACTCGCTCGCCGTACCGCCTGAAAGCTCCACGGTGACCGTGATGGGAACCGTGCTGCCGTCGCGCAGATCCGCGCCGCCAACAAGGGCCGTGGCTTTGGCGACCTTGCGATCGGAGCCTGCGCCCGTGGCATCCGTCCATTCGGTCACCGAGGTATCGTTCCCGAACGTGACGATGATGCGCGCCACGCCGTCGCCGGCAACGGGCTTGGCGGGCGATGGTCCTGCAACTGGCGGCTTCGCGGGCTGCTCGGCGGGAGGCGTCGATCCGTCAGTGGCGGGCGCGGCGGCGGGGGCCGCGGCCGGCGTGGGTTCCGGTTGAGCTGCAGGCGCGGGCGCCGGAGCTGAAACCGCGGTCGACTTCATGTAGCCGGCGATCGAGGCCACCGAGACGAGGGCACGTTCGTCGGGCGCAAGCTTCAGGCGCCAGGTCGTCGAGAACACGGCCGACGCCGTGTCGCCGCTCTTCGCGGTCAACTCGAACTTCGGGAATGTGATGCTTAGCGTCCGCCCATCGGGCGATTCGCTGGCACCGTGGTCGGTGACCACGTCGACGGGGTTGAGCGCGATGGGGCCCGCGTTCGGGGCCGCCAGTTGTTCGGACGTCGACTTCGTCGACTTGCCGCCGATGAGCAGCCATGCAGCCACTCCAAGCAGCACCGCAACGGCGACGACGCCGCCGATTACGACTGTGCGATTCATGTGGATGTCCCCTTGATCAGGTCGGATGAGGAATCTTGCGCCGCGGAACTTAGCGACGCCGGTCCGCAGGGGCAAGTTGTGGAACGCCGCAGCCTATCTGGGATAGAGCATCATCTGTGTGCAGCGGAACAGCGCAAGCGGCTTGTCCGCGCCTTCCTTGCGGACTTCAGCGTCCCAGACCTGGGTCATCTTGCCGCCGTGGATAAGGCGCGCTTCGACAACGATCGCGCCGTCGACCGCGGTGCCCAGAAAGTTCGTCTTGAGCTCGATGGTCGTGAAGCCGGTCGCCCCTTCAGGGCGCGACATAAAGGCGCCGCGCCCGCAGGCGGAATCGGCGAGCGCGATGACGCTCGCCGCGTGAAGGAAGCCGTTCGGCGCCATATGGTGGCGCTTGATCGCCATACGCCCGCGAACCACACCCGGCTCCGCGTTGGTCCATTCAAGACCAAGCAAGCCCGGCAGGGATTCCGCGAACGCCGTTTCGAGCCTGTCGTCGCTCACCGGCGATGAACTATCGCGGCGCCATGCGAATGGCGCCGTCAAGGCGAATAACCTCGCCGTTCAGCATCGAGTTCTCGCAGATGTGACGGGCGAGTTTTGCGTATTCGAACGGATGTCCGAGGCGCGATGGGAACGGCACTTGCGCGCCGAGGCTCTTTTTTAGCTCTTCGGGCGCCGCCGCCAAGAGCGGCGTGTTGAACAGGCCGGGAAGAATCGTCACGCAGCGCACGCCGTCGCGCGACAGGTCGCGTGCAATCGGCAACGTCATGCCAACGATCCCACCCTTCGAAGCCGAGTAAGCGGCTTGACCGATTTGACCGTCTTCGGCGGCGACCGACCCGGTGTTGACAATGACGCCGCGTTCGCCGTCCTCGGTGATGGGTTCGAGGGACAGCATGCCGGCCGCCGACTTTGCAATACAGCGGAAGGTGCCGACCAGGTTGATCTGGATGATGCGGTCGAAGTGTTCGGTCGGGTGCGGTTGGATTTCGGTCGAGCCCTTCTTGCGGCTCGCGGTCTTGATCGCGATGCCGGTGCCCGCGCAG
The DNA here is from genome assembly GCA_041477875.1 of Micropepsaceae bacterium. Taxonomy (GTDB): domain Bacteria; phylum Pseudomonadota; class Alphaproteobacteria; order Micropepsales; family Micropepsaceae; genus SZUA-430. Next base: position 2,151 of record JBGOVA010000109.1, on the reverse strand, counting down.
TTGATGAGGATGCGCTCTTGGCCGAGTGCTGCGCGCGCCTTCGCGAAACCGGCGACCACGCTTTTTTCGTCGGTCACGTCGACCTCGCAGTAAACGCCGTCGATTTCCGAGGCGACCTTTTCGCCACGCGTCTTGTCGCGATCGAAGATGGCGACGCGAACGCCGGCCGCCGACAGTTCGCGCGCGGTTGCTTCACCAAGACCCGAGGCGCCGCCGGTGATGACCGCGGTGACGGAATGAGTGAGCTGCATGGATCGTCTCTCTTTGCTAGACTATATGATGTCGGCCGTTGTCATAGCCGCGTCATGGCCGGAAGGCCAGATCAGGCGGGTGCCGGATGGATATCGCACGATTTCTGATTGTCGCCGGCGTCGCGCTTGTCGTCGTCGGTCTTCTATGGCCGTTTTTCTCGCGCTTTGGGTTGGGCCGGCTGCCCGGCGATATTGTGATCGAACGCGAGGGCTTTCGTTTGTATATTCCCATCACCACATCGCTCTTGATCAGCGCTCTATTGACGTTAGGGTTTTGGCTGTTTCGCAAGTGAGGGGACATGACGAGCCACGACACTTCGATGTACCTGCCGGCCGTGATCACGCGAGACGAGCGGATCGTGCGCGCCGGCTTTTGGCGCAAGCTGCGCCGCTTGGCCGGGCGGCTGCCGTTCGCCGAAGACCTGGTGGCCGCCTACTACTGCGCGACGGACCCGGCGACGCCGCTTGCGGCGCGGGCGATCTTGATCGGCGCCGTCGCTTATTTCGTGCTGCCGGTCGATGCCATTCCTGATGTGATCGCGGTCTTCGGCTTCAGCGATGACGCGGCGGTGCTTGCGGCCGCGATCGCGACGGCGGGCGCGCATATTTCGCAATCGCATCGCGAGGCTGCGCGCGATGCACTGCTGATCGAGCGCGCCTAGTCCTGATTGTCGGCTTCGGCCGTCGCGATCAACCAATCGCGAAACGCCTTGACCTTTGGCGCGTTCTCCGCGCCCGGCGGGTAGACGAGATAGAACGCGGACTCCGCGGGCAAAGTCTGATGGAAGGGCCGAACGAGGCGGCCGGCTTGAAGGTCGCCCTTCACCAGTGCGCTGCGCCCGAGCGCCACGCCCAGGCCCTCGATTGCGGCTTGGATGAGCAGGCCGGAGTCATCGAAGCCCGGTCCGCGTGTCGCGTCGACCGTCGACACGCCCGCCGCGCGCAACCACATGCCCCAATCCTCGCGCATCTCGTCATGAAGCAAAGTCATGCGTGCGAGGTCCGCAGGTTCCTTCAGTTGCTCGGCAAGCTTGGGTGCGCAAACGGGGAAGAGCTCTTCGGTCAGGAACTTGACGCTGGAAAGGCCAGGCCAATCGCCTTTGCCGTAGCGGATGGCGACATCGACGTCGGGGCCTAGGCTGCCCGCCTGTGCCTCGAACGTCGCGATCCAGACGTCGATGGCCGGGTATTTGGTACGAAAGTCGGCGAGGCGCGGGACGAGCCACTTGCCGGCGAAGGACGGCATCATGGCGACCGTCAGCCAGCCCTGGCCCGGATCCACGGCTTGAAGCTTGCGGCTGGCCAGGGCGATCTGATCGAGCGCCGCGGTCACCGTGGGCAAATACTTGGCCGCAGCCTCGGTCAGCGCCATGTGGCGCCCGTCGCGCCTGAAGAGCGGTACTCCGGCCCAGTCCTCAAGCGACTTCACCTGATGGCTCACCGCACTTTGGGTTACAGCCAATTCATCGGCTGCCTTTGTGAAACTCAGGAGTCGGGCCGCCGATTCGAAGGCTCGGAGCGAATTCAAGGGGGGAAGCCGACGCTGCATGCATTCAATATATGAATAACACTCATGATTTCAATGAAAAGTCCTCGTTTGAATTGGCGCCGGCCAAAGTCCATATTTTGGCTCAAGAGAAGCATTCGACGACGAAATGAGGCACATCATGTTTAGGGCATATCCGTTTTTCATGGCTGCACGGAATGAGCGCCGCTCATCCAACGGCGGTTTTCTGGCCAACTTCTTTGGCTTTTTTCAGAGCCGTCCCACGACGGCCCAGTAAGTCGCCGATCACGCGAAAAAGCAGGGTTCCAGGCGGGGCCCTTTTTTTCGACTGAGGGCAGCTATCAGCCCGTAACGAGGACCACCTTCCCCTTCACCTTGCGCGCCGCCATGTCG
>JBGOVA010000092.1:0-16897 GCA_041477875.1 Micropepsaceae bacterium | reverse complement strand
TGCGCTCTTCAATCTCAACCGGGCAGAGGTCGGCGTGTACAAAGCGCCTGGCCAAGATATTGCCGAACTCCCCACAGATCTTGCACTTCATCTCGTAGGTCTGACCGCCATCGTCCGCCGGGACCATGACATACAACAGATCCCAACGACCTTCAGTGACAGCCTTGGCGACCATCTCAGACGTTGCGGTGCTGAAAGGCATAGTCCGTCGTGTCTCCGCGCACCTGCGTTGGCGAGCCCCTTTTGGGGCCGCCGACCGGCCGATGTTGGAGCCATTATCCGCCATGAGCGGGCGCACGTCGAACCGGTCGCTTCTCGCCGAAGGCGGACGCTCGCGCCCGACTGCGACACGCGTCAAGCGGGAGGCGACAGCGTCGCGATCGTGCGATCGACCAGCGCACGAAAATCGGGCGTAAAACTCAAGACGTTTGACGACCACCATTCGCGCATCCCAGGCAAGCTCATGAGGGCAACCAACGTCTTCTGCTCCGCCTCCCACAGCTTCTTTTCGGCGATGCCGACCTGCGCTTGGTAGAAGATCGTCTCGAGTATCCGCATCACGGCGAGCGAGCAGAAGGCGAACTGCATGCGCTCGTCCTCGTTGAGATTGGCAAGGCCGCCAAAGCCGAGCCGCGCGACTCGCGCCGTCTGTGTGCCCCCGGCAATCGCCAAACTGATTTCGTTGAAGCTGTCGGCCACTGCGTGAAAGGTCTGCGCCCGCACCGCGACCGTGTTCTGCCGTATTTGCACGCCGACAAAGAAAAGGCCGGCGACCACGCCAAACGCCGCGATGGACTGCGCAAGTGTATTGATCAGATCAAGCGACATGTGTCCCGCTCCTCAAACGAGTTTTTGGATAATGCACGGTGCGTTCCGCGAACGCACGCCCCATCGCGACGGCGGGTTGCTTCGCCTGCTGGGCGACTCAATCCAAAGGACTTCTGATCCTGCACTAAACGGCTTGTCGCCGATTGCAGTCATTCGCCACCGATCAAACGGGAGGTCTCAAACGCGCGTAGCGTCACCTCTTGGCCAACGGGTCAGTCAAAAGTTGCCGGTGACGAGAATGGCTTGGTGGCATCCACCACGAACATCACCAACTGTTCCAGATCGGTAGCCCCGCTGCTGGTGAGCTGCATCACCATGCCAGGGGCGTGTCCGGGCATGGATTGGCCTGCGTCGAGCTGAATAGTCCCGTGCCGCGTCCTCTGACTCAATTGGCCCGTGAGCACATAAAACGCCTCCGCTCCGGGGTGCGTGTGGATGGCCGTCGCGGCTCCAGGCGGGCCGCCCGCGCGGTTGATGCGGAGCAAATATTCGGATGCGGCATTGATCGGCACTGGCCCGATCTCGGCGACGATGCGTCCACCCGGCGTCGCGTCGCCCGCGGGACCCATGAAGAGCCAGACCCTTCCTGATATTTCGGCCGCCAATGACGTCGGACCTGCCGCCGATTGCGCGTCGTTGAGCATGGAGAAGTTCTCCACACGCCAATAGAGCGGCCCCGGCGGCAATTGCCGAACTCTCCGCTCGGCAACGCCCTCAACCAGGAACGCTGCCTGACCCTGCGCAGGTCGAGGCGCGTCAGCGCATCCGCCAAGCCAGGGAAGAAGCACGCACGCGACGAGAGGAAGGAAGGTCATGCGGGGCGCCATCGCGCTCTCCGAGCCTGTTGGCCAAGCACGCCGCTATCTTGGCAGGCCCGCTCCGAACGTGTCGAGCGGCCCTAACTCAGTCATCAGTTACCGCGGCGCGCCCGGAACGGCAGGGTCGCCGCAATCCGGACGTTCAACCCTCATGCCGCGATGTGGCCGGAGATCGCCGAAAGCGGCCGCTCATCGGCCTTGCTTGCCTCAGCGGATCCCGGTGTCGCAATCAATGTCTGCGCGGATCGTCACGCCCGCAGCAATGATCACTTGGGCCTCCGAACAACGCGGAAGCGGAGCGTCGGTATCGACACCGACGATATACTTGCCGGTCGCAACGTCGAGCCTGAACTTTCCAGCCTGATTTGTCAGGGCATGGGCAACAGCTTCCCCGCTCTGAAAGCGAACGACGATTTTGGCATCTTCATACACGCCGTCGCACGGCACGCCCTGAAGACAAACAGGCATGGTCGGGCCCAACGACACTCGTCCCTCGATTATGCCGTGAGCGGTACCGCTCGCTGTTTCGCTTCCGCAAGCCGGCAACCCTATGACGAGCAGAGGAAGAAAAACCAACTGGCGCAGATTACGAGTCATTTCGACACTCTCGCGTTTCCGTCACTGACCGGACCGCTCCAAAGCGGACGCTAAGTGTACTACGGCCTGAAGGCCGAAGATCGCCGATTCCGGACGTTTGTCTCTTTTGTGCCCCTGGGATTGGCGCCGACATAGCCAAGCTTCGATCATAATCATTCGCTGATACTTCGCTGATTCGATTTCAAACGTCGGAATCGTCGTCGGCGGGTCGGCTCAACACGGGAGGAAAAGAGAATGCGCGTGCATGTTGTTTTCATCGGCCTTGGTTTGATTTTTCTCGTGGTCGGGATGGCATTTGGGATCTGGATGGGTATCAACCAGGACTTCCAATTTGTCGATGCCCACGCGCATTGGAACCTCGTCGGGTTTGTAACCTCGATACTCTACGGTTTGATCCATCGCGCTTATCCGAAACTCTCTGAATCCCGACTGACTTGGCCTCAATGCATCGTCCATGTCCTCGGTGTGTTGATATTTGCGCCCGGAATCATATTGGTCGTGGCGACAGGCCAACAGGTCGCCGCCGTGATCGGCGCGCTTCTCATTTTGTCCGCTGCGCTGGCGTTTATGTTCATCTATTTTACGCATGACCACCGCATTGCGCCGGACTGACAAGATTGGAGCGACCTGGGTCGCGCTGACGCATGAACATCAAGCGTCTGCTTACATCGAGGGCCGCCCAACCGGCGGCCCTTTCTGTTCGACAATTAGAGATCTGTGGGCGACAGGGCAACTCCAGTTGAAGCGTCGTTTTCGCGATCGTCTGAAACGCTTCAAACCAGCCATTCGCGTTGAGCCGGTTGCGAAGGCAGGAGATCGCCGAAACACGAGGTGGCTTTGAGCGCGTGGACTCAGACGCTTTTGCCGCGTACACATCTCGGCTTGGCACAATTTCGGATGCAGGACCCAATTAGTTCTCGTAGTTCTCGCCACATCTCGCTAGGAACAAACCGCGACGGGCGCGCTCTGAATTCGGCGCAACATAAGCGGTTGGTCGCTGATCCCACCGAGCTGTCAGCGCTCTTTAGGGCGTCAGGCCTGAATGTCCGGCTCGTCCCGTTGCAGACATTCAACATAGCGGCACGACTGGCCGGAATTCGGCCAACGGCAGACATTCGGCGCGCGCGGCGCCAATGACCGGAACTCGCCGATTCCAGACCTTCCGGAGTGAGAAGTCCTCGTGTTTTGCGCGAGTGAAGGCGACATGAATCGCTTTTCAAGATTGTTGCCCTGCGATGAATTCTGCGCGCCTATTTTCATGCGAAATAGTTCGCATCGGACTTCATCTATTTTGGTTAGGATCCGCCGCGCTCGCGATGGTCGCGAGATAACGGGATGATGGGAGCCGCCTCAATGAAGTCACTGATACTGGTAACGGCAGCGTTGTTGCTAAGCGCGACGGTTGCAAATGCCGAGACGTTCACGTTCACGGGCAAGAGCACGCAGGGCATGTCCGTAGGCGCGCCAGGCCCCGGCGGCAAGCTCGTGGTTGGCGCGACGGCGAAGATCGAAACTGACCTCGTCTGGGCTTCGGGCGCGAAATCGCATAGCACCGGCAATTGCGTCGCTTGGTCGGCACCGCTGGGGAGTGGCGCGTCGACCAACGGCGTGTGCTACAGCACCGACGCAGACGGATCGAAGAGCGGTATGTTTTTCACCTGTATCGCCGACGAGAAGAACGAGCAGAGCGACTGCTGGGGCCGCGTCGTCTATGAAACCGGGCCCTCGGGCGGCAAGAACCAAGGCAAGGTTTCGACGGTGTCATGGCACGGTCATACCAACGCAGACGGCAAAGGTGGCACTGCCGTGGGCGCCGGAAATATGAGCTGAGCCGATCAAGACCGTCGCGACGCGCGCAAAACCCGCGCGTTGCGCAACAGTGAAGATGTCGAATGACCAGAACGGGCGGCGCGCTCAACGGGTCGACGCAACAGTACAACGAATTGCTCGTTCATGCGGCGGTCCAGGCGCTGGGCGAGTGCGGCCGACGCAGCATCGGCGTCACGAGGGGCGACGCGCCAGATTGGATCCGGCCGATTACCTCAAAGCCATGCCGCTCGTAGAAGGAAATGTTGCGCGGGTTCGACTTTTGAGCGGAGTTCAGCTTTCTTCCACCGGTATGGCACTCCAACGGCATCAGGCGGCCACGCTTGGGCCGCCGAATCCTCGTCAATCGCCTGCGTATTTTGCCCTTGTCCCGCCGATTATTCGGGCCCTCTCAAGGTCCGGAACTTTTGCACGCTTCAAGATGTCGTCGAGTTGCGTCAAGAGCCGATTGGTGCGTAGAGCGCGCGCTTGGTCAGTTGAGTAGGCTTCCCTAACTGCAAGCTTGTCCGTCTCGGAGATTTGATAGTTCAAAGGTGCAAAGCACTTATTGGCCGTCCCATTGGTGAAAATCACACTCGGCAATGCGTAGTGCATAATGGAAAGACGGTCATAAGGCGTCGCTCTCGGCCTCGGTTCTGTCGTCAGCGCGACAAGGTTGTCGTGGACCTTTTGTTCATCCCAATCATCGTGTTCCCGGTAATACTTGTAGGCCGCAGGCCAATCGATCTCGTTGTCGCAATGTGCCTCGGGGCTTTGATGTTCGTGCTCCAACCCAATGGCATGTCCAAATTCGTGAAGGGCGAACCTACGCCATTGCTTGTCGTCGTAGTGCGGTGGCTCGGCGTCGAGATTTTCGAGCATCATCGAGGGATAGTGGTCCCTGCTTTGGGTTCCGACCCAAGACCAATGTCCGCCGCCGTTACTGGTGTCCGCGCTCGCCCTGAAGGCAATCTTGATGTCCCCGTCTGCGATGGTCTTGCAGGTTTTTGGGTTTCCGACGTCGCCAAAATCGAATTTCAAATTGCCATAGTGCGTCCACTCGGATGCGACTTGCGCCACGCGCGCGCGCTCTCTTGAAGATCCATCCAGGAAGCAAACTCTCACAGTTGCGCCGCTGCCCCAGAGATTGAATTCGTAAAACACTCCTTTCGCATGCTCCCGATAGGGTGCTGGAACATCAGCACCCAATATCTTTTCGGCAAATTCAGAATCGTTGAGGGCATCAAAGAACGGGCGTTCATTCCCGGTTACGCCTTGCGCCTTCGCGACGGGGCACCCGACGGCCAACGCCATCGAAAAAAGTACGCCCACAATGTGCTTGTTCATATGCGTACCTATCAGAAGACCTACCCGTGCCTGGCTCAAAGCCGGCGCTGCAATCTATTGCCATTGCTTCATCCGACCAATCATTGAGCCAGATCAAGCTATTAACGCGCCGGCTGTTGCATGCGCGGCACACGGCAAGAGGTCGATGAGGAGTAAAAGAACTACAAAATGGGGGGTACGGATAACGTGAGACGCATTATCGCGGCGACTTTCGCCTGTGCAGTTCTCGGCAGTTGTAGCTCATTGTACTTGATGACTTCGCCGATGACCACGGAAGGCAGAGCCACAACCGATCTGCAAGGTGTGGCGTATTGGCTTCCAAGAGACATCGTCACGCTGACTGTGAAGCGTGCAAAATGCGATGTCTCGATAAGTCTGTCAGATCAAAAGCGGATCGCGGATCCCAACCGTAAATATCTACTCACCTATGACAATGACCCTCTTTTTCGCCAAAACACGATAGCGATCGAAACTGACAGCGCCGGGCTTCTCACATCAATCAATTCGACCAGCGAGAATCAGGTGGGCGCAATTGCCAACCAATTGATCGACATCACTGGAAGTCTGATCAAATTGGGTGTGGTGGCGAAAGCAGCCGAATGTCCCAAGCCGGATTTTGAGCGCAGCATCGTGTTGGATCCCACAAACAAAGACTGGTCGAAAATCCAGGACGCCTACGGCGACAAGGCCATGTTTGGCATCATCACCATTGAGGACCCGAAAGATCCACTCGCTCCCCAGGATCCGTCGGCTGAGGACCCGCGCTGTGGTGGTGTTGACGGAGGCGTCAGCGGGATTTGTTACCGGGTAACACGTGCCTATGCCCTGCGAGTTACGCTGAAAATAGATGAAGTCTCTGTGCAAAAGGACTTTCGAGTCATGGCAGCGGATCCGCATCGCCTCTTCCGGATCCCGTTTGATCCGAGAACCTTTGCCAAATTTGATGTCACGATGGAATTCGATCATGGGGTCCTGAAGAAGTTCAAATCCACCGACCCGAGCGCTGTGTTAGCGGCGCTACAAATCCCAGCTGACGTCCTCAAGGGGTTGGTTGGACTCGACACCTCATCTTCCGGGTCATCCGCGGCGGCACCGAGAACACCCAAGTAGGTGTCCGAGACGTTCCGTGGCAGCGCGGCGCATTGTTCGGTGAGCGGCTCCTGGCACAGGCTACAAGCGAGCTTGAGTCCTACCACCCGGCACTGCGCTGCGGGGCAAATATACGTAGGCGGTTGTGTGTCGCTACCAAAACTCACCTATTCGCGTATGGATTCAAACTTATTTACTATCATCAGTGTACTGATGACTTCGGCACTCGCGTTACGGTGCTGCTCTGGCGGCCGGTGCGGCGCTCCGATTCAGTGACGGTCAAAGGATTGCTCTGGCGGTCCCGATACCGAAGGTTTCGAAATATCGCTTCTGGCTGATGTCGCATTTGGGCCAAAGACTGCCTGATGGAGAGAACATTACGATGGCAGGAATATCCTGCCATTCCAGACGATCGCGTGCGGCACATTACGAATTCAAGCCTTTGGCCTGTTCAAGATACTCGCGCCCTACTAACGACGCAGAGCGTTGGCTGACGCTTGTTCCGTCAATTTGAGCGTAGCTTAGACGATGCGTCGTCGCTTGGAGACCGCGCTGGGTCGATTGCCCTACACGCGCCTCTCAGTCACGAAGGAACGGCGCAGTTCGAATTTCAACACCTTTCCAGCGGGGTTACGAGGAAGGGCATCTATCGTTTCGAGCCGGGACGGCAACTTGTAGCGGGCAAGACGTTCGGTGGCCCACGCCCGAAGCGCCTCGAGTGTCAGCGATGCGCCGGGTTTCAGCGCGACAATAGCGACGACGGCCTCGCCCCATCGTTCATCCGGTTGGCCCAAGACCGCGACCTCTGCGATCGCGGGGTGGGCGTAGAGCACGGCCTCGACCTCTGCTGGATAGACGTTTTCGCCGCCCGTGATGATCATGTCCTTGAGGCGGTCGCAGATGAAGAGGAAACCGTCCTCGTCCAGGTAGCCGATGTCGCCGGTGTGAAACCATCCGGCATCGTCGATGGCCGCTTTCGTGGCGTCTGGTTTGTTCCAATAGCCCTTCATGACGTTCGGGCCCTTGGTCAGCACTTCGCCACGCACGCCGGGTTTTGTGACGAAGTTGCCATCCGCGTCGGCGATCGCCACCTCGACGAAGAAACCGGGCTTGCCGGCCGAGCCTAGCTTGGCGACACCCCATTCGCTGGTCAGGAACGTCACCATCGGCGCGGTCTCCGTCAGACCATAGCCCTGGTTGATGGGAATGCCGCGATCGTTGAACCGCCGCAACAGCGGCTCAGGCACCGGCGCGCCGCCGCAGACGATCAAGCGCACGCTCTGAAGATCCGCCGTCGCGAAGGCCGGGTGCTGACTGACGGCCAGCAACATGGCCGGCACGGCAAACACGGTTGTCACCCGATATTTCGTGATGTCCTCGATCCACCGCGCGACGTCGAAGGCGCGGTGCAAAATGATTTCGCCGCCTTTTTGAAACGTGGACAAGGTCGTGACGTTCAGCCCGCCGATATGGAAGAGCGGCGCAACCACCAGACTCACGTCGCTCTCCAGCGTGTCGAAGGTGAGCATGCTCATGCTGTTGTTCCACCAGAAATTATCGTGGGTCAGCATGGCGCCCTTGGGGCGACCGGTCGTGCCGGAGGTGTACATGATCACCGCGACTTCGCCGACGCCAATCGGCTCGCCTTGGGCAAGCGGCATCACGCGGTCGGTGAATGAGGCGAGCCCGGGCCAACCGGCTGCATCGACGTCGGCCGATAGATAGTGTCGGCAGGGAAGAGCCGCGCGGATGCCGTCGATCACTGGCCGGTGCGCGCTGTCGGCGACGACCGTGTGAACGCCGGCGTCGTTGATGATGTATTGAAGCTCGGGACCAGTCAGACGGAAATTGAGCGGCACGAAGATTGCGCCGAGGCGAGCGGTGCCGAACAGGACATCGAAAAACGCCGGCTGATTGAAGCCGATGAACGCCACGCGGTCACCACGGCATACGCCCGATGCGCGCAATGCAGCTGCAAGCCGATCGATGCGATCCTGCATCTCGGCATAGGTCCAGCTCTTGCCTTCGAACGTCAGCGCGCGGCGATTGGGCGTGCGCCGGCCGCGTTGAAGAAACCAGTTGCCGAGACTGATATCGGGCGCGCTCATTGTGTTCTCCTCCCATGCAGTGGGATCGTCTCTTTTGCGGCGGTCGATGGTCGTGTCAACACCAAGTGGCCGCTCGCCATCCAAATTCTTCCCGTCCGTCTGTAGAACAGGAATACGTCGTGCACAGTCGGCTGACGTCAAGTTCTGAAGGGCTCTACTGAACCAAACGGCTCTCGTCGCGGCCGTCGGCGACAAAACGAGAACTGGCGGCTTTGGGCCAACTCAGTCGCGGATCGTGGCAATCGCACCAACGGCGGGGTCGCTCCAATTCTGCCGGTCAGTGCTTGCGCTGTGGTGCGGCGAGTTCTCGCCGAAAAGCGACATTTCCGCGTGCTTGAACCTGCATCGCTTCGCGCTCACTCACCGGCTCCGTTCCGGCCAAGAGCCCGCACGTTGGAGTCCGTCGCGCATCGGGCTGTTCGCGAAGCCTAACGGGATCGGAATTCGCTCGGGCTCACCCCGAAATGGCGTTGGAATTCTCGATTGAATATACTTTTCGATTTGAACCCCGATTCATACATGATCGATTTAATCGGTCTTTCTGCGGACTCGCGCGCAGTCAGTTTTTGTGAAGCGATCTGGACCCGGCAGTAATTCATATATGCCGAGAAGTTCATGCCGAAGCGCGTGTTGATGAGCTGCGAAACATGCCGGCTCGGTGCGTCGAGCCGCGCGGCCAACTCCGCAAGGCTGAGGTCGGGATCGAGATAGGGTTTTTCCGAATTCAAGAACGCCAAGAGGCGCGCGCCGAGGTCTTCTAGGTCGTACACATTCGCGCCAGCCCGCGCGTATTTAATCGACGATCCCAACGTGCTCAGCAGACTCGGATCTTTCAGCGCGATAAAGAGCAGCTTACAGGTCGTGAGCAACAGAACGGCCAGCAACAGCAAATACGGAATGCCATCGCGGAAGGAACCCACCTGTGGCAAATCAAGTACGATCGCGACACGAAAAACGCCAATCAGACTGACGACGCCGAGGAAGATGGTCAGAAAGCGCCTGAGCGACGCCGGCTCAACGCCCTCGGCATTGCGGAATACGACGGCGAACGAAGCCGTCAGATACGCAAACCAGCAAAAGACCACATAAAGATCCATAGAGCCGGTCAAGCCGGTTTCCCACGCGAGAATACCGATGATTGCGGGTGCCGCATGATACAAATCGGTTGACGTCAACGGGTGGGGCGACCGGCGGAATTGCGACACATAGAGATAGATGGTCGGCGGCAGCAGTAGCTCTAGAAACAGGTTGACATCCGAGAGGTGGCGCCAGCCGCCGTCGCCGATCAAGAAGTTGGTGGCCATCATGAAGCCGACGCTGCCCGTGATGCCGGCCAGCAAATAAAGCGCCGGAGCGGCCTTTCGCGGGCGCGACAACAGCGAGACTGTCAAAACCATCAACTGCGTGGCGATCGCAGCCTCCAGGGCAAAACTGATGAGTTCATGCTGGGTCATGACGTCACTAGGGAGCCATTCAAGCTTTGCGGTGCCAATAGAAAAAACGGACCTAGAACGCGATTTTGGTCCGATGCGAACGTGCATTCTACAGCATTCCCGTTATGGCTCGCGCGTGATCCAAACCACCGGAACCCTCGACGCGGATGCACCACATTTCTCCCAAGATTGTTGTTAAGGCGGTCAGCCTTGCTCTTGCCGGCCTGCTGGCCTACAGCGTCACGGCCCACGCGGCGCCTGACCGGGTGGACAAACCTTGTTCGCTCGCCATTACCCACGTGAACGTCGTGCCGATGGATTCGGAACGGGTAATGCAGGATCAGGCCGTTCTGATCGGCGGCGGTCGAATTCTGGCAATCGGAGCCTCGGCCGGTGCAGCCACCGACGCTTGCCAGCAAACTGTCGACGGCGCTGGCCGCTATCTCCTGCCGGGTCTCAACGATCTGCACATGCACATCGAGAGTGTGGCTTTCGCGCACGCGTTCGGCGCGAAGCCCGAGCCGATCGACTATCCCTCGGTATTGGCGCTCTACATCGCGAACGGCGTGACGGGCCTGCGCGTCATGTCGGGCGCGCCGGACATCCTGGCGTTCCGGAACAGCCAACGGGGAACGGCGTCACCCTATCCGCGCCTCGTGGTCGCAAGCCCCATGCTCAGCGGAGACCCGCCGGTCCTGCCGGAGCCCGTCACAAGAATCCTGAGGACACCCGCCGAAGGGCGTGAGGCCGTGCGCCAGTACGCCCGGGATGGCTATGACTTCATCAAGGTCCGCGACAACTTGAAGGCGCCGGTCTTTCGCGCCGTGGTCGCGGAAGCGCGCAACGTTGGGCTGTATGTCGATGGGCATATTTCGCAGCATCAGGGTCTCAGCGTCTTCGATGTCCTGCGATCCGGACAACACGCCTTCGCGCATATCGACGACCTCGCTCTGCAGATGACCGACAAGGCGCGCGACCCCGATCGCTTTGTCGACTTGTTCCGGGCATGCGATTGCTTCATCGAAAGCACCATTGGCATCGAGCGCAATACGCTCGCGCAGCTGGAAAACTACGACGCGATGATCGCGCGGCCGCAGATGCGATTCACGCACGCGCTCGTCCTAGATGCGTTTTGGCTAAAGCCGAACAATCCCTATCTCAAGGAAAAACCGCCGCTCGACTTTCTGCGCGGCCTCTATGCGGACTCCAAGGCTTTGCTGAAGAAATTTACCGACGCCGACATTCACGTCGTCTCCGGTTCGGACGCGCTGAATCCGATGATCCTTCCCGGCGTCAGTCTGCACGACGAATTTGACAGCATGATCGAGGCAGGCCTTTCCCCGTATCAGGCCCTGAAGACCTCGACTGCAAATGCCGCCGCCTACGTTCCCGGGTTTGCAGATACCGGAATGCTCGAGGTCGGGCGCGCAGCAAACGCGATCCTCGTGAAGACAAATCCGCTGAACGATATTCGCGCACTTCGAGACCCCGACGCCGTCATTGTCGACGGGCACTGGCGAGATCGTGATGAAATCCAACGGATGCTCAATGCAGTCGCCGCCGACTATGGCCGCAAATGACAGGCAAGGCATGGCGTGCATCGTGCTTCCTTGGATAGCTTTCTGCATCGCGACAACAGCGAACGCCGCAGACTTCCGGGCCGAGGACGCCCGCCTGCGCGCGGCCTACCCGGTGGACGGACCGGGCGCATACGCCATCGTCGCGGTGGGTGGTCGGATTGTCTTTTCCAAGGGCTACGGCCAAGCCAATGTCGAGCTACACATTCCTTTTCAAGTGGACAGCGTCATACGCATTGCCTCGCTCACCAAACAATTCACGTCGGTCGCCATCCTGTTATTGCTGCAGGACGGCAAGCTCAGATTGGATGAACCGCTTCGTGAGGTGTGGGCGCAATGCCCTAGGCAATGGTGCGAGATCACTGTTCGCCAACTCCTGAGCCATACCTCCGGCATCACTGATGAGCTTGCGCCTCTCTTGGCGCTGATGAGGACGGACCTGACGGCCGATCAATTACTGGCGGTTTATGCGGATCGCCCTTTGCTGTCGGAGCCAGGCGCCGCGTGGCGCTACAGCAACGTGAATTATTGGATTCTCGGGAAAGTCATCGAGATCGAGAGCGCCGCGCCCTACGCCGATTTCGTAGCGCGCCGCGTGCTGGTTCCGCAGATGAAGCGAACACGATATGGAAGTCATGACGCCATCATCGAGGGGCGCGCCGCCGGCTATGAGGTTGGCCCCGACGGCGATCCGCTCAACGCACGGTATTTCAGCGCCACCCTCGGCTATTCCGCCGGCGGATTTCTATCGACGCCCGGCGATATGGCGATTTGGTATGCGGCACTTGGGCGGGGTGAGATCATGTCGCGCGACTTGATCGCTATGGCGCTAACACCGACAAAGACCAACGACGGGAAGCCAACGGGCTACGGCCTCGGCTGGTATGTCGCGGACATCGCCGGCGAGCGTATTGCCCACCACGGCGGCAGCACGCTCGGATTTCAAAGCTATTTGTTCTGGGCACCGTCGCGCGGTATCTTCGCAGCCATCTTCAAGAACCGAAGCGATGGCCAAGGCGAACCGACCGATGATGCAAGAGCGCTGTTGCAGGCGATAATTGCACATTAGGCGTGGGGTCCAAACATCGGCCGACGGCGACGTAAGACACGATGGCGCGTTGCGAGCGGGCCGTATCGAAACCCGAGGTGCCGCAGGAGGCTTCGAGAGGGTTCCAGAAATTGGGCGTCCGCGGCGCTTCTTACTTGCCAGGCTCTCTTCCAGCGGGTGAGGCCTTGTTCAATCGGGCGAATGACTGCAAAGGGGCCAATTGCGGACATTGAGTCTGTGCGCCATCAGTGGCGCCTATTCGCCGGAAGTGGTCACTCGGACCTGGACATCACGTCGGCTCGCGCTTGCGAAGATCGGCGTACTGGATCGGATGCCGATGTTTCGAGCCCGACAATATCGGTCTCTCAAGTCGCTGCTCTGCACCGGCAAGAGCGCGCCACGTCCGATCCTTGGGCTCGTCTCGCTATTGGGCAACCAAAGCGCGTATGATCCCCGCCCGACAAAGGGAGGAAAACATGAAACTATCACCGATATTGTGCGCGTCCGTTTTGGCCTTGGCGGCGCTCAGCGCGTCTGCTTCGGGCAAGTCGGACACGAAGATCATCGGCCCCGGAATGGCGCCGACAGCTAACTCAAACACAAGCGTCATCGGCCCCTCGATGTCGCCAACGGAGAGGCAGGCTCGAACACAAACCAATGCCGCCGTCAGCAAGATCAACCAAGATCCGCAGAAGGTCGCAAGTGTAGCTAAGTTGGCGGAGAGCAACAACACGAACGCCATTCGCGATCTCTTGGTGCAGAACGGTGCACCATCCGAGCTCGTCATCACCAAGGCGAGTTCGCCGCCGAAGGGCGGAGCCAAGCGGATCAAAGTATCATGCACGTTTGACAGCGGCCCGCCGTGGAAGCTCAGCTGCTCCGTTAGCTGGTAAACACTCTCGTCCAATTGCCAGTGTACGCGGCGCCGGGGCAATCTGCCGACGGGCTACATGCACTTTTTGGGATCGCGCTCTAACCGCAGCCTCTGAACACGCCCGTCCCGGTGAGCACGAAGGCGGGCGTGTGAACGTCGGATGATCCTCGTGGCGTCGTTCCGGCCGGTCCCAAGATGAGCCTTCGCCTTCTCGGCGATCGTGCGCATTTGGATCATGAGCTTGTTCTTGGCGGCGCGGCCGGGGTGTTTCGGCTTAGCCTTTGGCATCGGCTTTCTTCGATGGCTTTGCATGACCGAACAAATCGCACGGCGGCATGTCTTGGAGCACGACCATATCGGCGACCCTGAGCCCGCATTCGACGCAACGATCATCGGCGCCGATCTCGTGCCCGTGCAGGCCTGCATCGCGGCGGATGGTGGCCGCGTCGATCATGAAGGCCACAGCTGCGGCGGTGTCGGATCGGGCGGCCGATATTCCGACGAGCCGCTGTAGACGTTGTGGCAGGTCAGATAGACGCGATCGGTCGAGCCTCGCGTGCCGCAATTCGAACAGCACCGGCGCCGCTTGAAGTCCCAAAGCCGGCGCCCGGGCGGTTCGACTGCTGCAAGCTCAGGCGGCGACCAGTTCGCCTCGTGTCCGCAGTCAAAACAGAGCAAATTGAGGCTCCGATTGCCGAGCGCGATATTCCCGATCGTCACGACGCTTTCGCTCAGGTGCCAGGTCTTGCGGGCCATGCCCCAAACTGCCCAACTTGACACGTTGTTGGCAACATCACTCGCTGCGGCGATTCTTGCTCCCCTGACGCCACGTCGTTACCATGCATGGGCCTTCTGTCGCTTACGACGTTGAAGCACACAGTTGAGGTGGAAACGATCGCTCCGCCGCAGTGTAGGATCGGCAAACTGACGTTGTCCGCATCCATGTGGATGAGGATGTGTTCAGTGAGTTAGCCGCGCGCACGCTCCGTGGAGATGCACTCAAGCCCGTACTCGCAGGCCGTCTCGCGAAAGGTTGCAATAATTCCGGAGTCAGGCGTGGTTTGTAGGGCTTCGCAAGATCACTGCGAGCAGCCAAAATATTGCACACGCAACGAACGAGATGACAATTAATGTGATTGGATCAAGTTCAAATCCCGCCCTCGCAACTTTCGCGTCGGGGGAGCCCAGAGTTGCTGGCCCGAAAATGTAATACACGTATGTCGCGCCGAGCCCCGCCACGGCAAATACGTAGGAGAGTGCTCTAGACACTGAAGCAATCCGATCGCTCATATGGGTCGTCCTCATGCAAGAAATGCCGAGACTAGGAGCAGGACGAATGCGCCGACCCAGTAGCTCCCTCGACGATAAGATGGCGTATAGTGGCGCGCATTCTCAACAGATTCTTTGATCGAAATCAATGCAGCTTGACGGCTAATCGGGGGTTGCTCCAGTATCAATAGGCCGGCGAAAAACGCAAAAGTCACAACACTCGTAATCGTCAAGATTGGCCCTGCGTAAGGTACCTGGCACGAACATGACGCCGGAGTCGCGTAGTCCGCGAACTTAGCAAGAACAATACCCACTGCCGCGAGCATGAATTCGACGCCTGGGAAGTAGTAGCTCAGAGGGGCCTCTGAACGTCCGAGGCGCCACAATTGAAAACGCTCCGTCGTGGCTTGAATCGCCGCCACCAAAAACGTGACGAAAGCCGATGACAGTCCCTTTGCCATTTGCTCCGCGGCACTGAGTTGAAAGATGCCGGCAATCGCTTTGATCAGCATGTCCGCGATGGGCAACAGGTCGAACGAAAATGGCAGTGGAAAGATCACAGCGCGCCCCAACAAACCCCGAATACATAGTATAGGTTGCAATCGGTCGCTCAACAGACCAATACAGGAACGCTTTGCACCAGATGATGATTTGTCACATTTGTGCAACCGGATTAAACCACCGGCAGTTGAATACACGGGAGAGAGTTGCTCTGGCGCGGTTCGTGCGTCAGCACTGTGCACAATGCCCACCGACCTCGACATCTACCGCTCCGCTGCCGTTCTGATTGAGCACCACGGCGAGGAAGCGAAGATCGAAGCGGCGAAGCGCACCGATGCGATGCTTCAGAAGGGCGACCTTGACGGCCAGGGCGTGTGGCTCGCGATCATGCGCGCGATCGACACGCTGCAGCATGCGAAGCGACTGAACGACGAGCCACCGAACTAACGCGCCTTACGAGGTTTCATCGCCGCAGCTGTTGCTGAAGGCTCGTTCGAGCGTATTCGGACTCCCGTAGCACATCTTCTTCCGCGCGCCTCGCGCCGCTCTTGATCGCGCTAGTTGCTTCCATGATGTCATCGCTGGCCTCGCGGTAGACGCAATCCGTGTAGGCATTCACCTGGTCGATATATCGATTGAACGCGTCAACATCGGGTTTGAACGTGAAGGGTGCTCGCGGCTTGGTGCAGCCGGTCGCCTCCCAGCGCGTCATCGCGCCGATGTCGCCAAAGCCGCCGAGTGTTCCCGCCGGCGCCGGAATGGACGCGAGCGAGAACACCAAAACCGGAACGATCCATTGCCGCATAGCTGCCCCCCGAAAATGTCAATCACACCGCGGCTGATAGATGCTCGTCCGCGGCGGACAATTGCTGTTGTTGTTGAGGCTGCCGACGGGCGCGTTCAGCTTCGGCACATAGATTGTGCTGCCGCTGCTGCCACTCGATGACGGGTAAGGGTTCGTACCGGAGTCCGTGTACATCGGAAACGGCTCAGGCGGATTGTACGTGGGCTCCTTGCCGCCGATCTTGCCGTTATGCGGATTGTAGTTTCCGGGGCTGCTGTAGTTGTCGTCAGGGTTGCCGTTCGCATCCGAGCGCCAATGGGGTGCAACATAAGTGCCGTCGGCGCGGTAGTAGCCGTGCACGTAAGTGTCGGCGAACGCCGGTGTGGCGAAGAGCAGGAAGGCGGAAGCGAGCAGGAGGTTTTTCATCGCACAGTCCCCGGATGCGAGAGCGGAGGCGCAGTATCGGAATCAGATTGCGACCAAATCTGGGCGGTAAGTTCGCCTGGCGTGCGAAAGTCGTTTTGATCTCAGTTCTCCTTTTGCAGGAAATCGAGCAACCGCCGCGATTGATTGTGCCAAGCAATCCGCCACGCCGGTGTGCCGCGCGGATAGCGACGACGAGACTTGAACCAAGCTAATGGCCCCTGCGCCCGAGCCCACTCGGTCCTCAAAATAAGCCGTGCCAGTTCAACGATGGCGGACACGTCCACATCTTTGGGTGCCGCGTCCTTCACGACCATCAGCGCTTCTATCTTCGCCTCAAGATCCTGGTGCACAGGGTCGAATGGGTTGAGCCTTAGGATGACGCGCCAGCGTGC
>JBGOVA010000084.1:0-17277 GCA_041477875.1 Micropepsaceae bacterium | reverse complement strand
GCGCGCTCATCTCCTGAACGACGGGCAGGGGGATCAGCTCGTCTTTCAAATGCCACTCATGCGCATGCGGTGCCACGCGATCGAGCACGAACTTGCGGAACTGGTCGCGCACGAGGCCCATTTCGCTGTCGAGCCCGACATCGCCGAACGTCACCGCGTTCGGATGCGCGGCGATCAATTCCGCTAGGCGCGATTTGATAGTCTGATCGAACCCTTCGTGGATCAAATCGGCGACGGCGCCGGAGGCGAAGCGCCCCGCCTCGCTCGTCGAAACGCCCAAGTCCGAAAGCCGCACGATCTCGCCCTGGCTCATCGCAATGCCGCCCGCGATTTGCGCGCAGTATTCGCCGAGCGCCGCGCACAGCAGCAGTCGTTCGAACTCGCCGAACTTGTGCTTGGCCTCCAGTTGCTCGGCCCAACGCTGCATCTGCCTCAGCGCTTCCACATAGGTCATGAGCCACGCCAGGCCATGCGCCGTATGCTGCGCCTGATCGACGCCTCCGGCTGCAGCCACCGTCGCACGCACGCCCGTCTTTGCCTGCTGTCCCACGGTTTCAGCCGCAATGACGGCGGCGCGGGCCAGCGGAAGCAGCGTCTTGGTGGTCGAGAGCATGGGTGTCCCTGCGCGAGTGAGAAGATTGTGCGCCGCAGCGAAGTGCACGCAAACTAAGGCGCAGTCAAACCACTGTCACGAGGCGGCGCATAGTTTTCCTTGTCCGCGCCCGTTCGGCTATTGCCGCATGCGGCAAGGGTCACGGGACACGCAGATGCGATCAAGTCGCAATCAGATTCCACGTGCTGACCAGATATTCCCATATGCCCGGGAGGACATGCGCGACGACCAAATGCAGGCCCAGCCAGCCGATATAGAGCGCGAGCGCCGAGGCCAAAACGCCGGCGAAAACCAAGAGCCCGTCGCGTTCGATGATCGCGATCGACATGAAGGCGATGGCCATGCCGGGGGGAAAATTGGTGCCGGGGCCGGGCAAGGCGATGACGACCGCAAGAACGAACACCAAGAGCCCGAGCAGCCGTTCGCCCACGCCGCCGATCAGGAATTGCAGGCGCGGCCGGCAGAACCGCTCAACCCGTCGCATGAACGGTGCGCCGGTTTGCAGCACTTTCTCGAGGTCGCCCTTTGCGATGTCCCGCTTTGCCAGGAAGGCAGGAAGCCACGGCGTCGGATAACCTGCGAGCATCTGCAGCCCGAAGAAGATGAGCGGCAGCGCGGTCAGCGTCGCAAGTCCGGGAATCACCGCAAGCGCGCTCAACAGCCCGAACAACAGCAGCACGAAGCCGAAGCTGCGCTCCCCCAAGCCGTCGATGATGTCTTGAATCGTGATCCGCTCGCGCGGGAACTCGCGCATGAGCGTGAGCAAGACGTCCGAGGTCGAACGGTGATTGGACGTGGACATCGTGGCGGTCAGAAGCTCACTCGCAACACCGGTCGCTTGGCGTCGTCACGGACGACTTTGAAGCCCAAACGAACGTATGTCGATTCCGGACCGTTCCACAACTCACCGGGCTCGAGGGCGCCACGCCTGGGATAGGTGTCGATACTGCGTGCGCCGCGCAGCTTTAGATCGTCGACGACTTGAGAAAGGGCGTTCGTCGCGACGCCGCGTGCACGAAATTCGGGCAGAACCAAAATACAACCGATCATCCAGGCGCCCGCATCGGGCGTTGCACCGAACTGTGTCGCGAGTTTTGGGAATACATCGCGCTTCCACGCCTGGCACCAACCGGCGAGCGTGCCGCCCGAATGGATCAAATAACCGTCATGGACGCCGTTGCTGAACAGGTCCCTGCGCAGACCGGCGTTTTGCTCGGCCGTTCGCTCGCTCCATCCTTCCCATGTCGGCACCCACCACGCGACGCAATGGCACCAGCCGTTTCCGGTCGTCGCGCAATGGATGCGATAGAAATCGTCCTCGCACGCGCGCGACAGGCGCTTGATGGTGACGATGGGTGCGTCGCTCATGCCGCCGAGCTTAGCGCAAGAGAAAGGCCCCCGCCGCCGGAGCACGGGGGCCAATCGTCGCTCTTCGAATTGGCGGTCCAAGCGTGCTTGAGATTGATTGCCGCAACGCCCGCGGCCGATGCCTGACCGGGCTTGGGTCAAGTTGACGTTCGCTTGTTCTTCGTGTCTCAAGCTGAAAGGGCGACGCAAGAGAAGGGGGTCCGATGAATCGCTTCGCGACAATTGCGGCACTGATTTCGCTCGCATTTGCAGGCCGCGCTGTCGCGGCGCCCGAGATCGTGCGCGATATCGAAGTGCGCCCGGGCGTCACCGAGCGCGTGCTCGTTCATCAGGGGAACGAGGCTGCGCCCGTGCTGATGCTCCTTCCCGGCGGCGACGGTCATGTCTTCATCACCCCGGACGGGACGGTCGCCGAGGGTGACGACTTTCTGATCCGCGCGCGGCGCCTCTTTTGGCAACGCGGTCTCACGACCGTCGTGGTCGATGCGCCGACCGACCGTCAAGATGAAAACGGCCTTCACGAACTCCGCGCGAGCGACTGGCACGCGCGCGATCTGGCGCAAATCGCAAGAGTGGTCGGCGTTGGCGCTTCGGTCTGGCTCGTCGGCACGAGCCGCGGCGCGATCTCAGCCGCGAATGCGCTTGCAAGGGTAGAGGGCGACTTCGCCGGCGGCGTCCTTTCGTCGACGCCGACGCTGCCGACGCGGAAGCACGGCGCCACGGTCTTTGACGTCGATCTCGGCGCGATCAGGCAACGCGTCTTGCTGCTGCATCACGAGGCTGACGCCTGTTCGGCCTCACCGCCCGAAATGCTCGATCGCCTCGCGTTCGAACTAAAAAACGCCAGGGTCGACCGCGCGGTCATCGGCGGCGGCACGAGCCCTGGAGCCAATCCGTGCCGAGGTCTAAGCCATCACGGCTTCTTCGGCGCCGAAAAGGCGGCCGTCGACGCAATCGCGAATTTCGTGACGCGCTGATCAGCGCTTCCCCGCCTCGACCACGTCCTCGAACGTGCGCAAACCCGTGCGCTGCGCATTGACGAGCACGGCCATGTTGCCGGGCTGGTGCTCGTTCTTCCACATCTTCGTGTGCGCCTTCGGGATGTCGTTCCATGAAAACACTTCCGACATGCACGGATCGATGCGCCGTTCGACCATCAAGCGATTGGCCTGGGACGCTTGCTGCAGGTTCGCGAAGTGCGAGCCCTGGATGCGCTTCTGGCGCATCCACACATAGCGCGCGTCGAACGTGATGTTGTAGCCGCTCGTGCCCGCGCAGAACACGACCATGCCGCCGCGCTTCACCACGAGGCATGAAACCGGGAACGTCGCTTCGCCCGGATGCTCGAACACGAAATCGACGTCGTTGCCTTTGCCGGTGATCTCCCAGATCGCCTTGCCGAACTTGCGCGCTTCCTTCGTCCACTCGTCATAGGCGGGCGTGCCGACTTGCGGCATCGCGCCCCAGCATTTGAAATTCTTGCGGTTGATGGTGCCCTTCGCGCCCTGACTCATCACGAAATCGCGCTTGGCGTCGTCGGAAATGACGCCGATCGCGTTGGCGCCGGACACGGCGCACAACTGCACCGCGAACGAACCCAAACCGCCCGACGCGCCCCAAACCAGCACGTTGTGACCTGGACGCAGGATGTGCGGGCGATGGCCGAAGAGCATGCGGTAGGTGGTGGCAAGCGTCAGCGTGTAACAGCCCGACTCTTCCCACGTCAGGTGCCGCGGCCGCTCCATCAGCTGGCGGTCTTGCACGCGCGCGAATTGCGCGAACGATCCGTCCGGCGTCTCGTAACCCCAAATGCGCTGCGACGGTGAGAACATCGGATCGCCGCCGTTGCATTCTTCGTCGTCGCCGTCGTCTTGATTGCAGTGGATGACGACCTCATCGCCCACTTTCCACCGCTTGACCTTCGCGCCGACCGCCCACACGACCCCGGCCGCGTCGGACCCGGCGACGTGATAGGGGTTCTTGTGCGCGTCGATCGGCGAAATCGGCGTGCCGAGCGCGGCCCAAACGCCGTTGTAATTGACCCCTGCCGCCATCACGAGCACGAGGACCTCATGGGAATCGAGCCCCCACGTCGGCACCACTTCGATCTGCATCGATTTCTCGGGCTCGCCGTGGCGCTCCTTGCGGATCGTCCACGCGTACATCTTCGGTGGCACATAGCCGAGCGGCGGAATCTCGCCGATCTCGTAGAGATCCTTGTAAGCCGGCTTCGCTTCTTTGACTGCCGGTGCTGCCGCTGCCATTGGTGACCCTCTTAGGCCGTGTGCTTCAGGGCCGCCGCCATAACACGCGTCATTGTGCGGCGCAATATGCCCGAAACGCAAGCTATGAAACGTAATTGACGTATGATCTTAACGAATATTACCGCAGTGCGCACGAAAACGACGTTTCAGTGCAAATTCTGCTGCGGCGCAAAAGCCTCGCCGGGACGAGATTCCGGATCGCATCATGCTTAACGCCCGGCGGGTGCTTGCCCACCGCCGCCTTCCCCTGTGTTTGATTCGAATTGTCGTCGCGCCGTTCGTCGCGCCTTAAAGAGCGAGGGTGTGTTCTATGCCCTTCGCAGCGGAACTGGGTTCAATCTACCGCCATACGGAGAAGCAACGTGCGTAAACACGCGTTCGCGTTCGTGTCCGCCATCGCTTTGTCTCTTTCCTCGGCATCCGCGCTCGCAGGAGGGATGGGGACCGATGTCGCGCGCTTCTCGGCGATGGACAATACGGTAATTCGCGTTTACTTCGCCGCGAAACCCGTGGTGTGGAGCGGCCTGCCGCCGCAAGTCGCTAGGGACTTCGCGCGCGGCAAAACACTGCCGCTGGGCGCCGCGACACATGCGTTGCCTCCGGACCTCTTGGCGAAACTGCCGGCCCGCGCCGGATTCGAATACGCACGCGTCGGCGAGGACGTGGTGCTGATCGACAAGACGACACGCGTCGTCGTCGATCTGCTCGAGAGTATTTTCAACTAGGGCTGCGACCGCGCTCAGTGTTTCGGCGGCATCTTCTCGCCCGCCCTGAGCGCGACTGGAATCCTGTCGGTGGCAGCCGGGCAATTGTAGTGCGGCGAGCGCGCGCAATTCGGATTGTAAGCGCGGTTGAAATCGAGTGTGAGCCGCTGCGGCAGGCCTTTCACGTCGATGTCGATGTAACGACCGACGCCATAGGTTTCCTTGCCTGTCAGGTCATCGAGGAAGAACGCCGACAGCGACGTGACCTTCGCCGGATCGGCGGTGTCGGCATACATCGGCAGGCGGACCGGCTTCCCCTCGAGCGTGAACGCGGCGTTTCCCATCTTGTAGAAGCGCTTGTACCAGCCGCGCGACGTTTGGAAGTCGACCCCCTCGACCTTCGCCGCAGGCTCGAACGTCGCATCGACGACGTCGGCCGGACTGTAGGGAAAGTGGTCGAGCCCGGTGAAATCGCGCGCCAGCGGATTCGCTTGATTGTAGACCATCACGCGCAATCCGTTCACGCCGGGCTTCGTTTGCGCCAGTTGAAAGCGCACGTCGATGCCGGGCGAGACCGCAACCGCTTTCGTCTCTTCCAGCGTGAATGTCTCGGTCTTGCCGTCATGGAAGACCTCCGCTTTCGGCGCATGGTAAGTCACGCGCAGCCCTTGGGGCGCCGATAGCGCGTCGAGCGTCCAGGCGTACTGCAAGACTTTCTGCTTGCGATTGGTCAGCCACGCGCTCTGCCCGTCGTTCAGATAGACCGCATCGTCGATCTTCAGGATCGCGAACTCTTTTGTCGACCAAGCGGCGTTCTCTTCCGCGCGCCACTTCTCCCATTCGGCTTCGGGTGACGTGGCTGGTGACGCAGTTTCGGACGAAGCGCTGCTTGTCACGACGCCTTGATCGCCTTCCATGTTCGTGCAGGCCGAAACCAGCAAGGCCGTGCCGGCCACCCATGCTGCCTTCATTGGTTCACGCACTCCTGCCGGCCGATAGTTGAGCGATCGCTTATAGCCTCGCGCGCATGCATTTGCGATGGCTTAGCCGCCGCGCCGCGCAGCCGTCGGAATCGCGCGATGCGTGCGCGCGAACGTCGCCATTTCCTTGGTCAGCCAATCGACGAAGGCGCGCACGGCGGGCCGCGCGCCATCCGACTTGCGATGGACGACGAAATAGGACGCGTCGCCCGGCACCTTGGGCGCGAAGGGCACGATCAAGTGTGCGGCCGCGGGCGATTCCCAGACGATGGGATGCATGCCCAACGCGACGCCGTGCCCCCGCGCCGCCGCATCGAGCGCCGCCGGCACCGTGTCGAACGACAACTCCCGCTTCGCCTTGAGCCGCGCAAGCCCCACCGCTTTCAGCCAGCGCGGCCACGCATCCGGCCGCGCCGTCACGTGGATAATGGCGTGCGACGAAAGATCGGCCGGCGTCTTGAGCGCCGCGGCGCCGGCGATGAGCTTGGGCGCGCAGACCGGAACGGGGCTGACGTCGAGAAGCTTGCGCGCGACAAGCCCCGGCGTTGGCGAGCGTAGATTTCGCACCGCGACATCGACCTCGTCGCGATCGAAATCGGCGACGCGGTTCGTCGTCTCGACGTCGAGCACGATGTCGGGATGACGCGCCTCGAACCCGGCGAGCCGCGGGATCAGCCAAACGCTGGTGAAAAGCGGCAGGGCGCTGACCTTGAGCCTGGTCGCACCGCTCTGCGTGCGCAAGGCGCCTGCGGCCGTACTGATGCGTCCGAACGCGCGCTCCGTCTCGGCCAGGAACTTGGCGCCCGCCTTCGTCAGTTCGACGCGTCGCGCCAGGCGAACGAACAGCGCGACGCCCAGCCACTCCTCGAGCCCGCGCACTTGGTGGCTGACGGCCGAGGGCGTTACGCCGAGCTCGCGTGCCGCGTCCTGGAAGCTTCCGCATCGCCCCGCCGCAAGGAACGCGCGCAGGGCGGTCAAAGGCGGCAGGTCGGCTCGACGCGGCATGGAGTGTCTCGCTAACGGCCACAGATGAAATCATTTCATCTATCGAATGAAAAGCGCGTTTGTCGGTTAAGAACTGGGGGAAGACAGTGACGCAAACGCCAAAGGACGATCGAGATGTCTGACACCGCCGCTGCCAAATGGCGCCGCAGTCCATGGTCTTCGCTGGGCGCTTGGCTGATCGTGATCGTGGCCGCGCTCATGGCGCCGAACACGGCGCGCGCCTTTCTCAATCCGGTGGACTTCGCGGCCTATATGGGATTGCCGCTGAAGGACGGCGCCAACAGCGGCTTCGTCCTTGTCTACGCACTGCGCGCGGCATTCTTGGGCTTGATCGCGCTTGCCCTCCTCGTGCGGCGGGAAATGACGGCGCTGGCGGCATTCGCCGCCGTCGCCGTCGTCATGCCGATCGGTGATGCGATCCTGACCGCCGCTTCCCACGCGCCGCTTGAAATCGTCGCGCGCCACGCCGCCAGCGCCGTCTATCTCGCGGTCACCGCCTTCTTGCTGCACCGCTGGGTGCAAGCAAACGCGGCGCGATGAGCAGACCATGCGCCAACTCACCTTCATCAAGCCCGGCAAGTTCGAATGGCACGACGTGCCCGCGCCGACGCTCGACGCCGATACCGACGCGATCGTGCGTCCCCTGGCCGTCGCACGTTGCGATCTCGACCTCTACATCGCGGCCGGCGTCGTGCCTTATCCCGGTCCCTTCGCCTTCGGCCATGAAGCGGTGGCGGAGGTCATCGACGCCGGACCGAAAGCCGGTGTCGGCAAAGGCGGGCGCGTGGTCGTTCCGTTTCAGCTGTCGTGCGGACGTTGCGCGACGTGCCGGCGCGGCCATCCCAACACCTGCGAGGCCTACCCCCCGCGCGCGGCCTACGGGTTGAAGCCCGCAAGCGGCACGGAATTCGGCGGCGCGCTCTCCGATCTGATGTATGTGCCCTTCGCCGACCACATGCTCGTGCGCCTGCCGAAGGGTCTCGACCCCGTCGCTGTCGCGAGCGCCGCCGACAACGTGCCCGACGGCTGGCGCGCGGTTGCCGCACACCTGAAGGCGCGGCCCGGCGCGAACGTGCTCATCGTCGGCGGTCTGGCGCAGAGCGTCGGCCTCTACGCGGCTGCCTCCGCGGCGACGCTCGGCGCAGGCCGCGTGCTCTATCTCGATGACGATCCGGTCAGGCGCGCCGCCGCGCAACGCTTCGGCATCGATGTCCAATCGCTATCGCTCGCCGAACGCCGCGAGCGCAAGCCACCCGAACAATTCGAGATCACGGTCGACGCCGGCGGCAATCCCGAGGCGCTCGACTTCGTCATTTCATCGACGGCGCCGAACGGCGTATGCACCAGCGTCGCCATCTACTTCACGCCGACGACGCCCGTTCCGCTTCTGAAGATGTACGGCAAGGGCATCACCTTCATCACCGGCCGCGTCGACGCGCGCGCCGGCCTGCCCGATGTATTGGAACGCTGCGCCGACGGCCACTTCCACCCAGAGCACATCACATCCCGCGTGGTACCGTTCGCGCAAGCGGCGGAGGCGATGACGGACTCAGGCCCGAAGGTTGTCTTCAGGAATGACAGCTAGGCCGCGCTCTGCAGCACGCTCTTGACGATCGGCAGGCGCACCGCGAAGCGCGACCCCTGTCCCAGAACGCTCTCGACCGAGCACGTGCCGTCATGCGCCTCGGCAAGCTTGGCGACGATAGGAAGACCCAGCCCCGTTCCGCCGTGTTCGCGCGCGAGCGAATTGTCGACCTGTTCGAACGGCTGGAAGATGCGGTCGAGATGGGCCTTGTCGATGCCGCACCCCGTATCGCTGACCGCGATCTCGACGGATTCGCTTTGCAAGTTCAGCGCAACGCCGACCGAACCCTTCGCTGTGAATTTGACCGCGTTGGCGAGCAGATTGAGCACGATCTGGCGCATGGCCATTTCGTCCGCGTACACGATGATCCGCTCATGCGTCTGTTCGACCGTGAGCGTCATACCCTTGTCTTCGGCCCTGATGCGCATCGAGCGCGCGCATTCCTCGACCATCACGACGAGGTCGAAGTCGGCCGGCGAAAACGCCATCGTGCCCGCCTCGATCTTCGCCAGATCGAGGATTTGGTTGATGAGGCCGAGCAGATGCTTGCCGCTGTCCTCGATGTCGCCCGCGTAGATCGCGTATTTGTCGATCGCCGCGGCACCCAGAAGCTTGAGGCGAATGATCTGCGCGAAGCCGATGATGGCGTTGAGCGGCGTTCTGAGTTCATGGCTCATGGTCGCCAGGAAGCTCGACTTCGCCGCGTTCGCTTCGTCGGCGACCGCCTTTTGGCGCAGCGCTTCGTCGCGCGCGTCGCCCAGTTCGTCGGCCAGTGCCCGGTTGTTGAGGCCGGTCATGATCGCCTGCAGGATTTGGCTGTTGAGTTGGAGGCCCAGGCTCGCCGCCCACACGAGAAAAAGCGGCGTCATCACCAAATAGGGCAACAGATAGGGCGCACCGTCGAGCGCGAGGTTCGCGGTAAGCGAAATGAGCCCGGGCGTCAGCATGATGAGAAAGATGGTGCGGTGGATCGCAAGCTGGAACACGAACAGCGTGTTGGCGACGATGATGATCAGCACGAAATAGTTGTTGTGCGGGTTGTCGTGTACCCACAGCATGAAGGGCAACAGGATCCACATGACGCTGTTCAAGCTGTAGAGCGCGACGAGTGCCTTATCGGCGCGTGTCTGTTCCGCTTCGCTGGAGATGCGGCGCAAGACAGTCGCCAGCGCGACGAAAGCGGTAATGCCCCAAGCAAACATGAGCCCGTGCCAGGCAACGATCGTGGTCGTGCTCAAGGGGCCCATGCTATCGGCAGAAAACGCCCACGCGAGCACGAACGCCCAAACGACCGAGCCGCCCGCGTGCAGCCACATCGTCTGGCGCAAAGTGCGCACCTGCGCAGCTTGAAGGCTGCGATCCGCAGGCGCCAGAAATGAGATCCCCAGCTGCATGGCACCCAAGAAAAAATACAACCCGGTCTGGAGAATGCGCCCGGCGCCATTTTCGTCATCTTAAGGCGCGGTCGGCACGCGAAAATACGCGCCGATACTGCCGGTTCTTGTCGGGTTAATGAGCATTACCCCTAACGCATCGCAAAGATCATGCGTGGTCGAACTGGCAAACACGCCGAAGGATGTCGTTTCGGCCGAATTGCCCGCAGTCGACTGTTCCTGTTACATCGTCGTTGCTGCACCGCAGCGGACACTGTTTCGACGGACGATGCGCGACAAACCTTGGATTTTCCGCACTTATGCCGGTCATTCGACGGCGAAGGCCTCGAACGCGCTCTACCGCGAGAACTTGTCGCGCGGGCAAACCGGCCTCTCCGTCGCCTTCGATCTGCCGACCCAGACCGGCTACGACAGCGACGACCCACATGCGAAGGGTGAGGTTGGCAAAGTCGGCGTGCCGGTCTCGCATCTGGGCGACATGCGCGTCCTCTTCGAAGGCATTCCGCTCGCGACGATGAACACGTCGATGACGATCAACGCGACGGCGCCGTGGCTCCTCGCGCTCTACATCGCCGTCGCCGACGAGCAGGGCGCACCGCACAAGGACCTCCAAGGCACGACGCAGAACGACATCATCAAGGAATACCTCTCGCGCGGCACCTATATCTATCCACCGAGACCGTCCCTGAAACTGACCGCCGACACGATCGCATTCGCCTACCGCGAATTGCCGAAGTGGAATCCGGTGAATGTCTGCTCGTACCATCTCCAGGAAGCGGGCGCGACGCCGCTGCAGGAAATCGCCTACGCGCTCGCCGCCGCGACCGCGATCCTCGACGAAGTGAGGCGATCGGGCCAAGTGCCCGACGCTGATATCGGCCGCGTCTTCGGCCGCATCTCCTTCTTCGTCAACGCCGGCATCCGTTTCGTCACCGAAACCTGCAAGATGCGCGCCTTCACCGAACTCTGGGAAGAGATCGGGCGAAGGCGTTATGGCGTCACCAACGAAAAGGACTTGCTCTTCCGCTATGGCGTGCAGGTGAACTCGCTGGGCTTGAGCGAGCAGCAACCCGAGAACAACGTCTATCGCATCCTGCTCGAAATGCTCGCGGTGACCTTGTCGAAGAACGCGCGCGCCCGCTCGGTGCAACTGCCCGCCTGGAACGAAGCGCTGGGTCTGCCGCGCCCCTGGGACCAGCAGTGGTCGCTGCGCGCGCAACAGATCTTGGCGCTCGAAACGGACCTGCTCGAATTCGGCGATCTCTTCGACGGCTCGCCCGTGATCAAAGCTAAGGTCGACGAACTGAAACGCGAAGCGCTCGCCGAACTCGCCCACATCGACGCGATGGGCGGCGCAATCAAAGCCGTCGAAACCGGCTACATCAAAGAGCGCCTCGTCGAATCGAACGCCGCGCGCGTGTCGGCGATCGAATCCGGCGACCAAACCGTCGTCGGTGTGAACGCATATAGGGAGACGGCGCAACCGGGTCTCGCCGGCGGCGCCTCGTCCGTCGTCACCGTGGATGCCTCCGCCGAACGTGATCAGATCGCGCGCCTGAATGCATGGCGCAAATCGCGCGACGCGAAGGCGGTAACGGTGGCACTCGGCGAGTTGCGCCGCGCCGCAGAGCAAGGCCGCAACATCATGCCGCCCTCGATCGCCTGCGCGAAGGCCGGCGTCACTACCGGCGAATGGGCCGGCGCACTACGCGATGCCTTCGGCGAATTCCGCGCGCCCACCGGCGTCGCCGTTGAGCCGCGCCTGTCGAACGACGAAGCGATCGGCGCGCTGCGCGAGAAAGTGCAATCCGTCGCCGCCCGCCTCGGTCGCGCGCCGTCGTTGCTGGTCGCCAAGCCCGGCCTCGACGGTCACTCGAACGGCGCCGAACAAATCGCCTATCGCGCCCGCGATTGCGGGTTTTCGGTATCGTACGACGGCATCCGTCTAACCCCCGTCGAAATCGCCAGGTCCGCTAAAGAACGAAAGCCGCACGTCATCGGCCTGTCGATCCTCTCCGGCAGCCACAAGGAACTCGTCGCCGAAGTCATGCGCGAACTGAAAGCGGCGGGCGTCACGAAGACGCCCGTCATCGTCGGTGGCATCGTCCCGCCCGAAGACGAAGCCGCCCTCAAAGCGCTTGGCGTCGCCCGCATCTACACGCCCAAGGATTTCGACTTGAACGCGATCATGGGCGACATGCTGACGATCGCCGCGCCCGACTGAGCGCGCGTCCATGAAGTTGCCGCCATATTGTCGGCGCAATCAGGGTGATCGCAACTTACGAACGCGGCAAGCGCATGCCGTAGCGCCCCGTCACGGTGTCTTCGGCTTCGGGTCCGCGTTGCCGATGTCGTGCGTATATTTCCACGACCCGTCCGCTTGCTTCGCCCAAACCGTGAGATAGGTGCCTTGCCGTTCGGCGCTCACGCCCTTGGCGTCCTTCGGCGCCGTATAGGTCCAACGTCCCCACACGACGACGAGGGAACCGTCGGCCGACGGCATTCCCTCCTTGGGTTCCCAATTCAGCTTGCCGCCGTCGGCGAAATCCTTTGCGACCGAGGCCTTGATCACGTCGGATCCCTGTTCGGGCCTGGGACCCGGCACGAATCGCCTCGCGTCCTTTGTCGCATAAGCGCCGAACGCCTCCGCGACGCCTTTCGTTTGCGCCATCGCCGCGAAATCGCGATCGGCCTTCATCGCATCGTCCACCGGCCCCGCCCACGCGGCCCCCGAGATCGCCATCGACCCCATGACAAAAATTATCGAGTGCAGTGTCATTCGCATCGTCGTCTTCTCCCCAGCGTGGTTCGCCCCGCGCATTCTTCCTGTCGGTTTTGAGAGGCCACAATCTCATTATGAACACGATGCCGCCCAGATTTGATCACAATCATGCGACGAAACTCGCGCCGTGAGGCCACCTGCGCCTTGAGAACACAGAACGGGCGTAGAACGCGCGCGAAGGGGACAGAACGTCATGGCTAGAATGGGATCGTCGAAGTTCGACCCGAACGGAAGCCCATCGGAGCGCGCCTACAATTGGGGTCGTCGCGGCGTCGAAGTGACGGCGACGCTCCTGCGCAATTGGCTCGGCGCCCACACCGAAAACGGCCTTCAGCTTCGCGCGGCGAACCTTCATAGACGCGTCCACGGCAGCGGTGCCACATTGCATCACGGCTCTGCCGTCGTGCTCGGCCTTCTTGTTTTCGGGACCGCGCTCTTCGTCGACTACAACATAATCCACGAATTCTGGACGCGTGCGCTCTCGAACGAATTCGGCGAGGTTCCGCCCGCGCTCGCAACCACCGTTGCCGCGAAATCGCTGCAGGTCGTCTTCGCGACGCTCGCCGTACATTATCTGATCACGCACATCGGTCATGGCGGGCGCGTCGCGTATTCGCTGCTGATTTTTGCGATCACGGCCG
The DNA here is from genome assembly GCA_041477875.1 of Micropepsaceae bacterium. Taxonomy (GTDB): domain Bacteria; phylum Pseudomonadota; class Alphaproteobacteria; order Micropepsales; family Micropepsaceae; genus SZUA-430. The sequence continues at coordinate 3,941 of JBGOVA010000084.1, read as the reverse complement.
TGATGGTCATCGGCATCGGCCTTCTGTGGGCGAACAACAGCCTGCCTGCCGGCTCCAAGGTCTTCGGCCTTGACGTCAACGACTCGGCCCAGCAGATCGACCAGTTCATGAAGGGCCTCGGCATCGCTCCGCCGCGCAAAGTGGCGCTGCCCGCCGAAGTCAAAGTGCTGAAGAAATACGAACTTCTGATCTGGCTCTTTTCGTTGGGTGTGATCTTCTTGGTCGTCGCCTCCATCGGTGCAATGGCGCTGCACACGGCGATGCGCGGCTTCGCCGGCATGACGGGCGGCGCGCTCTACGACAACCATCGTGACGCGCGTCACGGCAACCGCGTGCGCGACGAGCTGAAACAAGCGCAACTCGACCTCGTTCATTTGCGCAAAAGCCCGGACGACTTCAGAAAAGAAAAGACTGCCGAGTTCGTCAACGTCTATACGGAAGGCGTCGTTTCGGCGGGTTTCGGCTCCTCTCGGCAAGGCTTTCTGTTGCGAAAAGCGCACGGAGCGGCCGACGAAGTTGAGCCCGATTGGTCGGAGGGTTCCTCCGGCGGCAGCAAGGTCGATAATATCGACGACTACCGCCGCCGCGCCGCGCAAGCTTGATCGCCGTTCCTGTCGCTATCCCAGTTTGAGGTTGACACGTGCGCACGCTACTCTTGTTGCCGGCTTTCTTGTTCGTGGGCAGCCTCGCGGCAATCATCCTTCACGCGGAAGGCAATCCAAGCTCGAACTATGTCACGCCGCCGCGCACGATCGTCATCGGCATCGATCTTTCAAGCTCGAATCCCTTGATCCGCGATGACGCGTTCGCGGCCAAAGTCGCGGCGCGCATCAGGCCGATGATCGAGGGCTTGACGCCGCATTCGCGCGTGATCTTGCGTTCGTTCGGCTCTTACAACTCCAGCGCCAACGCGCCGCTCTCCCTCGACATCCTCATCGCGCCCAAGACCGCGCGCGCCGACGAAATTGCCAAGCTGATTTCGGGCGTCGTAGCGGGCGTGCCAAAAATGGTGCGCCAAGGCCGCATCCAAGAGCAGAACGCCACCAACATCGTCCCGTTCCTCATGAACATCGCGAACGTCGTCGATTGCCGCGCAATGCCGACCTATGTCGTGTTGGCAAGCGACGGGGTCGAGGACTCGCAGGTCGCGAAACTGAAACGCCGCTCCGCGACCTTGCCGGCTCCGCAAGTCGCGCCGTTCCCGGGTTGCGAAGAACTGCTGATCCTGGGCATCGGTCGCGGGCTCGACTCGCCCGGCGACACCGAGCGCTTGCGCGGCGAATGGGCGTTCTGGGCCCAGGCCGCCGGCTTTCAGCGTTTCTCCGGTCTCAACGATTGGTGAAACCGAGTTCCTCGCGAACGCGCGCGGCGTTCCATCCGGCATCGCGCAACGTCTTGAGCGCCGTCGCGGCGTCGCGCTTGGCAAGCCGTTTGCCGGACGCGTCCCCGATCAGTTTGTGATGGCGATAGCGCGGCACCGGCAGCGCGAGTAGCGCTTGCAACAGCCGATGCAAATGTGTGGCCGCGAACAAATCGTTCCCGCGCGTGACCAGCGTGACGCCCTGCAAGGCGTCGTCGACGACGACGGAGAGGTGATAGCTCGCCGGCGTATCCTTCCGCGCCAGCACGACGTCGCCGAAAATTGCAGGCCGCGCCTTGATCGCGCCGCTCTCGCCGTTCGGTCCTGAGCCCGTCTCGTCGAACGTAAACGCATCGCCCGCTGCCGTCAGAGCACGCGCCACGTCGAGCCGCCACGCATGACCCTCGCCGCTGGCGATGCGCGCCTCGCGCTCGTGCGCGGCGCGAGGCCGGCATGTACCCGGATAAAGAGGCCCGTCCGGTCCCTGCGGCGCGGCAGCGCTCGCCGCGATCTCGGCCGCGATTTCTTTGCGCGTGCAGAAACACGGATAGAGCAGCCCTCGCGCCTTCAACTTTTCAAGCGCCGCGGCGTAATCCGCGAAATGCGCTGATTGGCGCCTGACCGGCGTTTCCCACGCGAGCCCCAGCCACGCGAGATCCTCCTCGATCGCGACTTCGAATTCCCCGCGCGAGCGCGTGGCATCGATGTCCTCGATGCGCAACAAAAACCGTCCGCCCGTCTCGCGCGCCGCGCGCTCCGCAAACAGCGCCGCGAACGCGTGCCCCAGATGCAACAATCCGGTGGGCGAGGGCGCAAATCGTGTGACGTCCGCTGTCATCCGGCCGCTCTAGCTCAATCGCGAGCCTCCGCATAGAGTGCGCGCGAAGCGCCATTCGGAGACACCAGATGACCCCGCAATTGAACGGCCCGCGCCTGCCCGCGGCCAGCGGAAAGGCCGACCGCCTGATCGTTTTCGCGCACGGCTACGGCGCCGACGGCAACGATCTCATCGGCCTCGGTCGCCACTGGGCGCGCGTTTTGCCGACGGCGGCCTTCGCCTCGCCGCACGCGCCCGAGCGCTGCACGATGTCACCCACGGGCTATCAATGGTTCGGCATCACGCGGATGCAACCCGACGAGATGCTGCGCGGCGTCGAACGCGCGGCGCCGATTCTGAACGCCTTCATCGACGCCGAACTCGCGCGCCTCGGTCTCGACGCCTCGCGGCTCGCACTCGTGGGCTTCAGCCAAGGCACGATGATGTCGTTGCATGTGGGCTTGCGCCGCCAAGTGCCGCCCGCCGCGATCGTCGGATTCTCTGGCGCGCTCCCCGGCGCCGAAAGGCTCCCCGCCGAAATCGTCGGCCGCCCGCCGGTATTGCTGGTGCACGGCGACGCCGACGACATGATTCCCGTCCAAGCGCTCCACGCCGCCGCGAACGGGTTGGGCGCCGCCGGCGTACCGGTACGCTGGCACGTGTCGCGCGGCGTCGGCCACGGCATCGCCCCCGACGGCCTCGAACTCGCCGGCCGTTTCCTCGCCGACGCCTTCGCCGGCAAACTCGCGGTGAAGCCCGAAGCCGAGCCCATCGGCGTGAAGGATTAGCGCGCCTGATCCCTGATCCCGTCATACCCGCGTCACACCACCACGTGTAGAATTTCCGCCGATTCGGGCCCTGCGGTTGCGCCGCACAACGGCCTTAAGCTAGGGTCAACCGTTGACGGCGCACGATAGGGTGCGGTGAGCGAGAAGGAATTGCGCCTTCAGTTTTAGCGCAGCGAAAAGGACAGTGTCGTGTTAGCCGCCGCCGAGCGCGCGCCGGAGGCATATCCTGCGTTGGTGCTGAACGCGGATTTCCGGCCGCTTTCATATTTCCCGCTGTCGCTGTGGTCGTGGCAGGACACGATCCGCGCCGTGTTCATGGAGCGCGTGAACATCGTCGAGCAATATGATCGCGTCGTGCACTCGCCGAGCTTCGAGATGCGCCTGCCCTCGGTCGTCTCGCTCAAGACCTATGTGAAGCCCTCGCGCCATCCGGCGTTCACGCGCTTCAACGTATTCCTGCGCGACCGCTTCCAGTGCCAGTATTGCGGCGTGATGCGGGTTGCCAACGACCTGACCTTCGATCATGTGGTCCCGCGCTCGCGCGGCGGCCGCACGACGTGGGAAAACGTCGTGACTGCCTGCGCGCCCAGCAACCTGTTCAAGGGCGGCAAGCTCGCCCCTCAGGCCGGCATGCACCCGCACCACAAGCCCCACCGCCCGACGGTGACCCAGCTCCACACCAACGGCCGCCTGTTCCCGCCCAACTACCTGCATTTGTCGTGGCAGGACTACCTCTACTGGGACAGCGAACTGGAGCCGTAAGCTTCTATCGCGTCGTCATGGCCGGCCTTGAGCCACGGCTGTCCGGTTGAGTTCGAGGCGGTGGAGCGCGAACTCAATTATCGCACCGATTTGCTCGCCGCCGTCACTGTCAGGGACTCCAATTCCAAAAAAAGATCGTCATGGCCGGGCTTGACCCGGCCACCCAGCCGCCTCGCGTCCGCGAGGCGAAGAGACCTCTGTTTTCTGAGGCAGG
>JBGOVA010000218.1:0-6870 GCA_041477875.1 Micropepsaceae bacterium | reverse complement strand
ATCAGGAACCAGCGCAGCGACTGGGACGCGTTCATCTCGTCGGCCAGAAACCGCGACAGGAATTGCCGTTCGAACGCGCCGCGTGCGAAGGCGCGCACCAGATCCGCGTTCGCGATGGCGTCGATCAAGCGCCCGGTCGACGTCGACACCTCGTCCGAAAACACCTTCGACAAAATCACGCAACGCCGCGCGAGCCAGGTGACGACCACGAGATAGATCGCAGCCCACCCGAACAACACCGCGGCGTAAAACCCGTTCTGCATGGCAAGCAGAACCCCGCCGACCGCAAGCAGCACCACGATGCGCACGCATTCGAAGGCGAGAATACTGAGCAGCGACACGGTCGCCTGCCCCGCCTGCTTCACCTTCTGCCCGAGCTTGCCCGCGAAATTCTCTTGGAAATAGCGCGGGCTGTGCCCCATCAAATACGCGAACAGGTATTTCTGCGCGAGCGCGCGCATGCGCGGGCTCATATAGATGTCGATCGCCTCCGCCCCGCGCACGATCACCGCCGGCAGATACCAAACGCAGGCGAACAGCGCGACGAAGATGCCGACCGTGGCCCAGTCCTTGACGCCGCTCTGCACGGCCGTGGTCAACGCGTTGATCATGCGCCCCAGCACGTAGGGGCTCATCGCTTCGATACCGGTCGCCAACGCCACGCACGCGACGAACGCCGCCAGCCGCGCGCGATAGTGTTGCGCAACCAAGAAGCCGAGAAACCGGAACGGCGTGCCGGGCACGCGCACGCCCTTGGCGACCTCGGGCAAGGCTTCGCTCTCCGGTTCCTGCGTCAGCAGGCGCGGAACGAATCGAGGCTTCATCTTGCGTCCCGCGAAAATGGGCGCAGTCATGACACCAAACCTGGGTTGGAAAATTGGGCCGGGAGGAATACGCCCGAACGTCGCCGCTTTCTAGGGGGTGCAGGCGGCTTCTGTGGATTTGTGGTGCGATAGATCGTGGATTGTGGCTTCAGGCCCGCACAGCGCGCAGTCCGGATCGGGCTTGACCTTAACCGTGCGAAACGTGCCGCCGAGCCCGTCATAGAGCGTCAGCCGCCCCGCCATCGTTTCGCCGATCCCAAGGATTTCCTTGAGCGCCTCCAGCGCCTGCAGAGCTCCCATGACGCCCGTCAGAGCGCCCAAAATCCCCGCTTCCGTGCACGACGGCACCGTCCCCGGCGGCGGCGCCTCGGGGAACAGGCAGCGATAGCAAGGATAGGCGCGCTTGCCGTCGACCCGCTCATGCGCCTTGAACACGGCAAGCTGCCCGTCGAACTGCCCCACCGCGGCCGACACCAGCGGGCGTTGCGCGAAATAGCAGGCGTCATTGACCAGAAACCGCGTCGCGAAATTATCGCAACCGTCCAAAACGATGTCGTAGTTGCGCACGAGCTCGAGCGCGTTCGTCGCCGAAAGGCGCGTCGCATGCCGGTTGATATGCGTGTCCGGATTGATCGCGCGCGCACTGTCCGACGCGCTTTCGACCTTCAGCCGTCCGATATCCTGTGTGCGATGTGCGATCTGTCGCTGCAGATTCGACAGCGACACCTCGTCGTTGTCGACGATGCCGATCGTGCCCACCCCTGCCGCCGAAAGATAAAGCAGTGCCGGACTGCCGAGTCCGCCCGCACCGACGATCAACACCCGCGCGTCGCGCAATCGCGCCTGCCCCGCGCCGCCAACCTCGCGCAGGATGATATGGCGCGCGTAACGTTCCAGCTGCTCGTCGGAAAGGCTCATGCGGCCATTCTAGGCCAAGCAAATCGGCTGCGCACGGAGTCTTTACCGGCCCACTTGTCATGGCCCCACCCGCGCCGCACACTGGAACCGGGGGAAAATGCGCGCGGTCTTATTCCTTGTCGCAGTGCTGATGTTTGCGTGGCCGGCCGCCGCACTGCCGAGCGCAAAGGACATGGAAGGATGTCCGACGCTCGATGCGTGCCTCGCCATCTTGGACAAAACGGTCGAGCCGGAAGATACCGGCGTTTGGCACGACGATGCCGAGAAAATGGGTGCGAACCTCAAACGCTTTGGTGATCCGGCAAAGCAAGCGTTGCTGGCGCGCGCCGTCGGTACGCATCCAGGCTGGCGCAATCTTGCGGGCGCGATCTTGACCTATTGGGGCGGTTGGACCGACGCGGACATATCGCAACTGAAAGAAGCGTTGCGCTTGAACCACGGCGGCTGGATCGCGCACATCCTTGGTGACATCGGTTCACCCGCCGCCATAGAGGTCTTGGTTGAAGACCTGAAGCATGGCGCCGCGAGCCAAACCGGCGGTGCGCTCGAGCAACTCGGCGTCAAAGTTTTGCCCCATCTCCTGCCGCTTTTGGGCGCGGAAGACGAGACGTGGCGTGAAGCGGCCGCGGTGGTGACCGGAATCGGCGCACCGGCCGCTGTCATCGCGCCGGAATGGGCGACGATTGCGACGAATGACAAGGAAAAGATTCGACGGCGCATCGGAGCCTTGCGCGGTTTGGGCGCTATCGGATTACCAGCGAAGGGCGTCGCCCCGCGTATTCGCAAGATCCTTCTCTACGGACCGATCTTTCGGGACCCCGCGTTCGAAGCATTGCATAAGATAAAGGACCCGATCGTCCTGCCATCACTGGCATATGGTTGCGTGCCGAGAGCCTCGCCGCTAGCCAACCCATGGCAAACGACGGACTGCGTCAAGGACATCGCTGCATTCGGCGACGACGCTCGCCGTTACGGCCCCCTTTTCGTCAAATTCCTGAACTCAGATAACGGCGGTGAACAAACCGCAGCGATCAACGCAATCGTGGCCACAAACTATGAGCCAGGCTTTGCATTGATCGAACATAAGCTCGACTCGCCGGATTGGCGCGTCGTCAACGAAGCGGTTTTCGCGCTGGGCCGTCTCGGTTTCATAGCCGCACAGCCCAAGATCAGAGTGATCGCGCAAAACTACTGGCTGCCTGAGCTGCGAACACTCGCCTCCGGCGTTGCAGCCGCCTTGGCGTCCCCACAGGGCCGCTACGAACCAAAGGATAGCAACGACGCCTACGGCTATTTTGTCGACGGAGCGCCACACGCGCCGGCATTCGAGGAAGGGCCGAAATGCGCAGGCGGCCGTTGGATGTGGAACGGAAGAACGTTTGAGGGGCCGCGCGCGAATGACACAACGGAACAAAAACTGAAGATCGGCCCGGGGACTCTCACCGGCATCAATCGCGGCGAGTGGGGCGGTGGATTGTACTGGGAGCAGGGCAGCACGCTGGCCCAGATCATTCTCGAAGACAACGTCGTTGCAATCGAACCCCTGGGAACGGACCAGGCGATCGTGCTCTTCGGTCTTTGGCACATCGCGTTTGCCCACGGCTACGCGGCACTGGCAACGCGCGACGCGGCGGGCTTTTGGGAATTGCGTGAGGTCGCGCGCATGCCGATCAACGCCGACGGGATGCGCAAACTCAGCCCGGGTCTTTTCGCCGCTTCGAGCTGGGGTCGCGTCGTGGTCTTTTCGACGAAAGGCATTCACGGGCTTGCCACGTGCGCCGGCTAAGGCGGCGTTAGACCAAATCCTTGGCGAGTTCTTCGCGGCTTGTGGCCTGCATCACCGCGATATGTCCGTAGTTCGGGTGCGTGAATCCGAGCATCGCCGAGACAGCCGGATCGCGGAAGCGCGTGACTTGCGTTGGACTCAGGCGGAAACGCAAGAAGTGCACGGACGACGTTTTCCCATCGGCGGCCGTTCGATCCACGTCGGTCTCGAAGTTCGCAGTGATCTTCTCGCCGCCGACGTCGAGGAACGCCGTCTCCTCGATGTTCGTCAGCTGGCGCAGCACACGCCCGCGCTGGCCTTCGTCCTCGATCTCGAACATCAGCGTCGCCACCAATTCGCCCTTTTGCGGGATCAGCGGATTGTAGGCGCGCAATTCGTCCGCGATCTGCTCCTCGCCGCCGCGTTCGATATAGAGCATCTCGTGCACCTGCAGCCACATCGTGTCGTAGCTCTCGAAATAGAACGTGGCGTGCGGGCCCACCTCGACGCGGCGCAGCTTCTTGACCGGAATGATCGCCTTGCGTCGCTCCGCGCGCTCCTTGCCGTAGCGCTCCATACTGATGATGTCGGCACGCGTGATCTGGCGTTGCTCTGCGGGCATAGCGTCACTCCACAAGGCCGTAAGCCTTTGCCATCAATTCGATCGGATGCGCGATGGCGGAAGGTTCGCGTGCCTCGCCGTTCAGCGCGCGCATCCCTTGCTTCAGATGTTTCGCCGCCAGCGGGCAATCGGACACGACATGCGCATGCGCTTGCGAATTCGCGGTGCGCGCCGCCGGCTTGCCGACCTTCATCGCCACTTCGTGCGTCGGCTTCAAAACGCCGAACGTGCCCCCATGCCCCGAGCAGCGCTCGACCACATCGACGGTCGTTTCGGGCAGAAGCTTCAACATTTCGGCCGCTTTCGGCCCCATGTTCTGCGCCCGCGCGTGACACGCAAGATGGACGCTGACCCCGCCGTCGACGGGCTTGAGCCCCGGAGGCAACCCTTCTTTCTTCGCGATGTCGACGACATATTCGTCGATGTCGTAGGTCGCGTTCGCAAGCCGTTTCACCGCGTCGTTCTTGGGCACGATCAATGGCCATTCGAACTTGAACATCAACCCGCAACTCGCGGTCAGCGTGATGATGTCGTAGCCCTGCTCGACATAGGGCAGCAGAGCCTTCGACACCTTCTCCGCCTGCTTGGTCACGCGCGCGAGATCGGCTTGTTCCAGGAACGGCATCCCACAGCAGCCCGGATACCCGACCTGCGTTTCGACGCCCAAATGATTGAGCAGCTTGCGCGCCGCCATACCGGTCGGTGGCCGGTTGTAGTTCACGAAGCACGTGGCGAAGAGCAACGCCTTGCGCTTGCCGAAGGCCGGTGCCTGCGAGTTGACGACGGCAGGATCGCCGCGATCGGCCATCACGAACGTGCGCGTGTTGAACTTCGGCAGGTCCGCACGGGCATCGATCCCGGCGACCGACTCGGCGATCTTGCGTGTGAACTTGTTCTTCGTGTCCGAGCCCCAGTTCGCGATCGGCGCGACCACGGTCGCCATCGTGCCGTTGCGATCCATCTCGGCGAGCTGATGCGCCACGAAATGCTTCTTGCCCGCTTTCGCGTCCGCCGCGCGATAGCGCAGCATCAAATGCGGAAAGTCCAAATTGAAGGGATGCGGCGGCACGTACGGGCACTTGGTCATGTAGCACATGTCGCACAGCGTGCAGGCTTCCACGACCGGTGCGAAATCCTCCGACTTCACGCCCTCGACTTCGCTCGGCGACGCATCCACGAGGTCGAATAGCCGAGGAAACGACTCGCAAAGGTTGAAACAGCGCCGGCAGCCGTGACAGATGTCGAACACCCGCCGCATTTCCGCGTCGAGCTTTGCAGGATCCGTGAAGTCCGGATCCTGCCAGTCGAGCGGATGCCGGGTCGGTGCTTCGAGACTGCCTTCTCTCACGTTTTCCTCAGATCGCGCGATTCAGCACACGCCGCCGGACTGCGCGCCTCGCGCATTCTCATTTCTGGATGAAGGCGCCCCTGCCACTCTGTCGCCAAGGGCGCAGAGTTTAGCCGAGCGTATCGAGCGCCTTTTGGAAGCGCCCCGCGTGGCTCTTCTCGGCTTTGGCCAGCGTCTCGAACCAATCGGCGATTTCCTCGAAACCTTCTTGGCGCGCCATCTTGGCCATGCCCGGATACATGTCGGTGTATTCGTGCGTCTCGCCCGCGATGGCGGCCTTCAGATTGTCGCCGGTCGGTCCGATCTTGAGACCCGTGGCCGGATCGCCGACCTCTTCCAGGAACTCGAGGTGGCCGTGCGCGTGGCCCGTTTCGCCTTCCGCCGTCGAGCGGAATACGGCGGCGACGTCGTTGTAGCCTTCGACGTCGGCCTTCTGCGCGAAATAGAGATAGCGGCGGTTCGCCTGGCTTTCGCCGGCAAACGCGGCTTTGAGATTGTCGAACGTCTTCGAACCGGAAAGCTTTGCCATGGAATCCTCTGTCCTTCGAGAAAATTGGGGGAACGCGAACTGGTGCGCTCTCAGGGCAAGAGCATAGGCGGGCCGGCGGGGGAGTCAATACCTTAGAATAATTCTAATCTACCTTTTAGGCCCGCGACTTAAGCCGCACGACGACCTCGACGCGCTCGATTTCGGTTCCCGGCGGCGCCTTGGGCAAGCCGTCGATCTGCACATCATCGCCCGGGATATCCATCAACAGCGCGCGATCTTCGAAATAGAAATGATGGTGGTCGCCGGTGTTGGTGTCGAAATAGGTCTTCTCGCCGTCGACGATCACCTGGCGCAGCAGGCCGCCGCCCGTAAATTGATGCAACGTGTTGTACACGGTGGCGAGCGACAGCTGCGTCCCCGCCTTCGTTGCCTCCAGATGCAGGCTTTCGGCCGTCACGTGGCGGTCGCCCGATGCAAATAGAAGCTTGCCGAGGGCCAGCCGCTGGCGCGTCGGGCGCAGTCCCGCCGCCCGGATTTTCGCAATAAGGTCGGGCTTATGGCCTGCGGCTGATTTTGAGGCTGTAGAGCGCATAGATGTGGCTTGGGAACTCGTGGCTTGAGACGCTTAGGACCCTCATGCTACGCATGGAGTTAAGGCAGAGTAACACGCACCCACCCTTCGGCTGCGCACTTTTGAATAGCTCAAAACTGCGCGAGAAGGAAATCGGAGGGTTAACCCTCAATGTCAAGTGCACAGTCGGAGGCGACACCGCCCATGACCGACGCGTCCGGTAGCTTGAAACACCGCAACGCCTTTGATTTCCAGGCCCTTCTTGAGTGCGCCCACGGCCGGCTCTTCGGCCCGGGAAATCCCAGGCTGCCCCTGCCGCCGATGCTGATGTT
>JBGOVA010000131.1:0-13083 GCA_041477875.1 Micropepsaceae bacterium | reverse complement strand
TCCTGGAAGCGCCACAAGCCGCCGCGCCCGTCATAGAGCTCGGCCGCGACGACGCCGTGGTTGTCCTCGTCCAGATGCATGACGCGGCGCGCATAGATGTGGCGTTGACCCGCGTGCAGCTTGGCCTCGACCGTCCACACGCGATGCGGTTCGTAACGCACCAAGTCCTGGTTCAAATGGTTGGGCTTGATCAGTTGATCATACTTGGAGTTCACGAGGTCGTACGAATTGTACGGAATGAACTTCACGCTGCGGCCCTTCACCGACCAATCGTAGCGGTCGAGCGAGCCGTTGAAGCCCGTGAACGCGTCTGACGTCGACATGCCGTCGGTATTGAAGCCGGGATTGTCGTAGGCGATGTCGGGCGCGCGGCGCGTACGGCGCTGGCCGGGATTGTAGGACCAAGCCTTGCGTGGCTCGACCGTGCCGTTCAGCGACTCGTGGACCAGGATGACGTTGCCGGCAAGGCGCGCCGGCGCAACCGTGTTCTGCAGGTACATCAGCTGAACGTTGTTGAGGTCTTCCGCCTTCTTCTTCGTCGGATCGGTCCAGCGGATCAGTGCCTCGTCCTGATATTTGATCAGGTTGTACGAGCCGTTCGACTGCACGGGCGCCGTCGCGTAGGAGCGATAGAGCTTGTGCGGCAGGAACCGCAGCCTCTGGTTCCACACCATCTCCATCGCGTTGTTGGCGATCGGGAACGGCGCACCCATGATGCCGCCCGTGACGCCTTCGCCGTCCTTCGTCAAGTCGCCGACGAGCGCGTTGTTCTTCGTCGCCGCAAAGACGAATTGCGGCACCGCACAGCTGCGTCGCGACTCATAGATGTTCATCTTGTAGCTGGAGAACTGCTTCAACAGCGCCTTGTGCCCGTCGAGCAGCTTGTCGGCATATTGGCCCGCGTTGGCACCGGTGACCGTGTATTTCGGCTTGTCGCCCGGGAAGGGATTTGGCGGGTGCTGAGTCTTCGGATCGAACTTGATCCCGGCAGGCGGCGCCTGCAGCCCGCCGGTATAGGCGGGCACGTCGCCGGTGCCGGCGACCTCCGCGCCCATCGGCGTCAAATCCTTGCCGAGCCGCGCCGCTTGTTCGGCAGGCACCTTTGCCCACGCGACCGGCGCACCAAACCCAACCACAACGGCTGAAATCATCAGCAAATGCTTACGAGGCATGTTCTTCGCTCCTCCACCAAATTTGTGTTTCTCTGTCGGCTGAATTCGCAGGCGCGCACACAGCCCCCCTGTACTGGGCTGGGGGACCGGACTGGCAATAGCCGCAATAGCTGAGTTAGGAGAATGACCTGAATAGAGAGGCCCAGGTACAGTAGCCCATCCGCGCAGCGTTCGCCAATTCCACCGGCCCTTCGCCGCGACGCACACGCAAATACGGACGCCCAGCAGTAGTCTTTGCCGCAATCACGAACTACATCATGGGTCCGATGCAACTTCGGCGACGTGATTTTCTGCTGGCGACCGGCCTCACATTCGTGTTTGGGGCGAGCGCCGACGCGCGCATTCTGGTGGAAGGCGGCCCGGACACGCTTTTCGAACCTTCGACGCCCCGTCGCTTGTTCTTGCACCACGCCCACACCGGCGAGACGTTCGACGGCCTCTATCGCGACGATATCGGGCCAATTCCAGAGGCGATGGTCGACCTCGCGATCTTCCTGCGCGATCACCACGAGAACAAAGTCGGCCCGATCTTCATCGAGACGCTCGACTTCTTGGCCGACGTGATTGCGGCGTCGGGACAGTCGCGCGCGGTCGTTCTCTCGGCCTACCGCACGAAGAAGACGAACGCGATGCTGGCCACGCGCATCTTCGGCGTGGCGGAAAAAAGCCAGCATCTCGCCGGCCGGGCGATCGATATTTCACTCGATGCAAAGCTTGCCTCCGCCGCGACCTTGGCAAAGAAAATGTCGCGCGGCGGCGTGGGCTGGTATCCGTATTCCCATTTCATCCACCTGGATTCGGGGCCGGTGCGCAACTGGACCATGGACGCGGTCGAGGCCGAAAAGATGCTGGCCGGCGTCCGCCCGAAGCGGCCGCTGACGGTCAGGGAGCGCCTGCGTCTGCAGCGGGCGCTCGCCAAGAAGCAGGCCGGCCGGCGCGTTCACGTGTATCGGCCGGTGAAACCGGCCGACTGAGCCGTGTCGTACGAATTGACTATTTGGTCAGTTTCGACTAAACAGTCAATTATGAGAGCCGCAACCAAGTCCGCACCCGTCCCCCGCACCGGCCGCAAGCGCGAGCGCACGCGTGGCGAGATCGTCGCCGCCGCCGAACGGCTCGTCGCCGCGCGTGGCCTCGATGCGATCTCGATCGACGACATCACCGAAGCGGCCGACGTCGCGAAGGGCACGTTCTACACCCACTTCGCCGACAAGATCGACCTCGCCGCAGCGATCGCCGAATGCTTGCGCCTCGAACTCGAGGTCAAGGTCAGGCGCACCAACGACGGCATCACGGACGCGGGCGCGCGCATGGCCAACGGCCTCGCCTGCATGCTGACCTTCGCCATCGCCAGCCCCGTACGCGCCCGCGCCATGTTGCGCCTTCAGCCGGGCGTCGTCGATCCCGACGCACCGATCAACGCCGGCGTGCGCGGCGACGTTGTTCTGGGGCTCAAGAACAAGCGTTTCGCCGCGCCCTCGCTGCACGCCGCCGTCGTCACCGTGATCGGTGCGGCGATGGCGGCGATCGCGCGGCTGTCCGACACCGGCGAACGCCGACCGGCAAACCCCCATGATTTCGCGGCCGACGTCATCGCGATCGTGCTGGTCGCCCTCGGCCTCAAGCAAACCGAAGCCCAGCGCACGGCGCACGCCGCCGTCGATGCGCGCAGGAAGGAGAAGCAACCATGATCAAAGTCGACGATATCGCCTTCGTGCGCTTCAGCGCCCCCGACCTCGACGCGATGGAAGCGTTCCTGATAGATTTCGGCCTCGTGCGCGCCCGCCGCGACGCGACGGCGCTCTACATGCGCGGCACCGACGGCGACCCCTACTTTCACGTCACGCACAAGGGCGAACCGGGCTTTGCCGGCTTGGCGTTCGAAGCGCGCTCCGTCGACGACCTCGCAACCCTCGCGGAGAAAGAAGACGCGGCCCTCGAAACGCTCGACGGACCGGGCGGCGGCAAGCGCGTCCGCCTCAAGGACCCTGACGGCTTCAACGTCGAAGTGGTCGCTGGTCGCGAGGTGTTGCCCGCATTGCAAGTCCCCTCGACGCACCCGACGAACGACGCCCGCAGCCAGCCGCGCCGCAACCACATCAAGCGCGTCGGGGCGGGCACAGCGCATGTGAAGCGCCTCGGCCACTGCGTGCTCAATGTCTCGAACTTCCGCGCCAGTGAAGCCTGGTACAAGGAGCGCTTCGGCTTCATCACCTCCGACGAGATCAAGCTCTCGCCCGAATTCGCGCTAGGCGCCTTCATGCGCTGCGATCGCGGCCAACTGCCCGCCGACCACCACACGCTCTTCCTTGCCGGCACCGGCACGCCGAAATTCAATCACGCCGCCTTCGAGGTGATCGATCTCGACGACTTGATGACCGGCCACGACCATCTGAAGGCGAAGGCCTATCGCCACGAATGGGGCGTCGGCCGCCACGTCCTGGGCAGCCAAATCTTCGACTACTGGCGCGACCCATGGGGCCACACTGTCGAGCACTGGACCGACGGCGACCTCATGAATGCAAGTTGGGGCTCGCGCGATGCAACGATACAAGACCTGATGGGCGTGCAGTGGGGCATGCCCACGCCGCCGACAATGGGCTGAGGAGAGACATCATGAAACTCGCGACTTTTTCCGATTCGAAAGGCACGCGCGTCGGCATCGCAAGAGACGACGGCATCGTCGATCTCGCCAAGGTCGACGCCGACTTGCCGCGCGGCATGATCGGTCTGTTGACCGAGTGGCCCCACGTCCGCGGCGCCGTCGAACGCGCAAGCACGCGCCCCGCCGATGTGGCGCTCAAATCCATAAAACTCGAAGCGCCCGTCCCCCGCCCGGGGAAGATCCTGGCGATCGGCTTGAACTACGCCGATCACATCGCGGAGAGCGGGCAAAAGACCCCTGAGCAGCAGATTTGGTTCTGCAAACACGTGACCTCGGTCAACGCACCGTTCGATCCGATCGAGCTGCCGAAAGTGTCGACGATGCTCGACTACGAGGCCGAGCTCGTCGTTGTCATCGGCAAGCGCTGCAAGCACGTGCCGAAGGAAAAGGCGCACGAAGTCGTCTTCGGCTACTGCGCCGGCAACGACGTCACGGTGCGCGACTGGCAGTTCAAGACGCCGCAATGGATGCTGGGCAAGAGCTTCGACACCCACGCGCCCTTCGGCCCGTGGATCGTGACCGCCGACGAGATCGGCGATCCGCATGCGCTCGGCATCCGCGCGTTCCTCAATGGCGAGAAGAAGCAGGACTCGAACACGAAAAATTTGGTCTTCAACGTCTACGATCAAATCGCCCTTCTTTCGCAAGCCATGACGCTCGAGCCCGGCGACATCATCTTCACCGGCACCCCCGGTGGCGTTGGCATCGCGATGAAGCCGCCGCAATTCATGAAGGCGGGCGACGTCACGCGGATCGAGATCGACAAGATCGGCGCCATCGAAGCGACGATCCGCCCCGAGCAATGAGCGCAAAACCATGATCGAAACGGATGTCTTGATTGTGGGCTATGGCCCTACGGGCGAAACGCTTGCGGGCCTGCTCGGCCAGGCCGGCGTCAAGACCATGGTCGTCGAACGCGAAAGCGGAATCTACCGTCAACCCCGCGCGGCGCACTTCGATCACGAGATCATGCGCATCTGGCAGAAGCTCGGCATCGTCGATGAAATCCTCCCCTCGACGCGCGCGATGTACGAATACGAATTCCGCAACGCCGCCGGCCAGATACTCATGCGCTTCTGCCAGGAAGGCATCACCACGCCGTCGGGCTGGGCGCCGAGCTACATGTTTCACCAGCCGGCGTTGGAAGAAGCGCTGCGCCGACGCGTCGCCGAGCTGCCTTCCGTCGACGTGCGGCTCGGTGCATCATTGGTCGCGATCGAGCGCAACGACGACGAAGGCGCCGCCGCGCAAATCATCGACGCCGACGGTCGTGAGCACCGCATTCGCGCGCGCTTTCTGATCGGCGCCGATGGCGGCGGCAGTCTTGTGCGGCGATCGATCGACAGCGAACTCTTCGACTACGGTTTCGACGAGCCGTGGCTGGTCATCGACACGATCGTGAAAGACGAAGCCGGCTTGCCGCCTTTCGGTGTCCAGATTTGCGACCCGAAACGTCCGACAACGATGATGCCCATGTCGCCGTTGCGCCGGCGCTGGGAGTTCATGCTGAAGCCCGGCGAGGATGCGCAGGCGATGCTCGACGACGCGCGCATCGCGGAGCTCTTGCGGCCTTGGGTCAGACCGGGCCAAGCCGAGCTCGTGCGCAAAGCCGTCTATCGATTCCACGGTCTCGTCGCGAAGTCCTGGCGCGGCAACTCGGTCCTGATCGCCGGCGACGCCGCGCACCAAATGCCGCCATTCCTGGGTCAAGGCATGTGTTCGGGCATTCGCGACGCCGACAATCTCGCGTGGAAGCTGACCGCGATCCTGCGCGGCGACGCAACGCCGCAACTGCTCGCCACGTATCAAGAAGAACGAGAACCTCACGTTCGCGCGATCATCGAGACCGCGATCGGCATGGGCCGCGTCGTCTGCGTGCAGGATGATGCAACCGCGGCAACGCGAGACCGAGGCATGATCGCGGCGCGTGAAGCGCGCGGCGAGACAGGCAGCGATCCGCTCCCCGGCCTGCAAGGCCTTGCGACCGGCTGCCTGATGAAAGCGGCGCGCGCTGGCGAAATGTTTCCGCAAGCCACGAACGCAAAGCTTGCAAACGGAAGGCGTGGCCGGCTCGACGATTTGCTTGGCCCCGGCTTCTGGCTGATCACACGCGACGGACAAACCGACCGCGTCGTCCCATTCGCCAAGCATGTCGATCTGGGTTGCGACGTCTTCGATGAAAGCGGCCGCCTCGCTCAGTGGTTTGGATCGACAGGCGCACCCGCCGTCCTCGTTCGCCCGGATCGCTATGTCTTCGGCACAGGCACCGCGGAGGACCTCAGCGGAGCGCTGTTGCACAGTCTTGCCGCAACTGCCTGAGCAACGCGCAATGTGCACTGCACAATCGCCCCTCGGAATATTTCACAAGCCCATAGCGGTTTGAACGAAACAACCGCCGCCGCGTCACGGCGAGCAATTCTTTTTTTGCGTCCGCTGCCGCTTACCGGCCCTTTGCCGTCTTCGCCCTTTCAAGTTGACGCTCGGGGTCCGCGCGCCTATCCACTGCGCGCCCAATCAAGGCCACTCCAGCGATCGAGCCCCAGCGATGAAGAACAGAGTCTCGCTCAGCCTTCGCATTCCCGAACCCAAACACCGCCCCGGCGACCTGCCCGACTTCAGCGGCGTGCAAGTGTCGAAGCCGGGCGACGCGCGACGGCCCGAAATCACTACCAACGCAAAGGACATCACCGATCTGGCCTATGCCCTGATCCGCGTCTTGGGCGCCGACAATAAGGCATCCGGTCCGTGGGATCCCAAGCTCGACGTCGAAACGATGAAGCGCGGCCTGCGCCACATGATGGTCACGCGCGCCTACGACGACCGCATGTACCGCGCGCAACGTCAGGGCAAGACGTCCTTCTATATGAAGTGCACGGGCGAGGAGGCGGTGGCGATCGCGCAGTCCGCGGCCCTCGAACGCGAAGACATGTGCTTCCCCTCCTACCGCCAGCAAGGTCTGCTCATTGCACGCGGTTATCCGCTCGTCGACATGATGTGCCAGGTCTATTCGAACGAGCGCGATCCGCTCAAAGGCCGCCAGCTCCCAATCATGTATTCGAGCAAGAAGCACGGCTTCTTTTCGATCGCGGGCAATCTTGGCACGCATTTCAGCCAGGCCGTCGGCTGGGCCATGGCGTCGGCCTACAAGGGCGACGATCGCATATGCTCGGCCTGGATCGGCGAAGGTTCGACCGCTGAGGGCGACTTCCACCACGCTCTGACTTTCGCCGCCGTCTATCGCGCACCGGTCGTTCTGAACGTGGTCAACAATCAGTGGGCGATCTCGAGCTTTCAAGGCATCGCGGGCGGCGAAGAGTCGACCTTTGCGGCGCGCGGCACAGGCTACGGCATGCCTGGCCTGCGGGTCGACGGCAACGACTTCCCGGCCGTCTACGCCGTCACGAAATGGGCCGCCGATCGCGCCCGCTCGAATCTGGGTCCCACTCTGATCGAGCACTACACCTACCGCGCCGAGGGCCATTCCACGAGCGACGATCCAAACCGCTACCGGCCAGCCGATGAAGCAAAAGCCTGGCCGTTCGGCGATCCGATCGATCGGCTGAAGAAGCATCTGATCGCCCTCGGCAAATGGTCGGAGCAAGACCATGCTGAACTCGAGAAGACCGTCATCGAAGAAGTGCGCGCGGCACAGAAGGAAGCCGAAAGCTACGGCACCTTGGGCAGCGGCAAGATGCCGAGCGTCAAGACGATGTTTGAGGACGTCTACAAGGAAATGCCGTGGCACATCCGTCGCCAACGCCAGGAAATGGGAGTCTGACCATGGCCACCATGAATATGATTCAGGCGCTCAATTCCGCCATGGACGTCATGCTGACGCGCAATCCGGACGTGCTGATCTATGGCGAAGACGTAGGTTATTTCGGCGGCGTGTTCCGCGCGACCGACGGCCTGCAGAAAAAGCACGGGCTGCACCGCTGCTTCGACACGCCCATCGGCGAAAGCGGCATCGTTGCGACAGCCATCGGCATGGGCGCCTATGGCCTCAGGCCTGTCATCGAGATCCAATTCGCCGACTACATCTATCCGGCCTACGACCAGCTGGTCTCCACAGCCGCGCGTCTGCGTTACCGCTCGGCGGGTGATTTCTCCGCACCGATCACCCTGCGCACGCCTTATGGCGGCGGCATCTTCGGCGGTCAGACCCACAGCCAAAGCCCTGAAGCCTTGTTCACGCACGTATCCGGCTTGAAGACAGTCATCCCGTCCAACCCCTATGACGCGAAGGGCCTGTTGATCAGCGCCATCGAAGACGACGACCCGGTCATGTTTTTCGAGCCGAAGCGCATCTACAACGGCCCCTTCGACGGCCATCATGATCGTGCGATCACCCCGTTGTCGAAGCACGCGGCAAGCGAGGTGCCTGAAGGCCACTACACGGTGCCGCTCGGCAAGGCCGCGATCAGACGCGAGGGCGAGGCGCTAACCGTCCTCGCCTACGGCACGATGGTCCACGTGGCGTTGGCGGCGGTGGAAGAAACCGGCATCGACGCCGAAGTCGTCGACCTGCGCACGCTGATGCCCGTCGACATCGAAACGATCACCGCGTCGATCGAAAAGACCGGTCGTTGTGTGATCGTACATGAAGCGACCCGCACCAGCGGCTATGGCGCCGAACTGTGCGCCCTCGTCCAAGAAAACTGCTTCTATCATCTCGAAGCGCCGATCGAGCGCGTCGCAGGCTGGGATACGCCCTATCCTCATGCCTTCGAATGGCAGTACTTTCCCGGGCCGAAACGGATCGCCGACGCCATGCGCCGCGCGATGGAGGGCTGAATGGGCCGCTTTGTCTTCAAGCTTCCGGACGTCGGCGAAGGCACGGCCGAGGCCGAGATCGTCGCCTGGCACGTCGCCGTCGGCGACACGATCCACGAAGACCAGCACCTCGTCGACGTGATGACGGACAAGGCGACGGTCGAAATGACCTCGCCCGTCTCCGGCAAAGTGATCTCGCTCCACGGCGAGCCCGGCTCGATGGCCCCCGTCGGCGGGCCGCTTGTGGTCCTCGACGTCGAAGGCGCCGGCAACGAGAAGCCTGGTGCCGGCAACGGCGCAGCCACGCCCGCCAAGAATGGCAAGGTCGCTCCGCCGCCAGTACCCAAACTCGAACAAGCGAAAGCGGCGCCCGCGCCGAAGCCCGCACCACAACCCGCGCCGAAACCGATCGCCGCTGCGCCCGCAATCGTGCCGCGCACACCCGGCGACAAGCCGCTCGCCTCACCGGCCGTGCGCCATCGCGCGCAAGAACTCGGCATTCATCTCCAATTCGTGCCCGGCAGCGGACCTGCAGGCCGCATCAGCCATGGCGATCTCGACGCGTATATCGCGCGCGGTGCGCCGGCGGCGCGTGCGCCGAGCGGTGGCTACGTGCAGCGCCAAGGCGAAGAAGAAATCAAAGTCATCGGCCTGCGCCGCAAGATCGCCGAGAAGATGCAGGAATCGAAGCGCCGCATCCCCCACTACGCCTATGTCGAAGAAGTCGACATGACGGAGCTGGAGGCGCTGCGCGTCCATTTGAACGCCACGAAGCGCGCCGATCAGCCGAAGCTGACGTTGTTGCCATTCCTGATGCGCGCGCTCGTACGCGTTCTGCCCGAATTCCCGCAAATCAACGCCCGTTTCGACGACGACGCCGGTGTCGTCCATCGCTTCGCGCCCGTCCACATCGGCATCGCGACGCAGACGCCGAACGGTCTCATCGTCCCCGTGGTCAAGCACGCCGAAGCACGCGACCTCTGGGATTCAGCGGCTGAAGTGGCGCGCGTGTCGTCCCTCGCACGCGAAAACAAGGCAAGCCGCGAAGACTTGACCGGCTCGACCATCACGATCACGAGCTTAGGGCCGCTGGGCGGCGTCGTGACGACGCCCGTGATCAACCATCCCGAAGTCGCGATCATCGCCCCCAACGCCATCATCGACCGTCCCGTCGTGCACAACGGCCACATCGCGGTGCGCAAGATGATGAACCTGTCGTCCTCGTTCGATCACCGCGTCGTCGACGGCTATGACGCCGCGCAATTCATCCAACGCATCAAGGCGCTGCTGCAGCACCCCTCGATGATGTTCATGGATTAAGAGCGTGCGAGCATCGCTCCATCACTCCGCCTCCCCCTTGTGGGGAGGCGAGCGAGAAGAGCGAAGCGAATTCAAGCGGGTGGGGGTCCGCGGCGCTTCAGCTACCCCCACCCACTCAAGCTCGCTCCCGCTCGCTTTTGCTGGCCTCCCCACAAGGGGGAGGCGGAATCAAACACACGGCACCATCTCATGACCGAACAAATCAAGACCAAAGTTCTCGTCGTCGGCGGCGGGCCGGGCGGCTATGTCGCGGCGATCCGCGCCGGCCAGCTCGGCATCGAAACGACGCTCGTCGAAGCTGATCGCCTCGGCGGCACCTGCCTCATTCGCGGCTGCATCCCGTCGAAGGCGATCATCCACGTCGCCGGCGAATTCGAGACAATGCGCCACGCGACGGGCAAAGGCCGCCACGGCCTGAAGCTCGCGAGCGCTCCCGCAGTCGACTTCGCTGAGACCGTGAAGTGGAAAGAGGCGATCGTGAACCGCCTCAACACCGGCGTCACGGGCCTCTTGAAGCGCGCAAAAGTGCGCGTCGTGAACGGGTGGGCGAAATTCTCAGACGGCAAGACCTGCACAGTGGACGCGGCAACCGGGCCCGTCACGATCACGGCCGAACACGTGATCCTCGCCAACGGATCGATCCCAGTCGCACTGCCTTCGCTGCCGTTCGGCGGACCCGTGATTTCGTCGACCGAAGCGCTATCGCTCGACGCGCTGCCGGAAAAACTCGTTGTCGTCGGTGCAGGCTACATCGGGCTCGAACTCGGCATCGCCTTCGCAAAACTCGGCTCGCAAGTCACGGTCGTCGAAGCCGAAAAACAAATTCTGCCGCTCTACGACGCCGAACTCGCGGCGCCGGTCAAACGCTGGCTCGACCGCAACGGCGTCACGGTCCATCTCGGCGCCAAGGCGAAGATGATGGAGAAGGGCAAGAAGGGTCAAACGCTCATCGCCGACGGCGCAGACGGCAAGCCGCTCGAACTTCCCGCCGACAAGATCCTGGTCACCGTCGGCCGCAAGCCCACGACCGAAGGCTGGGGCCTCGAGAACATGGCGGTCGACATGGCCGGCCGCTTCGTCAAGGTCGACGACCAGTGCCGCACGTCGATGCGCGACGTCTGGGCGATCGGCGACCTCGTCGGCGAGCCGATGCTCGAACACAAGGCCGCGACCCAAGGCGAAATGGTCGCCGAGATCATCGCCGGCCACAAACGCCGCTTCGATCCGGTGGCCATCGCCGCCGTCTGCTTCACCGAGCCTGAGATCGTCAGCGCCGGCCTCTCCCCCGCCGAAGCCAAAGCGAAGGGCGAGGAAACGATCGTGGGCCAATTCCCGTTCTCAGCCAACGGCCGCGCGATGTCGATGGAAGCGGCCGACACCGGCGGCTTCGTCCGCATCGTGGCCCGCGCCAGCGACCACCGCGTCCTCGGCATCCAAGCCGTCGGCGCCCATGTGTCGGAACTCTCCGCCGAATTCGCCACAGCGCTCGAGATGGGCGCCGTCCTCGAAGACGTCGCCGGCACGATCCACGTCCACCCGACCCTGAGCGAAGCCTTCCACGAAGCCGCCCTCAAGGCCCTAGGCCACGCAATCCACATCTGATCTTTGGGCGTATAATGCGCCACAAGAACATGGGGGAGCTGCTATGAAACTGACACGCCGCACGGTGCTGGCAGCCGCCGCGAGCGCACCATTCGCGGGCCATGCATTCGCCAAGACGCCAGCGCCGGCCGCGAAGATCGCCGACGAAACCGGCCACACCGATGTGCCGGGCGGCAAAGTCTGGTGGCGCCGCGTCGGTTCGGGGCCGAAGTCGCCGCTCCTGCTCCTGCACGGCGGCCCCGGCTGCGGCCATAACTATCTGCTGCCGATGAAAGCGCTCGCCGACGAACGCCCGGTTATCTTCTACGATCAACTCGGCTGCGGCCTGTCCGACGCGCCGGAGGACGAAACGCTCTACCGCATCCCGCGCTTCGTCGAGGAGGTCGACGCCGTGCGCAAGGCGCTGAAGCTCGACCGCATTATCCTCTTTGGCAATTCCTGGGGCTCGATGCTCGCCATCGAATACATGGTCACGGGTCACGGCGTGGGCGTCGAAAAGCTGATCCTCTCCGGCGCCCTCGCGAGCGTCCCGCAAGCCATCGCCGGCATGCAGCGCTTGCTCGACGCACTGCCGAACGGCGCCGGCAAGCGCTTGAAAGAGCTGGAAGCCGCCGGCCAGCAAAACGCGCCGGAATATCAAACGCTGGTCACGCTCTTCTACGAACGTCATCTCTACCGCGGGAAACCGACGCCCGAGTTCGACGCGACGATTGCAAACCTCGCCAAATCGCCCGCCTACCGCGTCATGAACGGCCCAAACGAATTCACGATCAAAGGCAACATCAAAGACTGGGAACGCCGCCCGGACCTCGGCAAGATCAAGCTCCCGACGCTGATCACAACCGGCGAATTCGACGAAGTCACCTTCGACTGCGCCGAAGCAATTCACAAAGGCATCGCCGGCTCGCAATTGAAGGTGATGCCGGACGCGTCCCACCTGACGATGCTGGAGAAGCCCGACGAATACAACGCGATCATCCGCAGCTTCATCGCTTAAGGGGGCCTCGCAAAGATCGTGGGCGAACCAAACATTTCCCGCAGCTTTCGCTTCAACCTCGACCTGGTGCTGGCGGAGATGTGGCGTTGGCCGCGGGCAACCGCAATCGGCGTCATCATTGTTGCCGGTGGGTCCACTGCGGGACATTACTTCGTCGACAATCTCGACGCGACGACTACTGCGATCTGCGCGGTCGCGTACGCAGCGGGAGCGCTAGGGCTAAAGACCGTCTTTATGCTCATGATCAACCCGGTACGTCGCAGGGCGCCTTTTCAAGGTTCCTACCTTGTTGCCTCATTTATCACGATGGTGCCGATATTCGTGTTCTACTCGTTGGGATTCCGAGTTCTTGCCGCGATGCCAGCCAACCGCGAAATGATGAGCAACGTACCGACGCTCGGCATCCTCGCATTTCTCGCGCTCGCGTATCCGGTCTTCTCGATGTTTTGTGCGGGATTCCTCCACTTCAGTGAGGCAATCCAGCTGCAAAGGCTACGCGGATAGGTCCTCTTACGCTACCTCCTTGATCAGCGCCTGTGCCGCCGCCGGCGCAC
>JBGOVA010000286.1:0-4215 GCA_041477875.1 Micropepsaceae bacterium | reverse complement strand
TTGCGATGGAGGAGAAGCTTCGTTTCGCCATCCGCGAGGGTGGCAGGACGGTCGGCTCCGGCGTCGTCTCGAAGATTGTCAAATAACCGAACTGCATAAGATCCGCCTTAGGAAAGAAAACGGAACGGCCCATGCAAAGCCAAAACATCCGCATCAGGCTCAAAGCCTATGATCATCGCGTGCTCGACTCGTCGACGCGCGAGATCGTGCAGACGGCCAAGCGTACCGGTGCGCGCGTGCGTGGACCGATCCCGCTCCCGAACCGGATCGAAAAGTTCACCGTGAACCGCTCGCCGCACGTCGACAAGAAGAGCCGCGAGCAGTTCGAAATCCGCACCCACAAGCGGCTTCTCGACATTATTGATCCCACGCCCCAGACGGTCGACGCGCTCATGAAGCTCGACCTCGCGGCCGGGGTCAGTGTCGAAATCAAGCTGCAGTAACGAACGAGAAGGTGGCGCTCGCCATGCGCACAGGGGTGATAACTCAGAAGGTCGGCATGATGCGTCTGTTCACGGACGACGGCCGGCATGTGCCCGTCACCGTGTTGAAGCTCGACGGCTGTCAGGTCGTCGCGCAACGCACGGTCGAGAAGGACGGCTACACCGCGGTTCAGTTGGGCTCCGGCCTTGCGAAAGTGAAGCGCGTGACGAAGGCCGAACGCGGCCACTTCGCCAAGGCGCAGGTCGAACCGAAGCGCAAGGTCGCCGAGTTCCGCGTGACGCCGGAGAATCTGGTCGATGTCGGCTCGTTCATCACGGCCGACCACTTCATCCCCGGTCAGATCGTCGACGTTTCGGGCATCACGATCGGCAAAGGCTTTGCCGGCACGATGAAGCGCCACAATTATAGCGGCCTCGAAGCCAGCCACGGCGTCTCGATCTCGCATCGCTCCGCCGGCTCGACCGGCAACCGCCAAGATCCGGGCCGCACGTTCAAGGGCAAGAAGATGTCGGGCCACATGGGCCAAGTGCTGGTCACGACGCAAAACGTCGAGATCGCCAAGGTCGACGTCGAACGCGGTCTGATCATGATCAAGGGCGGCGTGCCCGGCTCGAAGGGGAGTTGGGTGATGGTGCGCGACGCCGTGAAGCGTCCGTTGCCGAAGGAAGCACCGAAACCCGCCGCGGTCCGCAAACCCGCGCCCGCAGCGCAGCAAACGGCTTGAGGAGCGCGACACAAATGAAAGTCAAAGTCCTCACCCTCGATGCCGGCGCCGCCGGGGAAGTCGAACTCTCGGAAGAGGTGTTCGGCGTCAGCCCGCGCGCCGACATCCTCGCGCGCGTCGTTCAGTGGCAACAGAACCGCCGCCACAAGGGCCAGCACCGCGTGCTGACGCGCTCGGAAGTCGATCGCACGACGAAGAAGATTTACAAGCAGAAGGGTACGGGCCAGGCGCGACACGGCGCGGCCGCGGTCGGTCAGTTCCGAGGCGGCGCGAAGGCGATGGGCCCGGTCCTTCGATCGCGCGAAACCGACCTGCCAAAGAAGGTACGCGCCCTCGGCCTCAAGATGGCGCTCTCCGCCAAACGCAAAGACGGCCAACTCATCATTCTCGACGGCGCCAAAGTCAAAGAAGCAAAAACCAAGAAAGTCGCCGCCTCTTTCGGAAAACTGGGTCTGACCTCCGCGGTCATCGTCGACGGACCCGAATTCGACACCGGCTTCCAACGCGCCGCCCGCAACATTCCGCACATCGACCTTCTTCCGGTTCAAGGCATCAACGTCCTCGACGTCCTGCGCCGCGACAAATTGGTCCTGACGAAGGCGGCACTCAGCGCCATCGAGGAGCGCTTCAAATGAGCAAGCTCGCAGCCTATGCGGCGATCCTGTCGCCCGTGATCACCGAAAAATCGACGAAGCTCTCGGAGCACAACCAGGTCGTCTTCCGCGTGCCGCACGAAGCGACGAAGCCGCAGATCAAGAAGGCGATCGAAGAGTTGTTCAAGGTGAAGGTCAAAGGCGTCAACACGCTCGTGACCAAAGGCAAGAAGAAGCTGTTTCGCGGCCGCAAGGGCGAGCGCAGCGACGTGAAGAAAGCGATCATCACGCTTCACGAAGGCTCGACGATCGACGTGACGACGGGACTCTAAAGCAATGGCACTGAAAACCTACCGCCCGACCACGCCGTCCACGCGCCAGCTGGTCCTAATCGATCGCAGCCAGCTCCACAAGGGCCGGCCCGCGAAGCATTTGACCGAGCCGCAAAAGGAATACGCCGGCCGCAACAATGCCGGGCGCATCGTCGTGCGTTGGCGCGGCGGCGGGCACAAAAAGCTCTACCGCATCATCGACTTCAAGCGCCGCAAGTTCGACGTTGAAGGCACCGTGGAGCGTTTGGAGTACGATCCGAACCGCTCGGCCTTCATCGCGCTGGTCAACTATCCCGACGGCGAGCAGGTCTACATCCTCGCGCCCCAGCGCCTGGGTGTCGGCGACAAGGTCGTCTCCGGCCCTAAGGCCGACGTGAAGCCGGGCAACGCGATGCCGCTGGCCTCGATGCCGGTCGGTACGATCGTGCACAACGTCGAGTTCAAGGCGGGCGCCGGCGGCAAGATCGCCCGTTCGGCTGGCACCTACGTTCAGTTCGTCGGTCGCGACCAGGGCTACGGCATCCTGCGCCTGAACTCGGGCGAAACGCGCAAGGTGCGTTTGGAGTGCATGGCGACGGTCGGTGCGGTCTCGAACCCCGACCACATGAACGAAGTGATCGGCAAGGCCGGCCGCAACGTCTGGAAGGGCAAGCGCCCGTCCGTCCGCGGCACGGCGATGAACCCGATCGACCACCCGCACGGCGGCGGCGAAGGCCGCACCAAGGGCGGGCGCCATCCGGTCACGCCGTGGGGCAAGGGCACCAAAGGCAACAAGACGCGCTCCAACAAGCGCACGACGAAACTCATCGTGACTTCGCGTCACGTGAAGAAGGTTTAGAGACGCATGGCACGCTCAGTCTGGAAGGGACCGTTCGTCGACGGCTATCTGCTGAAAAAGGCGGAAGCCGTGCAGAAGGCGGGCCGGCGCGAAGTGATCAAGATCTGGAGCCGCCGCTCCACGATCCTGCCCCAGTTCGTGGGCCTGACCTTCGGCGTCTACAACGGCCAGAAGCACATCCCGGTCAACGTCACCGAGGAAATGGTCGGCCACAAGTTCGGCGAGTTCTCGCCGACGCGCACCTTCCACGGCCACACGGCCGGCGACAAAAAAGTGCGAAAGGCTGCTGTGTAATGGGCAAGCCGAAGAGAGAGCGCACGCTGCCCGACACCGAGGCGAAAGCCGTCGGCCGCATGATCCGCACGTCGCAATACAAGCTGAACCGGGTCGCCGAGCTGATCCGCGGTAAGCGAATCGAGCAGGCGATCGCCGACCTGACGTTCAGCCGCAAGCGCATCGCCGTCGAAGTGATCAAGATTTTGAAGTCGGCCGTCGCGAACGCCGAAAACAACCACAGCCTCGACGTCGACGATCTGGTCGTTTCGCAGGCTTGGACCGGCAAGGACCTGATCCTGAAGCGCTTCCACGCCCGCGGCCGCGGCCGCGGCTCGCGCGTCGAGAAACCGTTCAGCGAACTGACGATCGTGGTCGCCGAGAAGAAAGAAGAGAAAAAAGAAAAGCCGAAGAGCAAGGGCGTCAAGAAGACGGGCGCGCGCACGAAGCCGGCAGCAGCCAAGAAGGAGGCCGCGTAATGGGTCAAAAGGTCAATCCGATCGGGCTTCGGCTCGGCATCAACCGCACGTGGGATTCGCGCTGGTATGCGGACCGTCACGAGTACAGTCAGCTCTTGCACGAGGATCTGAAGATCCGCGACTACCTGACCGACAAGCTGAAGCAGGCGGGCGTCGCGCGCATCATCATCGAACGCCCGCACAAGAAGTGCCGCGTGACGATCCACTCCGCGCGCCCGGGCGTGGTCATCGGCAAGAAGGGCGCCGACATCGAAAAGCTGCGCAAGCGCGTGGCCGAGCTCACCGCCAGCGACGTGGTCATCAATATCGTGGAAATCCGCAAGCCCGAGCTCGACGCTCAGCTGGTGGCCGAGTCGATTTCGCAGCAGCTCGAGCGGCGCGTCGCCTTTCGCCGCGCCATGAAGCGCGCGGTGCAGTCGGCGATGCGGCTTGGCGCCGAGGGCATCCGCATCAACTGCTCGGGCCGCCTGGGCGGCGCGGAAATCGCGCGCATGGAGTGGTACCGCGAAGGCCGCGTGCCGCTGCACACGCT
>JBGOVA010000167.1:0-10292 GCA_041477875.1 Micropepsaceae bacterium | reverse complement strand
GTCCTCGCGCCCGCCTCCGAAACCGAACGTCTTGAACCCCATCGAGTCCAGAGCGACGTTACCGGCGAGAATCATGAGATCGGCCCAGGAGAGTTTCCGGCCGTACTTGTGTTTGATCGGCCAGAGCAGCCGGCGCGCCTTGTCGAGGTTCACGTTGTCCGGCCAGCTGTTGAGCGGTGCAAAGCGCTGTGTTCCGGAGCCCGCGCCGCCGCGGCCGTCGCCGATGCGGTACGTGCCTGCGCTGTGCCACGCCATGCGAATGAAGAACGGACCATAGTGGCCATAGTCGGCCGGCCACCAGTCCTGCGACGTGGTCATCAAGGCATGAAGGTCCTTGATCACGGCATTGAGATCGAGGCTCTTGAACTCCTCAGCGTAGTTGAACGCCTTGCCCATCGGATCGGACAGGGGCGAGTTCTGCTGCAAAATCTTCAGGTTGAGCTGATTCGGCCACCAGGCGGCATTTGTGTGGGCTCCAGCCGACGTGTGTCTGCGAGCGCCGCCCAATACCGGGCATTTGGTTTCACCGTCCATATTAACTCCGATCGTGTTCTGCTTTTTTTCACTGTTCGAACGCGACAATGCTTCGGCGTATTACGAACGACGAGAACCTAGACGGTTCGGACAAGCACCGTCAATTGAATTAGAATGATTCTAATTTAGAAAATACGACTGCAGATAGGATGCGCGCGCTGCTCTGGAAAAAGTGGGCTAAGGCGCTCGCAGCGCACGATACAACATTGCGAACGACGCATTTCGGCGAATTTGAGCCGCACCACACCCGCAACTGCGAATAACGTCGTCGAAGCAACTCAGCCGTTCGTCAACGAGGCAGGCTAGCGGTGGTGCGATTTCCAAATCATGACTGGTTTGCCAATCCGCTCGCCAACCCTCCGCAATGCCTCAGATCGCTGATTGGTGACCCCGGGAGGAATCGAACCTCCGACCCACTGCTTAGAAGGCAGTTGCTCTAATCCGCTGAGCTACGGGGCCGATGCGTGGACGCATTAGTGGGTCCAGAGACCCTTGCGAGTATACTTGAAATTATCGGCGTAAGCTCTGACCGAGCGCTTAACCTCTTTGGGTTCAAAGACTTGGTGGGGGATCCGGTGGCGCTCCGCGTAGGCAACCGCCTCGTCCCGGTTGTCGAAGCTGAGCCGCACCTGGCCCTTCATGTCGCCCGAACTCGTCCAGCCCATGAGTGGCTCGATCCGGCGCGCCTCTTCCGGCTCGAACTCGAGCACCCACTCCTTGGTGTTGGCTTGGCCCGACTGCATCGCGTTGCGGGTGGGCTTGTAGATGCGTGCAAGCATGGGGCGGGCCGCAAGGTCACTTGTTTCGACGGGGGTGACCCCTAGCGTCAACACCCGCCTCAGATCAAGCGCGCGCTTAGAGATGCTCCTTGAACCAGCGCACCTGCGACTCCAGGAACTGGCCATGCCACGGCTCGTTCGCGTAAGGATCGAAGTGCCCGCATTCGTAAAGCTCGAGCTTCTTGGGCTCGCCTGCGCGGTGGAACGCCTGACGCGCCAGGGCCGCCGGAATCAAACTGTCCTTGGTCGCCACCTGCATCAAAAGCGGCTTGGGCGAGATCAGCTCGATGAAGGCGTCGGGCACGTATTCCGCCCCGCGCGCAACGGATTCGAGCGAGATGCTGTTGAGCCAATTCGGCGCCATTTTGGCCGAACTTGTGAACCACTCATAGGCATCGCTGGTCGCCAGAAAGGCCGGCTGCCCCGGCGGGCCGACGACTGGCAGCGACGCCCCTTCCCCACCAGCATTGCGCACGGCCTGGTCGTCGGCCAGGGTGTGCAGCAGGCCGTTGAAGACCTCGCGCGTGATCAAGGCGATCAGCGCATGCGGGATGTTGAGCGCCGGCACCTGCGCCACGACGACCTTCACGCGTGGGTCGAGCGCCCCCATGAAGAGCGCATGCCCGCCCGAAAACGACGTGCCCCAAAGCCCGATGCGCTCGGCGTCGATGCCGCGAACGCCGCTGACGAAACTGAGCGCGGCGCGGATGTCCTCATGCTGCAGCTGGGGGATCACCTGGCCCCGCGGCGTGCCCTCGCTCGAGCCCAGGAAGCGATAGTCGAACACCAGTACGGCAAAACCTTCGCCCGCAAAGCGCCGGGCGTAGGAGTCCAGATACTGCTCCTTCACCGCCGTGATGCCGTGAGACATCACGATGACCGGGCAAGACCCCGGCGCATTGTCGGGCCGGTAGAGCCACCCCCGGCAAGTCAAACCGGCGCTGTTAAAGGAAATATCAGTACGCACCAAATACTCCTGTTCGATTCGATGAGTGCAGTTTGAGTAAATTTCCTGAACTGAAAGGAAAGAGTCTGCAAGTTCACAATTCTTAGGAGGGAAAGTCGAAGTGAATGACCCAAGACATTGATGTGCGAAAAGTCACGAAGACGTCCACCCGCACCCGATGAAGAAATCAACTGAGCGTTGTATCCACGGTTCCAAGCATTGCATGCATGTTCTCTTCAAGATCAACGAGTCCGAACCGGCATGCAATCTCGCGCCCGCGCATCTACAAAACAAATGTGTTGAGGCCTCGTCGCCCGACTTGCCAATTTTGGCAGGCACGCCGAAAACTGCTTCTTTCGCAGGCATATACGCGCGATTACACGCGATGGATGCGGAGACAATTGAAGCGGCGGGAAAACCACGGCGCCGGCGCGCGAAGTAATTGGTCGGGGCGGCGTGATTTGAACACGCGACCCTCTGCTCCCAAAGCAGATGCGCTACCAGGCTGCGCTACGCCCCGAGCGGCGGAAACTATGGAGTCGCGGGCGTTTCAGCAAGCGCCAAGACGCCCGGCTACCTCGTCGCCCTAGCGCCGCTTCCCGTCATCAACTTGAACACGCCCTCCGCCGTTAACACTTTGCGTCCGCCGCAGGTCACCTCCGCGCGCGCGAAGGCGAGCGAACGCGTCGCACGCGTGACGTGAGCGCTCCCCTCCACCCATTCGCCGGGCCTGACCATTCCCAGAAAGTCGACATTCAATCTCAGCGTCACCGACCGCGCCTTCGCCGCGCGCCACACCGACATCGCGAGCAAGCCGTCGGCGAATGAACTCAGCCATCCGCCGTGCACAATCCCGACGCCGTTGCAGTGGCGCGGCAGCGCGCGAAAACCCTGCCAGAAACGATCGCCTTCCACTTTGTGGTAGACCGGCCCGTTATGCGTTGTGAACGGCCCGCGCGACGCGCTCAGGACGAAACCTTCGGGCGGCGCCTCGTCGCTCGCGGTCATTTCGTCTGATCGAACCAAGCATAGCGCACGCGATCGCCGACCTTGATGCCAAGCTTCGCCGACACGCCGCCCTTCACTTCCAAGACGCCGCGCACCGCTCCGCCGGACGGAATGCGCTCGAGGCTGAGCGGCGTCGTGTTCGCCGCGATCGTGATGACGTGCCCGCCGGCGTCGATGAAGATGATGTCGAGCGGGATGAACGTGTTCTTCATCCAGAACTCGATCTCCTGCGGCGCGTCGTAATCGAACAGCATGCCGCCGTCGTCGGGCAGACTGTGGCGGAACATGAGGCCGCGATTGCGCTCGGTTTCCTCCCGCACGACCTCGACCATGAACACGCGCTCGCCCTTCGCGGTGTCGATGGCGACGCGCTCGAGCTTCGGCGCCTCGCCCGGCGTCAACACGACGGGCGCGGCCATCGCCACCACGAGATAGAGAATAAAGTGCATGGGCCTCACGATAGGCGCGAAGGAACGTCTGCGGCAACGCCCCAACTCCAAGGGAATGCGCGACCAAGAAAAAAGGGCGCCGCAGCGGCGCCCCGTTTTTCCGTCTTAACGCCAGCCTTTACGGCCGCGCTTCGAATTCAGCCGGTGTCGTCAGTCGAAAGGGCTTCAAAGAACCCGGCCCCTCCGGGACCAGGTGGATCTCTGTTGCCGTTAACCCCTTCGACCCGCGCCCGAAGCGTACGAGGACGCGTTGGTTCTGTCGCAATTCGCGAATGCCGTGCTTGCGCAGAAGGTCCATGTGCACGAACACGTCCTCCGAGCCGCCGCGCGCGACGACGAACCCGTAACCCTTCGGCCGCGAGAACCACTTGCACTCGGCCTCGATCGCCGGACCCGTCGGTTCCACGAGGATTTCGCGATCGCGCGTCACGCGCTTCGCCGAGCCGTTCGCGTTGCCGCCGTTCGGACCGTGCGCATGTCCGTTGACGGGGCCGCCGCTCGACGCGGTGCTGTTGTCGAGGCTGTGCAGCTTACGCGCTTGCAAACCCTTGACCTTTTGGATCACGTCGCACTCGACTGTCGCGCCTTCGAGTACTGTCGCGCATCCGTACTCTTCGACAACCGTGCGATGCAGAAGGACATCCCCACTCACGTCCTTCGAAACGATAAAACCGAACCCCTTCACGGGATCGAACCACTTCACTGTTCCCTTAACCCGAATGGCCCCACTATCCGGAGGATCTATTATCGGTGTGTCCACTAAACGCACTCCTTGAATTCACCTGCTTGGCATTCCATGCAAATGCTGCAGGTTGTCCCCAAACCATACACAACAATTTTATGAAGCGGAAGACAGGTTGCGAATCAATCGCGGCGCGAAACGGAGTTAGGTGTGGATGACAAGTTACCTTTTGCGCGCGTCCACACATGCCGCACAACTTGCTATCGCGCTTCGCCACATTTTCGCCATCGATGTTGACGGCGCGCTGCCTTCAGTCGTGAGATGTATCACAACGCCCGGAGTTCCGCACGCATGGACATGACTGGAGAATACAAAATCGCCGCGCCGCGTGAGCGCGTGTGGGCCGCGTTGAACGACCCGGAAATCTTGCGCCAAGCCATTCCCGGCTGCGAAGAACTTAACAAATTGTCCGACAGCGAACTTGAAGTGACGGCGAAGGCGAAGATCGGCCCGGTCAGCGCGCGCTTCAAAGGCAAAGTCGTTCTGTCGAATTTGAATCCGCCCGAAGGCTACACGTTAACGGGTGAAGGTTCCGGCGGCGCCGCCGGCTTCGCCAAGGGCGAGGCGAAGATCACGTTGGTTCCCGACGGCGACGCGACGATCCTGCGCTACACGGTCAAGGCGACGATCGGCGGCAAGCTCGCGCAGTTGGGGCAGCGCCTGGTCGACGGCGCCGCGAAGAAAATGGCCGACGACTTCTTCGACAAGTTCAGCGACCTCGCCGGCGGTAAGGTCAAACCGCCGGTCGTCGTGGAGGCGAGGGCCGACAAGCTTGCCGCACCTGCGAACGACAATCGCGGCACCAGCCTCTTCGAACCGCCGTCGTGGCTCCCCGCCGTGATCATCATCGCCGCAATCGTATTGGTGTTGGCGGTACTGCTGCTCTAGCCGTATGGTTGACCGGGCATTCAGCCCGTGAAAACCTTGAAATAACGAGCGCCGCCCCCTGCACGACTACCACGCGCCCGACCCGCGCTCACCGTCGCACTATAATAAAGGAGACTCCGCATGCCCGGCGTAGCCATGACCGTGAACGGCAAGGCCGTCAGCGGTGAAGTCGAACCACGCACGCTTCTCGTCCACTTCCTGCGTGAAAACCTGCGCCTGACCGGCACGCATGTCGGTTGCGATACAAGCCAATGCGGCGCCTGCGTCGTCCACGTGAACGGCAAGGCCGTGAAGTCCTGCACGATGCTCGCCCTCCAAGCCGAAAGTGCGCAGGTCACGACGATCGAAGGCCTTGCCAAAGACGGCAAGCTTCATCCCGTGCAGGCCGCGTTCAAGGAACATCACGGGTTGCAGTGCGGCTTCTGCACGCCGGGCATGATCATGACCGCGGTCGACATGATCCGCCGCATCCCGAACCTCGACGAGACGACGATCCGCCAGCAGCTCGAAGGCAATCTCTGCCGCTGCACCGGCTATCAGAACATCGTCAAGGCGATCCACGCCGCGGCAAACGAGATGAAGGGGGCGCACGCATGACCGCCTCCATCATCGGCTCGGGAGTCAAAAGGAAAGAGGATCACCGTTTCATAACGGGACAGGGCCGCTACACCGACGACATCAGTCGCCCAGGTCAAGCGCATGCCTATTTTTTGCGCTCACCCCACGCGCACGCGAAGATCAAAAGCATCGACACCAGTGCTGCACGCGCGAAGAAAGGCGTCGTCGCGGTTTTCACCGGCGCCGATCTCACCGCCGACAAGATCGGCGGCTTGATCTGCGGCTGGATGATCACCTCGAAAGACGGTTCGCAAATGAAGGCCGGCGCGCATCCCGCGCTCGCCAGCGACACGGTCCGTTATGTCGGCGACCACGTCGCCATCGTCATCGCCGAGACCCACGCGCTCGCGCGCGACGCCTCCGAACTCATCAAGGTCGAATACGAGGAACTTCCCGCCGTCGTCGATCCGGCCAAGGCGCAGAGCGCCGGCGCCGCCCAGCTTCACGCCGAGGCGCCGCGCAACACGATCTATCAATGGGAAATCGGGAATAAGGCCGAGACGGAAGCCGCGTTCAAAAGGGCGGCACACACGGTCAAGTTGAGCCTCATCAACAATCGCCTGATCCCCAACGCGATGGAACCGCGCGCGTGCGTCGGCGAATACGACGACGGCACCGGCGGCTACACTTTATATGTGACGAGCCAGAACCCGCACGTCGCGCGCCTCGTGATGTCGGCCTTCATCGGCATTGCCCCGGAACACAAGCTGCGCGTGGTAGCGCCTGACGTCGGCGGCGGCTTCGGTTCGAAAATCTTCATCTACGCCGAAGAGGTCGTCTGCACCTGGGCCGCCAAGAAAGTGAACCGCCCCGTCAAGTGGACGGCCGAACGCTCGGAATCCTTCATGTCCGACGCCCACGGCCGCGACCACGTGACCTCGGCTGAACTAGCGCTAGACGCCGACGCGCGCATCACCGGCTTTCGCGTAAAGACAATCGCGAACCTCGGCGCCTACATGTCGACGTTCTCGTCCTCCGTGCCTACCTACCTCTACGGCACCCTTCTCTCAGGCCAATACGCCATCCCCGCAATCTATTGCGAGGTCGACGCCGTCTACACGAACACCGCCCCCGTCGACGCCTATCGCGGCGCCGGCCGCCCCGAAGCGACCTTCGTCGTCGAACGCATCGTCGAGGAGGCCGCGCGCCAGCTCAAAATCGACCCGGTCGAATTCCGCCGCAAGAATTTCGTGCGCGAATTCCCGCATCAGACGCCCGTGATCATGAACTATGACGCCGGCGACTACGAAGCCTCGCTGAACGAGGCGCTGAAGATCGTCGACTACAAGAACTTCCCGGCCCGCAAGGCGGAAGCAAAGTCGCGCGGCAAACTGCGCGGCATCGGCTTCTCGACATATATAGAGGCGTGCGGCCTCGCCCCCTCTGCCGCCGTCGGCTCGCTCGGCGCGGGCGTCGGCCTTTGGGAGTCGGCCGAAGTCCGCGTCACACCGACCGGTGGCGTCGAGGTCTTCACCGGCGCCCATAGCCACGGCCAAGGTCATGAGACGACCTTCGCGCAAGTCGTCGCCGGGCGCCTCGGCATCCCGATGGAAAACATAGAGATTATCCACGGCGACACCGCGTCCGTGCAATTCGGCATGGGCACCTACGGCTCGCGCACCTCCGTCGGCATGACGGCGATCTCGCGCGCCCTCGACAAAATCGAAGCCAAGGCCAAGCGCATCGCCGCCCACGTGCTCGAAGCCTCCCTCGCCGACATCGTGTTCGAGAACGGCGAGTTCAAAGTGGCCGGCACCGACCGCAAGCTCGCCTTCCACGAGGTCGCGCTCAACGCCTATATCGCGCACAAATTCCCGACGTCAGAGATAGAGCCCGGCTTGAAAGAAAGCGCTTTCCACGACCCGACGAACTTCACTTTCCCCGCCGGCTGCCACATCTGCGAGGTCGAGATCGACCCCGAAACGGGCGTGACCACGATCGCGAACTTCGTCGCCGTCGACGATTTCGGCAACGTCATCAACCCGATGATCGTGGAGGGCCAGGTCCAAGGCGGCATCACCCAAGGCATCGGCCAGGCGTTGCTCGAACACGGCGTCTACGACACGGAGTCCGGCCAACTGATCACCGGCTCGTACATGGACTACACCATGCCGCGTGCCGACGACGTGCCGAACTACAAACTCGGCCTCACCGTCACGCCCTGCCCGTCCAATCCGCTCGGCGTCAAAGGCTGCGGCGAAGCCGGCGCCATCGCCTCCCCCGCCGCTGTCATCAACGCGGTCACCGACGCGCTCGGCGTCAAGGAATTCGAAATGCCCGCGACCCCGGCACGCGTCTGGCAAACACTTCAGGCGCGCGGCTGATGCGTATGCCGTTGATCGTCTTGGCCGCATCGCTGGCGCCGCTGATAAGCGCCGGATCGGTCCACGCGATCACCTTTGCGCCGGGCTCGAAGCCCGATCCCTTCGCGCCGGGCAAGACATGCGATGCGCCGGTGCTCGCGTCCTATGGCGACTACGTCCGCAGCTGGTCGTCGAAATACGACCTCATCTTCTCGCCGCTCGACTATCCGATGTGGATCTGGCGTTGCGAGGCGAGCGGCTATGTGAGCTTCCCGCACGAGTTCGGGCAATTCAGCGACGCCGAAAAAGCGCGCATCGCCGCCTACCTCGCGCAAGCGAATTTCGGACCCAAGCTCCAGGCCGAACATGGCGGCATCTCCGAAGCGCTCCTGCGGCACCTCGAGAAGATCTACGCCCTGCGCGACCACGACGATGCGTTCCGCGCCTACCTGCTGCGCTATTTCGCCTGGCAATACCGCGCCAAGCCCGTCGCCGACGAATACCGCAAGAAGGCGTTCGACCTCTATCTGAAGATGTTCCGGGCCGGCAACCTGAAGGGCGACGATCTTCTCGAAGCGCTCTACATCCTCGGCTTCTATTCCTACAAGTTCGGCCGTGTCGACGAAGCGAAGACATACTTCGACCAACTGAAAACCGTCGAGACGATCGATCCCGAAACCAAGAAACCGCACCGCGGCGCGCCCTATCTTGAGAACCTCGCGAAGGAAGTTCTCGCAGGCAAAGCCGACGATAAGGTGCGCTTCGCCAATGACATGAATTGAGGAGACCGCTATGTACCAATTCCAATATTTCCGCCCCAAGTCGCTCGACGAGGCGCGCAAACTCTTCGAGAGCAACGGCGACGCCAAATTCCTCGCTGGCGGCCAAACCCTGATCCCGACGCTGAAGCAGCGCCTCGCGCAGCCGACCGCCTTGATCGACCTCGGCGCCATCGGCGGCCTGAACGGTATCAAAGTCGCGGGCGGCGCGGTCACGATCGGCGCCGGCGCGAAACATAACGAGGTCGCGACCTCGTCCGAGGTCCAGAAAGCGATCCCGGCCCTCGCGACGCTTGCCGCCCACATCGGCGACCCGGCCGTGCGCCACATGGGCACGCTCGGTGGCTCGATCGCGAACAACGATCCGGCGGCCGACTATCCCGCCGCCGCGCTCGCCCTCGGCGCCACGATCAAGACGACCTCGCGCACCATCAACGCCGACGATTTCTTCACCGGCATGTTCGAAACCGCGCTCGAGGAAGGCGAGATCATCACCGAGGTCGCCTTCCCCGTGCCTGAAAAGGCCGCCTACATGAAATTCCCGAACCCCGCGTCGCGCTACGCCATGGTCGGCGTCTTCGTCGCCAAAACCAAGGCCGGCGTGCGCGTCGCCGTCACGGGCGCGGCCTCCAGCGTCTTCCGCGAAAGCGCGATGGAAGCAGCCCTCGCCAAATCCTTCACCTCCGACGCGGTCGCGAACATCAAAGTCTCGCCCGGCAACCTCAACAGCGACCTCCACGGCAGCGCCGAATACCGCGCCCATCTCGTGACGGTAATGGCGAAACGCGCGGTCGCCGCCGCGCAGTAGCGCGATGAGGGTGCTGCTCCAGATCGCGACGCTGGTCGCGCTCGCCGTCGATGTGGCGAGCGCGGTGATGCTCTATTGGACCACGCAGGCGGCGGTCCAAGACGCAGCCGGCCACGGCATGGCGAACGGCTTCCTGATCATGACGATCGGCGCAATGCTCGCGGCCCTGGCCGTTCTGGCGGCGAGCTATTGGTCGAACTCCACTTGGCTCGCGCTCGTCGCGCTGATCATCGCCGTCGTCCCAGCGATCCCCGTCATCCTGCCCGCCCTGCTGTGAACAAGAAGCAGCCAGTCACGACGTTTGCGCTCATCACTCTTCCGGACCGATGGCGACGGGAACGACTCGCCGCGCGAGTTGCGCCTCGCGGATGGTGATGTAGGCCGCCGCCGAAAAGATCACGAGGCCGCCCACGATAGTCAACACCTCCGGCGCCTCCG
>JBGOVA010000179.1:0-9187 GCA_041477875.1 Micropepsaceae bacterium | reverse complement strand
GATGCCGGCATCGCGCTCGCGGTCTGCATCACCGAAGGCATCCCCGTTCTCGACATGGTCAAGGTGAAGCGCGCGCTGCAGGGCTCGAAAACGCGCCTCGTCGGCCCGAACTGCCCCGGCGTCATCACGCCCGGCGAGTGCAAGATCGGCATCATGCCGGGCCACATCCATCAGCGCGGCTCCGTCGGCATCGTCTCGCGCTCCGGCACGCTCACTTATGAGGCGGTTGCCCAG
Organism: Micropepsaceae bacterium; assembly: GCA_041477875.1. Taxonomy (GTDB): domain Bacteria; phylum Pseudomonadota; class Alphaproteobacteria; order Micropepsales; family Micropepsaceae; genus SZUA-430. The sequence continues at coordinate 8,953 of JBGOVA010000179.1, read as the reverse complement.
ACGACCGCCGCAAACCTCGGTCAGACGACCTGCGTCGGCATCGGCGGCGACCCCGTCAACGGCACCAATTTCATCGATGTCTTGGAGATGTTCCTTGCCGATCCGGAAACTAAGTCCATCATTATGATCGGTGAAATCGGCGGTTCTGCCGAAGAAGACGCGGCGGATTTCCTCAAGCGCTCTAAGGTCAAAAAACCGGTCGTGGGCTTCATCGCGGGCGTGACCGCGCCGCCTGGCCGTCGCATGGGCCACGCGGGCGCGATCGTCTCCGGCGGTAAAGGCACGGCCTCAGGAAAGATCGAGGCGATGCGCGCCGCAGGCATTACAGTCGCCGACTCACCGGCCGCGCTGGGCACGACGCTCTCGCGCGTGCTGAAAGGTAATTAGGCGTTAGCTGCCCCAGAGCTACATAGCATCTGGTTACTGAGACGGACCCGATGGCCAGCCCCCAACCCAAAGACGACCGCTCGAACGACATCTTCGAAGCGACGTCGTTCCTCTACGGCGCGAACGCGGCCTTCATCGAAGATTTGTACGCGCGCTTTCAGGCCGACCCGAGTTCGGTCGACGAAAGCTGGCGCTCGTTCTTCGCCGGCATCGCCGAACGTGGGAGCACGGCGCGCGGTCCGTCATGGGCGCGCACCGATTGGCCCGAACCCGCCGACGAAACCACGCGCGCGCTGACCGGCGCCGCGCCGTTCGCAAAGCCCGAGGCGAAGGGCGCAAAGCCCACGCCGGTCCGCGACGCCCCCACGCGCGACTCCAACGTTCGCGAGCTGCAGCAAACGCTGGCGCAGCGCGCGCCCGCACTCACCGCGGCCGAGGAACGCCGCGCCGTCGTCGACACCGTGCGCGCTATTCAAATGATCCGCGCCTATCGCGTGCGCGGTCATTTGGAGGCCGACCTCGATCCCTTGAAACTGACCAAGCGCGAACCGCACCCCGAGCTTCATCCGCAGTCGTATGGCTTCGGCGACGGCGACCTCGACCGCCCGATCTTCATCGACGGCATGCTCGGCCTCGAATTCGCGACCGTGCGCCAGATGCTCGACATCCTGCGCCGCACCTATTGCGGCTCGATCGGCATCCAGTTCATGCACATTGCCGACCCGGACGAAAAATCCTGGCTGCAACAGCGCGTCGAAGGTCCGGGCAAGGACATTACCTTCACGCCTGAGGGCAAGAAGGCGATCCTGAACAAGCTCATCGAATCCGAAGGCTTCGAGCGTTTCAGCGCCGTGAAATTCGTCGGCACCAAACGCTTCGGCCTCGACGGCGCCGAACCGCTGATCCCGGCCCTCGAACAGATCATCAAGGTCGGCGGCAAGCTGGGCGCCAAGGAAATCTCGATCGGCATGCCCCATCGCGGCCGCCTGAACGTGCTCGCCAATGTGATGGCAAAGCCCTACCGCGCCATCTTCCACGAATTCCAAGGTGGTTCCTCGAACCCGGATGATGTCGGCGGCTCGGGCGACGTGAAGTATCACCTCGGCGCCTCCTCCGATCGCGAGTTCGACGGCAACAAGGTTCATCTCTCGCTCGCGGCGAACCCCTCGCATCTCGAAGCGGTCAATCCGGTCGTGCTGGGCAAAGCGCGCGCGAAGCAGCATCAGCACAAAGACAAGATCGAACGCACGAGCGTCATCCCCGTTCTGATGCACGGCGACGCGGCGTTCGCGGGGCAGGGCATCGTCGCTGAATGCTTCGCGATGTCGGGCACGAAGGGTTTCCGCACCGGCGGCACGATCCACGTCGTCGTCAACAACCAGATCGGCTTCACCACCGCGCCGATGCACTCGCGCTCGTCGCCCTATCCCTCGGACGTCGCGCTGATGGTGCAAGCGCCGATCTTCCACGTGAACGGCGACGACCCGGAAGCCGTCGTCTACTGCGCCCGCGTCGTCACCGAATTCCGTCAGAAATTCCACAAGGACGTCGTTCTCGACATCTTCTGCTATCGCCGCTTCGGCCACAACGAAACCGACGAGCCGATGTTCACCCAGCCCTTGATGTACAAGGCCATCAAGGCGCACGCGACGACGCTCGCCATCTACGGGAAGCGTCTCATCGACGAAGGTACCGTCACCGCCGACGAAGTGGCGGTGATGAAAGCCGCGTTCGAAAAGCGCCTCAACGAAGCGCTGCAAGCCGCCGAAGGTTTCAAGGCCAACCGCGCCGACTGGCTCGACGGCGCCTGGTCCGGCATGAAGGTCGCGGAAGGCGAAGAACGCCGCGGCGACACGGCGGTGCCGCTCGATACGCTGAAGAAAGTCGGCGGCGCCCTCACGCGCGCCCCGGCGAGCTTCAACTTGCACAAAACGATCCAGCGCCTGCTGCAGCAAAAGGCGCAGATGATCGAAACGGGCGAGGGGATCGATTGGGCGACCGCCGAAGCGCTCGCCTTCGGCTCCTTGCTGAACGAGACCTATCACGTCCGTCTCGCGGGCCAGGACTCAAGCCGCGGCACCTTCAGCCAGCGCCATTCCGCGTTCGTCGATCAGGAAACCGAGGAACGCTACCATCCGCTGCAAAACGTCAGCGAAACCCAGGGCGAATTCGAAGTGGTGGATTCCTTCCTGTCGGAGGAAGCAGCACTCGGCTTCGAATACGGCTACACGCTTGCCGAACCCAAGGCGTTGGTCCTGTGGGAGGCGCAGTTCGGCGACTTCGTCAACGGCGCGCAGGTTCTGATCGACCAGTTCATCGTCTCGGGCGAAAAGAAGTGGCTGCGCATGTCGGGCCTCGTCATGCTGCTGCCCCATGGCTACGAAGGGCAGGGGCCTGAACATTCCTCCGGGCGCCTCGAACGCTTCCTCCAGCTCTGCGCCGAGGACAACATCCAGGTCGGCAACATCTCGACGCCGTCGAATTACTTCCACGCGCTGCGCCGCCAGATCCACCGCGACTTCCGCAAGCCGCTGATCCTAATGACGCCGAAATCGCTGCTGCGCCACAAGCGCTGCGTTTCGAAACTCGCGGAGATGGCGAGCGGCACGTCGTTCCACCGCGTGCTGCACGACGACGCGCAATCGAATCCGGCCTCGGTCGCGGTGAAGCTCGTCCCAGACGACCAGATCAAGCGTGTCGTGCTGTGCTCCGGCAAGGTCTACTACGACCTCTTGGAAGAGCGCGAAGAGCGCGGCACCAACGACGTCTATCTGTTGCGCGTCGAGCAATTCTATCCGTTCCCCGCGCGCTCCCTCGTCACCGAGCTCGGCCGCTTCCGTCAGGCCGACATGGTCTGGGCGCAGGAAGAGCCGAAGAACATGGGCGCCTGGACCTTCATGGAGCCCAACCTCGAATGGGTCTTGCATCGCATCGGCGCGAAATCGCCGCGCGCCCGCTATGCCGGACGCCATGCGGCGGCATCGCCCGCGGCGGGGCAGATGAGCCGCCATCAATCCGAATTGAAAGCGCTCCTCGACGACGCGCTGACCCTCTGACGCATTGGACTGAGAGACGATCGAATGACGATTGAAATCCGCGTGCCGGGCTTGGGCGAATCGGTGACGGAAGCCACCGTCGCCAAATGGCTGAAGAGCCAGGGCGACACCGTGCGCGCCGACGAACCCTTGGTCGAACTCGAAACCGACAAGGTGACGGTCGAAGTGCCCGCCCCCCAAGCCGGCGTGCTCTCCGAAATTCGCGTCCAGCCCGGAACCGCGATCGCCGTCGGCGGCATCCTCGGCACGATCGGCGAAAGCACCGGCGCCGCCGCCGCGCCTCCGCCGAAACCGCAGCCTCTGCCGAAAGCGGCAACGCCCGCGCCCGCGCCAAAACCCGCGCCGCAAGCCGCGCCGCAGCCGAGCCGCGCGGTCGCTACGCAAGCACCGGTCTTGAGTCCTTCCGCTCGCAAAATCGCCGAGGAAGCGAACCTCGCGCCGCAATCGATCCAAGCCTCGGGCCGCGACGGTCGCGTGACCAAGGGCGACGTCCTCTCGGCGATCGAAGCGCGCGCCAACGAGCCGCGCCCCGTCTATCAACCGCCCGCGGGCCCCCGCCATCAAGCCGCGCGCGAAGAGCGCGTGCCGATGTCGCGCCTGCGCCGGACGATCGCGCTGCGCCTCAAGGAAGCGCAAAACACCGCGGCCATGCTCACGACCTTCAACGAGGTCGACATGTCCCAGATCATGCATCTGCGCGCCGCGCACAAGGATATTTTCGAGAAACGCTACGGCGTGCGCCTCGGCTTCATGAGCTTCTTCGTCAAAGCCTGCATCATTGCGCTGAAGGAAATCCCCTCCGTCAACGCCGAGATCGAGGGCGACGAGATCGTCTACAAGAACTACTACGACATCGGCGTCGCCGTCGGCACCGAGCGCGGCCTCGTCGTGCCCGTCCTGCGCGAAGCCGACGCGCTCACTTTCGCCGACATCGAAAAGCGCATCAACGACTTCGGCCTGCGCGCCCGCGACAACAAGCTGAAACTCGACGAGCTGCAGGGCGGCACGTTCACGATCTCGAACGGCGGCGTCTACGGCTCGCTGATGTCGACGCCCATTCTCAACGTGCCGCAGTCCGGCATCCTCGGCATGCACAAGATCGAACAGCGCCCGGTCGCCATCGACGGCAAGGTCGAGATCCGCCCGATGATGTATCTGGCCCTCTCCTACGATCACCGCATCGTCGACGGCAAGGATGCGGTGACGTTCCTGGTGCGCGTCAAGGAATGCCTCGAAGCGCCCGAGCGCTTGGTTCTCGAAATCTAGAGACGAAACGAATGAGCGACCTCTACGACGCTGTGGTCATCGGTGGCGGCCCCGGCGGCTACAACGCCGCCATCCGCTTGGGCCAATTGGGCAAGCGAACGCTCTGCGTCGAAAAACGCAACCGCCTCGGCGGCACCTGCCTCAACATCGGCTGCATTCCGTCAAAGGCCCTGCTGCGCGTCTCGGAACTCTACGAAGAAACCAAAACGCACTACCCAGCACTCGGCATCAAGACGAACGGGGTGGCCTTCGACCTCGCCGCGATAATGGCCCACAAGGACAAGACCGTCGACGGCCTGACGAAGGGTGTCGAATTCCTCTTCCGCAAGAACAAGGTCGAACACGTCTTCGGCACCGGCGCCTTCGCCGGCGGCAACCGCGTCGAAATCCGCGGCAGCGACGGCACCTCGCGCACCGTCGAGGCAAAGACCATCATCATCGCCACCGGCTCCGAACCGACGCCGCTGCCCGGCGTCACCGTCGACGAAAAGACAGTCGTTTCATCGACCGGCGCACTCACGCTGGCGACGGTGCCGAAGCGCCTGCTTGTGATCGGCGCCGGCTACATCGGCCTCGAGATGGGTTCCGTCTGGCGCCGCCTGGGAAGCGAGGTCACGGTCGTCGAATTCCTGGACCGCGTCACCCCCGGCCTCGACGGCGAGATCGCCAAGAATTTTCAGCGCATCCTCGCCAAGCAGGGCATGACCTTCAAACTCGGCTCGAAAGTCGTGGGCGTCGAACGCAAAGGCGGCGCCTTGCAAGTCGCGATCGAACCCGCCGCCGGCGGCGCGCGCGAAGTGATCGAGACCGACATCGCGCTCTCCTCGATCGGCCGCCGTCCGTACACGGACGGTCTCGGCCTCGACAAGGTGGGCTTGAAGACCGACAACAAAGGCCGCATTCCCGTAGACAAACACTACGCCACCGCGACGCCCGGCATCTACGCCATCGGCGACGTGATCGAAGGCCCGATGCTCGCCCACAAGGCAGAAGACGAGGCGGTCGCCGTCGCCGAAATCATCGCCGGCCAAGCGGGCCACGTGAACTACGACGCGATCCCCGCCGTCGTCTACACGAGCCCCGAAGTCGCAACCGTCGGCAAGACCGAAGAAGAATTGAAAACCGCCGGCATCGCCTACAAGTCCGGCAAATTCCCGTTCACCGCCAACGCGCGCGCCAGGGCGAACGCGACGACCGAGGGCTTCGTGAAGATCCTCGCCGACGCGAAGACCGACCGCGTCTTGGGCGTCCACATGATCGGCCCCGAAGTCGGCAACATGATCGCCGAAGCGGCCCTCGCGATCGAATTCCAAGCGGCCGCCGAAGACATCGCCCGCACCAGCCACGCCCACCCGACCCTGACGGAAGCGGTTCGCCAGGCGGCCCAGGCCGTCGGCGGCTGGACCATGCAGATGTGAGGAGCGCGCGCATGACGAAAGCGATCTGCAACACGCTCCCCGTCACCATCCGCCGCGCCCGCGACGACGAGCTCAAAACCTGCGCCGAGCTCTACGAACGCGCCGGCAACGCCGCCTTCAAATGGCGCCCTGAGAACTTCTTCAAGGCGCGGGACTTCCTGAGCTTCGCCGAAGAGGAAGAAGTCTACGTCGCCGTCGCCCGCGGCGCGATCCTGGGCATCCTTGCCTTCTTCCGCCCGCACAACTTCATCCACTGCCTCTACGTCGAGCCGTCCGCGCAGGCCTTCGGCATCGGTTCCGCGCTCATCAAAGCCGCCGAAAAATTCGCCGACGCCCCGCTCTCCCTGAAGGTCGACGAACCCAACACGCGCGCCCTCGAATTCTACGAACGCCACAATTTCCGCCCCATCGGCGAATCCGGCCTCGACCAGGGCGTGCGTTGGATCCGCCTCAAGCAACCGTCGGCTTGAGCCCGCGATCGGCGTCGCGCCGTACTCCTGTCACAATCGCGATATAGCCGTCGAAGCGTCTGTTCCTAGATTACGGCACATGTGGCAGCCCCGCGTCTTCGGCATCTTCATCGGTTGGCTCGCGGCCGCATGCCTCACCGTGTTCTTCTTTTCGGACAAACTGGTCGAAGCGGGCGTGTTCGGCGAGGCGTGCAGACAATACGGCCTCAGCTCATGGAGCTGCGGCGTCCTCCCGAAGTTCATCGTGTGGCTGCCCAACTCGTTCGTCTACTTCCTGAAACTACCGTTCACCTATGACGGCACCTTCGACCTGATCGGAACAGGTTACCTTGTCATGATCGTCGGTTCGTCGGTCGCCTATGGCCTCGCGCTCATCGCGGCGAACTACTGGATCTGGAAACTCAACGCGCTCTGACCGATCCGCGCCCTCACGACAAAGCGTGCAAGTTCGCGCGTAAACTGTCGGGGCCGCTCTTTGTCAGCAATCGTTCGACATCCCTTTGCGTGCGCTCCCAAATCGGAACCGCGGCGCTGAGGTGCGCGCGGCCGGCGGCCGTGAGCTTGAGCAATCGCCCGCGTCTGTCATCGGGATCGACCGAAACTTCCGCAAGGCGGCGCTTGATCAGCGGCTTCAAGTTCGCCGTCAGCGTCGTCCGGTCCATCGCGAGGAGCGTCGCGACCGCACCCATGGACGGCGGCGCCTCGCGATTGAGCGACATGAGGAGGGAGAACTGCCCGCTCGTCAGCCCGAGGGGGCGAAACGCGTCGTCGAAGCGCCGCGCCAGCGCGCGCGCAGCCCGTTGCGTCGCCAAACACAGGCAGTGGTCGCGAACCCGCCACGTCGTTTCGAGCGGAACCGCTTTTCGGTTTGACATGCTTCATTTACGTTGATATCAACCGATGTGTCAAGTTTCAGAGTGGCGGCCCTTGTCGCCCAGCGTCCCTAAGAGCACGCGCCCTTAAAAACAGGAGTGATGGATGAAAACGTTTCTGGCGAGCTATCTCGGCAGCATGTCCTCGCCGGGGCAACAGCAAGCGGAATGGAACAAGTTGGACGAGGCGACGCGGCAAAAGAGGATCGCCGCGGGCATGAAAGGGTGGGGCGACTGGATGACGACACACAAAGCGGCGGTCGTCTTCGAAGGCGGACCGCTGGGGAAGACGAAACGCGCCTCCGGCACCGGCGTGTCCGATACCAAGAACAACATGTCGGGCTATGTCGTCGTCCGCGCCGAAACGCACGAGGCCGCGGCACGGATGTTCGAGAACCACCCGCACTTCGCGATATTCCCGGGCGACTCCGTCGAGATCATGGAGTGCCTGCCAATTCCGACACAGCACTAACCCCGGCGCGCGCGCGGATGCGCGCGCTCGTACACCTTCAGCAAATGCGATTCATCGACGCTCGTATAGCGCTGCGTCGTCGACAGCGACGCGTGGCCCAAGAGTTCCTGGATCGCGCGTAAATCGCCGCCGGCGCCGAGGAGATGCGTCGCGAACGCATGGCGCAAAGCGTGCGGCGTGGCACTCTCCGGCAACCCGAGCGCGCGCCGCAAATACTGCATCAGGCCTTGCACGATGCGCGGGTTCAGCCGCTTGCCGCGCGCGCCGTAGAACACCGGCGCCTCGCGCCCGCCGTCGAACGGGCAGATCTTGACGTAGGCGTCGACCGCCGCGCGCGCCTCGGGCAGCATCGGCACGACGCGCTGCTTGTTGCCCTTGCCGGTGATGACGAGCGCCTCGGGCAGCGGCAGCGCATCGCGGTTGAGATCGAGCGCCTCCGAAATGCGCAACCCCGCGCCGTAGAGCAGCGTCAGCACCGCGACGTTGCGCGCCGCGATCCACGGCTCCTTGCCGATGATCTCCGCTTCGTCGAGCAACGCTTGCGCGCCGTCGATCGACACCGGCTTGGGCACACTGGGCGGCAGCTTCGGCGGCCGCACGCGCCTAATCGCGATGTTCTCGACGTGGCCTTGCTTCTGCAAGAACATGAAGAATGTGCGCAGCGCCGACACCGCGCGCGCAACCCCGCGCGGACCCAAGCCGTCCTCGCGCCTGAGCGCCAGCCACCCGCGCACATCCGCCGGCGACACGTCGCCCAGCGCCGCCAGATCGACCGCCTCGCCGCGATGCTGCTGCAGAAAATTCAGGAAGTTGCCGACGTCGTACATGTACGCGCCGACGGTCTTGGGCGACAACCGCCGCACATGCGTGATCTGCTCGCGCCAAGCGTTGAGTGCGGCACTGCCGTCCATCTCGATCCCGCGAAAAAAATCGTCATGGCCGGGCTTGACCCGGCCACCCAGTCGTCGCGTGTCCACGCGGCGCAGGGACTCAACGAATGCGCTCGAAAGGG
>JBGOVA010000182.1:0-8874 GCA_041477875.1 Micropepsaceae bacterium | reverse complement strand
CGGTGGAGCGAGCGGGCGAATGAAGATACGTCCAGTGATCCTGGCAGGGGGAAGCGGCGCTCGGCTGTGGCCCTTGTCGCGCGAGGCGGTGCCCAAGCAGTTGCTGCCCTTGGTTTCGCAGCAGTCGCTTTTGCAGCAAACGCTTTTGCGCGTGAAATCCGACGCGTTCTTGCCGCCGATCATCATTTGCAACGAGCAGTATCGCTTCTTGATCGCCGAGCAGGCGCACGAGGCCGGGATCGAGGGCGCCGACATCGTGCTTGAGCCGGTCGCGCGCAATTCGGCAGCGGCTGCCGCGGTCGGCGCGCTTCTGAGCGAGCGCGCCGACGCGTCGGCCATCGTTCTGCTTCTGCCATCGGACCACATCATTCGCGACGTGGCGGGATTTCGTAAATCGGTCGAAACCGCGGCGAACGGCGCGAGGGCCGAGTATCTGATGACTTTCGGGGTCGAGCCGACCTATGCCGCGACGGAGTACGGCTATATCCGCGTCGGCCAAAAGCTCGAGGGTGCGCCCGATTGCATGGCCGTCGCCACATTCGTCGAGAAGCCGGACAAAGCAAAAGCCATGCAGCTGCTCGGCGAAGGCGGCCATGTGTGGAACAGCGGCATGTTCATGTTCCTGCCGCAGGTTTTTCTCGCCGAACTCAAACTGCACGAGCCGAAGATTCTGGAGGCGGCACGCGGCGCGGTCGAGAGTGCACGGCGCGACTTGGGCTTCCTGCGCCTCGACGAGAGCAAGTTTTCGAAGTCGCCGAACATCTCGATCGACTACGCGGTGATGGAACGCACCACGCGCGCGGCGACGAGCCCATTGAAATCGGATTGGAGCGATCTCGGGTCTTGGGCGGCGATTTGGGACGTCGCCGCGCACGACGAAGCGGACAACGCCGTGCAGGGCGACGTCGTGCTGAAGGACGCGCATGGCTGCCTGGTCAGGTCGGAAGGCGTGCTAACGGCGGTTCTTGGTATCGATGATGCGATCGTGGTCACCACCGGCGACGCGGTGCTGGTCGCGGCGAAGAATCGCGCGCAGGACGTGCGCGCTATCGTCGACCAGTTGAAAGCAAAGGGCCGCAAGGAGGTGCGCGAGAACTCGGTCACGCATCGGCCGTGGGGGAAATACCAAGGCGTCGCGCACGGCGAGCGCTATCAGGTGAAGCTGATCACGGTGAATCCTGGTTCCAGCCTCAGCCTTCAGCTCCACCATCACAGATCGGAGCATTGGGTCGTCGTGCGCGGCACGGGCAAGGTGACGCGCGCGGACGAGACCTTCAATCTCTACGAGAACCAGTCGACGTTCATACCGGTGGGCGTGAAGCATCGGCTGGAGAATCCGGGACATATTCCGCTCCAGATCATCGAAGTGCAGTCGGGCGCCTATCTGGGCGAGGACGACATCGTGCGCTTCGACGACCGCTATGGGCGCGCGCCGGACAAATGACCGTCGAGGTCGACCTGTGGCTGTGGGCGCTGGATGTCGGTGACGTCGAGCGGGAGCGCCTAGGTGCCTTCCTGTCGGACGACGAGGGAGCCCGTGCGGGACGCTTCGTGTTTGAGCGCGATCGCAATCGCTTCACCGTCGGTCGCGGCAGGTTGCGAGAGATTCTCGGGCGCGAGCTTTCGCGCGCTCCGGCGGCGCTGCGCTTCACCTATTCGGAGAATGGGAAGCCCGCGCTTGCCGGAGCCGGCGATGTCCGATTCAATCTGAGCCACTCTGAGGGTGTCGCGGCGCTGGCGCTGGCGCGCGCGTTCGAATTGGGCGTGGACGTGGAGTTCGTGCGCCCGCTCAAGGAGGATGTCGCGGAGCGCTTCTTTTCGCGGCGGGAGATCGAGCAACTCGCCGGGCTGGCGGCCGACGATCAGCTTCCAGGATTCTATCGCTGCTGGACGCGCAAGGAGGCGATCGTGAAGGCGATCGGCGAGGGCCTGTCGCGTCCGCTCGACAGTTTCGATGTGTCGGTCGCCGGCGACGCACCGCCCGTTGTCGAGCGGCTGGACGGCGAAGCGGATGCGCGGCACGCGTGGCGGCTCGCGCATTTCGTGCCGGCGGCGGGGTTCATCGGCGCGGTTGCGTGCCGCACGGGCGGCTTACCGATCGCGTTGACGCGGCGCGATATCGCCTAGTTCACCCGGCTTTGGCTGGTGTTCGCCGTGTTTCGCGCGGCGCGGCGTCCGAAGGCGCAGCCGATGCGGATGAAGGCAGGCTTCCTCTGAGGCGCAGCGCTTCGAGGACTTGGGCGAGGTGGCGGCCAATGACGGCGGCGCCGGGTTCGCGGAACATTTCGGCGTGCGCGATCTTCACGTCCTCGGCGATCAGGCGGCTGCCGATCATCGACTTCCAACTCGGAACCCACGGCAAGTGGCGATCGAGGAAGCCTTCGCGCTCGTGCGGCATCGCGCGGTAGAGGACGACATCGCCGTCGTAGGGCGCGGAAATGTGGGTCATCCACGCGTCGACGACGTGCTGCGTGTGGAAGTCTTGCTCGTACCAACGTTCCTTGAGACCGAGTGCGCCGACGATGCGTACAAGCCCTAAGCGATGCGCCAGCTTGTAGCGCGCCAAGATGTAGGCCGCGTTGACGTCGCGGGAGAGATAGAGGCCGACGTACCAGCGCAGGCGCCGCGCTTCGAGCATCCAATAATTGTAGAGGCTCTTGTGAAGGGGAATGCCTTTGAACTTGCGGTTCGGTTCGGCGTCGAGCATCACCACGAGATCGACGTCTTCACTGTCCTGCTTCAACCGCCGTGCGGCTTCGAGCGCGACGGGGCCCAGCACGCAGTGGCCGAGAAGAACATAGGGGCCGTGCGGTTGTGCTTTGCGGATGAGGCGCACCGCCTCGTCCACGATTTCGCGGAAGGGTCCGGCCTTCTTCGGTTCTTGGATCGAGCGGTCGACGAATTGGATGCTGATCATCGGCTGGTCGGGCGCCAGCGCCTTCGACAGCGGGAAGAGGTTCCACGCGTTGTTGAGGACGATGACGGGCGGGCGGGCGCCGTTCGGCTGGATGCGGATGATCTTGTTCGCGTCGCTGTCGCCGCTCGCGGTCGCGATCAGCTTCGCGAAGTCGCCGAGCCTTGGCGCGCGGAATAATTCGGCGATCGTGACCGAGCGCCCCAGCGCGATCTGCAGGCGCGCGATCATGCGCATGGCAAGGAGCGAGTGACCTCCGGCGTCGAAGAAATGCGTGTCGGCGCTGACGTCTTCGCGCTTGAGCAAGTCCGCCCAGACTTGCGCGACCGTTTCTTCGAGCACGCCGCGCGCGGCGATGGCGTCGCGCACCGCGGCAGGCGGCGGCGCGGAGAATTCGATCGACGGAAGCGCTTTGCGGTCGAGCTTGCCGTTCGCGGTCATCGGCAGCGCGTCGAGGCGCTGCCAGACCGTCGGCACCATGTAGTCGGGCAGCTTCGCGCCCAAGTGACGCGCGAGCGTCTTCGGTGAAATGTCGGCCGTGTCGGCGGTGACGTAGTAGCCGACAAGGCGCGCGTCGCCGTCGCCCGCCGCTTGCACCGCGGCCGCGGCGTCGATGAGGCCCGGCGTGCGGCGCAGGTGCGCTTCGATATCTTCGAGCTCGATGCGATAGCCGCGCAGCTTCACCTGGTGATCCTTGCGACCCAGGAGCTGGATGCTGCCGTCGGCGAGGTGGCGGCCGACATCGCCGGTGCAGTAGAGGCGCTGCGGTGCGCGCCCCGCGATGCGCACGTCGCGGAAGGCTGCGGCGGTCAGGTCCGGGCGGTTGAAATACCCCCGGGCCAGACCGTCGCCGCCGATGTAGACGTCGCCGGTGACGCCGACGGGGACGAGTGCGTCGCGCGCGTCGAGAATGTGGATCTGCGTGTTGGCGATCGGCGCGCCGATGGTGATGGGCTCTTCGCCCGCGCTCACGCGGCCGGCCGAGGACCAGATCGTGGTCTCGGTCGGGCCGTAGACATTCCACAACTCCCCGCCGCCCGAGGCCAAGCGGTTCGCCAGATCGCGCGGAAGAGGCTCGCCGCCGCAGAGCATTTTGAGACGCGGGCTCGGCTTCAAGCCTGCCTCGAGCAAGAGGCGCCACAGAGACGGCGTCGCCTGCAGCACCGTTGCCCGCGCGCGCTCGACGAGTTCGATCAGCGCCGTGCCGCTGCGCACTTGTTCGCGATCGGCGATGACGGCGCGTCCGCCCGCGAGCAGCGGCAGGAACAATTCGAGGCCCGCGATGTCGAAGGAGATCGTGGTGACGGCGACGATCACGTCGCCGCGCGTGAAGCCGGGTGCCGCCGCCATCGAGTAGAGGAAGTTCACGACCGAGCGATGGGTGACCTCGACGCCCTTCGGCGTTCCCGTCGAGCCCGAGGTGAAGATCACGTAGGCGGGCGAGGACGCGTCCGGGCGGCGACGATCGGTCTTCGGTGCGTCGATCGGTGTGTCGGGTGGCGGGCGGTCCAAGCGTAGGACTTCGATGCCGGTTGCGAGCTCGGCGATCGCGTCGTCGGCGCAGACGATGGCGACGATGTCGGCGGCTTCCAGCGTTTGGGCGAGGCGCGCCGGCGGGTGGGTGGGATCGAGCGGGACATAAGTGTTGCCCGACTTCAGCACCGCCAGCAGCGCGATGGGCAGATCGAGCCCGCGCGGCAAGGCGACCGCGATGCGTTCGCCGGTGTCGGGTACCAACGCGGCAAGCCGGCGTGCGAGATGGTTCGCGCGATCCTCCAACGCCGCGTAGGTCAGCGTCACGTCGTTGCAGGTGAAGGCGACGGCGTCGGGGACCTTTGCCGCTTGCGCCGCGACGAGTTCGTGGACGAGCGCGTCGCGCGGATAGGAGGCGGCGGTCGCGTTCATGTCGTCGAGGAGCCAGCGAACGTCGGCGTCGTTCAGAAGCGCGTAGTCGGCGATCGGGCGCGTCGGGTCTTGCGCCATCGCGGCGAGGAACGTGCGTAAGTAGCCGATCCAGCGCTTGATCGTCGTTTCGTCGTAGAGATCGGTCGAGTAGTCGACGTCGACGCGGATGCCCGATGGGCTTTCCGTCAAGTTGAAGAAGAGATCGAAGTTGACGAAGGCTTTCGGGTTGCTTTTTGCCGTCACTTCCAACCCCGCGAACTCGAGGCCGCTGCCGAATTTTTCGAGATTGAATTGCACGTCGGTGATCGGCGTGCGGTTCGGGTCGCGCTTGACGCCGAGTTTGTGAACCAGCGTGCCGTAAGTGTAGCCCTGGTGATCCATCGCAGCGAGGAGCTTGGTCTTCACCGCATCGAGGTAGGCACCGAAAGGCGCCGTCTCGTCGAAGGCGAGGCGCACGGGCAGGAAATCGACGCAGTGGCCGACCAGGACTTCATCCTCGATCAGGGTTTGACCGGCCATGGGCACCGTGAGCGCGATGTCGCGCTGGCCGCCGAGCTTGCCTAGCGTCACCTGCATGGCGGCGAAGAGCGAGGCGAAGAGGGAGGCGCCGTAGCGCGCGCCCGCTTTTTTAACCGCGCCCACCAGCGTCGCGTCGAGGTGGTCGGTGTAGGTCGCGCCACGGAACGACTTCACGGCGGGGCGCGGGCGATCCGACGGGAGATCGAGCACCGGCGGCAGGTCCTTGAACTCGCTCAGCCAGAATTGTTCGATGCGCGCGTCTTCGGGCTTCGGCCCGTGGCGTTCCATCGCGTAGCGATGGAAGGGCAGCGTTTCGGGGAGGTCGGGCGCGGTGCCGTCGAGGCGTGCCGCGTAAAAGAGCCCAAGCTCGCTCATGACGGTGCTCATCGACCAGCCGTCGCAGATGATGTGGTGCGCGGTGAAGACGAGCGCGTGGCTGCGCGGACCCAGGCGCACGAGGCGGGCGCGGCACAAGGGACCATCGGCCAGGTCGAAGGGCGCGCGCGCCTCTTCGTCGAGGATCGTTTTCAGGCGTGCGTCGCGATCCGGCGCTTGGGCGAGGTCGATGAAGGGAACGTCGAGCTTGAGCGCCGCCGCGATGCGGAGGTATTCGCCGGAGGGCGCGATGCTGGCGCGAAGTGCATCGTGACGCGCGATGACGTCGTTGAGCGCGCCGATCAGGCTGTCGGCCTTGAGTTCGCCTTCGAGATCGAGCGTCACGCATTCGTTGAAGGCGCAGGAGGCGCTTTCACTGAGTTCGGCGGCGAGCCAGATTTCGGTCTGCGCTTCCGTCAGCGGCGCATCGATCCATGCGGTTTCGCCGTGAGGCAGCGAGCCGTTCGCGCGCTTCGGCGTTGCGACCGGCGCCGAAGATGCGCGGGCAGGTCCGTCCGTGCCCGAGGGGCGCGGGTCCGTCGGCTGCGGCGCCAGGATGCCGGCGGCTTGCAAGGCGTCGATGCTTTGCTTGACGGCGCGGATGATGAAGTCGATGTCGGCGTCCGTGTGCGTGGTCGTCACGAACCACGGGAAGCCTTCGAGCAGGTGGACGCCCAGGAGGCGCATGTGGGCGTAGAAGAGGCTTGCCAGCGGATCTTCGGCCGAGAAGTTCGCGTAGCACCAGCTCGAGAAGGTTTCGAGGCGCGTCTTGATTCCGCGCTGGGCAAGGAACGCGTTGAGTTCATCGGCCATGCGCTTGGTCTTGGCCGTCACGTCTTGCTGGAGTTTTGGGCCCTTCTCCTTCAGGTGGAGAAGGACGGCGCGGCAGGCGGCGAGCGTGAGGGGATGGCGCACGAAGGTGCCGGCGAAGAAGGTCGGCGCGGTCTCAGGCACGCTGTCGTCGCCGAAGCGCCAGAAGCCGCCGTCGAGCGCGTCCATGAACTCGGCCTTACCCGCGAGCACGCCGACCGGCATGCCGCCGCCGACGACTTTGCCGTAGGTCGCGAGGTCGGCCTTGATGCCGAAGAGCGCTTGCATGCCGCCGGGATGGACGCGGAAACCGGTGACGACCTCGTCGAACACGAGCGCGGTGCCGGAGGCCTGCGTGATCCCGCGCAGCTCGGCGAGGAATTCGCGCGGGAGCAAGTTGGGATGGCGGCTCTGCACCGTTTCGGCGATGACGGCGGCGAGATCGTCGGCGTTAGCGCGCACCCAAGCGAGGCTCTCGGGCGTCGCGTAGGGCAGCACGATGATGTTGTCGACGGAGTCTTGCGGGATGCCCGGCGCCACGGGCAACGCGCCGGGCTGGCCTTTCGACGCGGCCGGCTTCACCAGCACTTCGTCGAACTGGCCGTGATAGGCGCCGCCGAAGACCACGACTTTGTCGCGGCCGGTGACGGTGCGCGCAACGCGGATCGCGGCCATCACGGCTTCCGAACCGGTGTTGCAGAAGGTGACGCGTTCGTTGCCGGTCATTTCGGCGAAGAGGCGCGCGACCTCGCCGGCGAGCGGCGATTGCGGGCCGATCGCGAAGCCTTCCTTCAACTGCTTCGTGACGGCATCGACGACGAAGTCCGGCGCGTGGCCGAACATCGTCTGGCCAAAACCGTTGACGAGGTCGACATATTCGTTGCCGTCGGCGTCCCAAATCTTCGAGCCCTTCGAGCGCGGGCTCACTACGGGATAGACCATCTCCTTCCATTCGGCGCGGAAGCCGGAGGCCGAGCGCGGGTCGGCGAGCACGGCGCGCGCGTCTTGCGTGCGCTGTTTCGAGGTCGGCGATTTCTTCGCGTATTTCGCGACAAGGTCGGCGATGAAGCTCTGCTGCGCGGGCGTCATGCCGTCGACCGCCGACTTCGCGCCGGGTTTGTACATCGCGAAGCGCGACGGGGTCGCTTCGTCGAACTTGATTTCCGGCGCGGCGGGTTTTGGCGCGGGCGCAGGGGTCTGCGCGACGGGCTGCGGCGCGGCCACGGGCATCGCGACCGACGGCGAAACGCCGGCGATGGTTTGCAAGGTTTGCAGTTGCTGTGCGATCAGCTGCTGCATGGCGACGAGTTGATGCTGAAGCACGTTCTCGATAGCGGAGCCGGTCGCCATTTGCGGCATCGCAAGGGGTTGGGCCGCGACTATCGGCGTCGAGACTGGTGCAACCTTCGCGGCAGGCGCCGGTGCGGCGGCGGGCTTTGCGGGTGCAGGTGCGGTGCCGGGGAGCGCTTCGGGTTTTGCGGTCTTCATCAGGTGGTCGGCGAGCGCTTCGATCGACGGGTATTCGCGCATCAATTGGCGGAAGGCGATTTTGACGCCGAAGACTTTCTGGATGCGTTTGACGACCTGGCCGAGGAAGAGCGAGTCGAAACCGAGTTCGAGGAAGCTTGCACCGTGGCTCGCGCCGTCGAGGCTTTCGCCCGACAGTTCTTCGAGCAGGCCTTGGAGTTGGCCACGGAGTTGGGCTGGTCGATCAGTCATGGTCGGCTCAGGGCTCGGTTCGACGGTTTCGGGCAACGCGATGATTTCAGGTTCGGGCGCCAGTTGCGGCGTATCGACGGGCAGCGCGACCAATGCCGCTTCGGTTTCTCTCTGCGGCGTCGGCGCTTCGATCCAGTGACGCTTGCGCGTGAAGGCGTAAGTCGGCAGCGAGACGCGGCGGCGGTCCGCATCGCGCGGCCATTCGACTGGCGCGCCTTCGCACCACAGGCCCGCGAGCGCTTCGGCGAAGGTCGTGCACTCTTCGCCGCGGTTGGCGAATTCGGGCAGCGTTGCGATCGTCGCGCGGACGCCCGCTTTGTTTTTCGCCTGGCCTGCGAACGTCGAGAGCGTGCGGCCGGGACCGACTTCGACGAGGATCAGATCCTTGTCCTCGAGCAAGGTCGCAAGCGCCGGCGCGAAACGCACGGTTGCGCGGCAATGGCGCGCCCAATAGTCGGGCGAAGCGGCTTCTTGCGCGCGTACCCAGGTGCCGGTGACGGCGCTGACATAGGGCCGCTTCGGCGCGGCGAAGCGGACTTGTGCCGTTTCTTTCTTCAGCGCCTCGACCACGCCGTCCATCATCGCGGAGTGGAAGGCGTGGGAGGTGTGCAGGCGGCGATGCGAAATTTCGG
>JBGOVA010000312.1:0-3243 GCA_041477875.1 Micropepsaceae bacterium | reverse complement strand
GTCGTGACCAAGAAGGGCAAAGGCTACGAGCCCGCCGAAAATTCCGCCGACAAATATCATGGCGTCGTCAAGTTCGACGTCATCACCGGCGCGCAGAAGAAGGGCCAGACGAACGCCCCCGCTTACACGAAAGTTTTCGCCGAAAGCCTGATCGCGGAGGCCGAAGCCGACGAGAAGATCGTCGCCATCACGGCCGCGATGCCGTCGGGCACCGGGCTCGACCTCTTCGCCAAGCGCTTCCCGAAACGCTGCTTCGACGTCGGCATCGCGGAACAGCACGGCGTGACCTTCGCGGCGGGCCTTGCGACGGAAGGCCTAAAGCCGTTCGCGGTGATCTATTCGACGTTCCTCCAGCGCGCCTACGATCAAGTCGTCCACGACGTGGCGATCCAGAAACTGCCGGTGCGCTTCGCGATGGACCGCGCGGGCCTCGTCGGCGCCGACGGCGCGACGCACGCGGGTTCCTTCGACGTCACATACCTCGCGACCTTGCCGGGCTTCGTCGTCATGGCGCCGTCCGATGAGCTGGAACTTCGCCACATGGTGGCGACCTGCGCCGCCATCGACGATGGCCCGTCGTCCGTGCGCTACCCGCGCGGCGAGGGCGTCGGCATCGAACTGCCGGCGAAAGGGACGCCGCTCGAAATCGGCAAAGGCCGTATCATCCGCGAAGGCTCGAAGATCGCGGTCCTGAGCTTCGGCACGCGCCTGCAGGAAGCATTGAAGGCCGCTGAAGAGCTCGGCGCGCGTGGCCTGCCGACGACCGTGGCGGACGCACGTTTCTGCAAACCGTTGGACGAAGATCTGGTGCGCCGTCTCGCCCGCGACCACGAAGTCCTGATCACGATCGAAGAGGGCTCGATCGGCGGCTTCGCCGCGCATGTCATGCAGTTCATGGCGAAGGCCGGCCTCTTCGACCGCGGCTGCAAGTTCCGCCCGATGACGTTGCCCGACGTCTTCATCGACCACGAAGCGCCCCAGAAGCAATACGACATCGCGGGCCTCAACGCGCAGCACATCGTGGCGATGGCGCTCACCGCGCTCGGCCAATCGGCAACGACGACGAGCGGCCTTAGGGCGTGACGGCGCCGAACGCTGCCCATCTCGCCATGGCCGGGCTTGACCCGGCCACCCAGCCGGCGCACGTCCGAGTGCCGCTGAGACTCTTCACGGCCGTGCGAATTCTTTTCGATGCAAATTGATTCTTTTGCCCGCGCGGACGCGCGGGCCCTGGGTGGCCGGCTCGGGGGCCGGCCATGACGAACCATGAAACGCGCGACGTCGAAATCGTTCGCATCGGCCATCGCGGCGACGGTGAAGCCGGCGACGGTCTCTATGTGCCGTTCACCGTCCCCGGCGATCGCGTGCGCATCGAGGTCGCAGGCGACGAGGCGAAACTCGTCGAGGTTCTGACGCCTGGACCCTCGCGCGCGGTGCCGCCGTGCAAACATTTCGGCGTCTGCGGCGGCTGCGCCTTGCAACATGTTGAACCCGCTGCTTATCGCGCCTGGAAACGAGATCAAGTCGCGCAGGCGCTGGCGCAACGCGGCATCGCGAATATCGACATTGCGCCCATGACCGCTGTGGCGCCCCGCACGCGCCGCCGCGCCGTGCTGACCGGCCGCGTCGTGCGCGATGCCGTGATGATCGGGTTCCATGAGCGCGGCACCCATTTCATCGTCGACATGGCCGAATGCCACGTCCTGCATCCGGAATTGTTCGCGCTCATCGCGCCGCTTCGCGATCTGCTCGTCGGCATATTGCCGGAGCACGGCCGCGCCGAGATCGACATCATGCGCGCCGACAACGGTATCGACATGACGCTGGGTCTGCCGCGCGTGACGATCGACGGGCCGCTGAGGACGCGATTGGCCGGGTTGGCCGCAAGCCTCGGCGTTGTGCGGCTGACCGTGAACGGCGAACTCGTCGCCCAAACACGCCCGCCTGTGATCCGTTGGGCAGGGGCCGAGGTCACGCCGCCGCCGGGCGCTTTTCTGCAAGCCGTTCCCGAAGCCGAGATCGCACTGCAAGACCTGATCGTCGCGGGTGTGGGGGCTGCCAAGCGCGTCGCCGATCTGTTTGCGGGCTGCGGCGCATTCACATTTGCGCTGGCGAGGGCGAGTGCGGTCGCCGCATTCGACGGCGAAACGGACTCGATCGCCGCCCTCTCCGCCGGAGCGCGCAACGCACAGGGCCTGAAGCCGATCACCGCCGAACGCCGCGACCTTTTCCGCCGCCCATTGCTGGCGCGCGAACTCGACGCCTTCGACGCCGTCGTGCTCGATCCCCCGCGCGCGGGCGCCAAGGCGCAGAGCGAGCAGCTGGCCCAATCCAAGGTCGATCGCGTCGTCTCGGTGTCCTGCAGCCCCGCGACCTTTGCGCGCGACGCGCGCACGCTTATCGACGGCGGCTATAATCTGTCCCGCGTGACGCCCATTGACCAATTTCTCTGGTCGCCGCATATCGAACTGGTGGCGATTTTCGAGCGGAGCTGACCCTTGGCAAGCATCCTCGCCCGCACGGCCTATCGATTGAGCCAGTCGGCGCGCGTCGCCTGGTACGGCGGCCATCACGTGCTCGCGAACCGCCTGGGCAAGCCCACCGCCTTCGCCGAAAAAGGCGTGAAGGTCGAGCACGACTATCCGAATCGCGACCTCTTCCTCGGCGAGATGCGCGCCTTGTTCGAGCGCGACTGGGCGAACATCGAGGCCGGCCTCTACGCGGCGCCCTCCGCCCTCGACCGCTCCGCAATCAAGACGCTGGAGCGCTCGTTCGCATTCCTGCGCGACGTGCCCGAAGTGGCGCGCCGCCGCCGCGACCACGTCCACGACGAGGTCTTGAACGACGAACTGCGCGAGCGCTTCCCGCGCTACTACCTGCAGAACTTCCACTACCAATCCGGCGGCTGGCTGACGGAGGAATCGGCAAAGCTCTACGACTTCCAGGTCGAGACGTTGTTCTCGGGCACGGCCGACGCCATGCGCCGCCAAGCGCTCGTGCCCATCGCCGAATTCATGAAGGGCAGGGACCAGCGCCGCTTGAACCTGCTCGACGTCGCCACCGGTACGGGACGTTTCCCAACCTGCGTCAAAGAGAACTGGCCGCGCCTGCACATCACGGCGATGGACCTCTCACCAGCCTATCTCGATGAAGCGCGCAAGGCGCTAAAACCCTGGCGCGACGTGACGTTCCTGGAGGCGAACGCCGAAGCGATGCCGCTCCCAGATGCGAGCCAAGACATCG
>JBGOVA010000058.1:0-20644 GCA_041477875.1 Micropepsaceae bacterium | reverse complement strand
CTTCCTGGTGGCCTTCGACGACGAGATTGCCGTTCGGCAGAACTTGGGTGACGACGGCGGCAAGCGTGAGTTCGACCTTCTCCTTGCGATTGACCGAGCCTTGGCCGTCGGTCGAAGAATCGCTGCCGAGATTGACGGCGGCGGTCGGGTCGTAGCCCTCGGGCAGCAGGTTACCCGCGACGCCTTTCTCGAAACCCAACAGGTTCGTCAGGTCCGCGGTTTCGGCGGATTTGCGGCTGCGCGAAGTTTGGTTCGAGACTTCGGCCTTGTCCGAAATGTCGATCAGGACGGTCACGATGTCGCCGATTTTCGTCGCACGCTGGTCCTTGAAGAACGAGCGCGCGCCGGGGGCCCAGAGCGAATTCGCCTGGTAGGAAACCTGCTCCTGGCGCGGCATCGGCATCGTGATCGTGCGGTCGCCGTTGCGGTCGCGCGGGTCGATGATCGGCGTCATCATCGGCGGCTGGCCGACTTCGTTCAGGCGGTCGACCGTCGAGCAGGCGCCGAGCGAGAGCGCGGCGAGTGCGACGACGAGGTTTTTGGACGGGCGCATTGTTTTTCTTCCGCTGTGGTTCATTGGTTTGCAGCAAGCGTGGCGCCGGGGTTCGAGACCGAGACGGTGCCCGCACCGGTCACGCGCGCTTCGATGGTGCGGCGCGAGCGTGTGTTGAGGATCGCGACCGTGTCGCCTTTCGCTGCGTCGGCCTGAGCTTGGCCTTGGGACGTCAACTCGATGCCGGGCAGGCTGTAGACCACGGTGACGAGATCGCCTTTTTTGATGAGGACGGGCTTTTTCACGTCGTAGGTGAAGAGCGGCGTGCCGGCGCGAAGCTGGCGGCGTGCGGCCTGGCCCGCGAGACTGGCGGACGAGGTCAGCACCGTGCCGCCGGCGCGGTCAGCGGCGAGTTCGATCGTCGTCAGATCGGAATCGGCGATCACCTCGCCGATGGCGACATCTCGCGTCAGCGCGGGGACGTCGATAACGGCGAGTGCCCCGCCACCCAGCCTGACATATTCCGTCGTGCCGATCTGATTTGTGTAGCTCAGCGTCGCGGCAAAGCTCTGGCGTGCCGGATCGAACGTCAGCGCGGCGATGCCGTAGCGGCCTTGCGCCGCCGTCGGGAGCGCCAGCTGATACGACGGGTCCGACAGCGCGACGCGATAATGACCGGGCGTCGGCATGCGCGCGGCGATCGCTTCCGAAACGCGGGTTGCGATCGCGTCCGCGGTGACGATTGTGTCGGCACCGGCGGCGTTGGTCCACGCCAGGGCGAGAGACATTGCGAGGATGAGTTTGCGCATCGTTCAGTTTCCTCTCATCACGAGCGCGTCAGGCGTGCCGTCATCGACAGCATTTCGTCCGACGCGGTGACGACCTTCGAGTTCATTTCGTAGGCGCGTTGGGCGCTGATCAGCGAGGTGATCTCGGCGACCGCGTTCACATTCGATGTCTCGAGGAAGCCTTGGCTGAGCTTGCCGAAACCCGTCGAGCCGGGTGTGCCGGTCTGCGCAGGGCCGGAGGCCGCGGTTTCGAGGTAGAGGTTCGAGCCCTGGCCCTCGAGACCGGCTTCGTTCGCGAAGGTCGCGAGATCGAACTGGCCGACATTCGTGTCCGTCGTCTGGCCGGCGAGGCGCACGAAGACCTGGCCTTCGGGGTTGATCTTCACGCTCGTCGAGTCCGGTGGAATGTTGATCCCAGGTTCGACCGTAAAGCCGTCAGGCGTGACGATCTGGCCTTGCGCGTTCGTCGAGAACGTTCCCGCGCGGGTGTAGGCCGTTTCCCCCGACGGCAGGCGGACGCGGAAAAAGCCTCTGCCTTCGATCGCGATATCGTAGGGGTTTTCCGACGTCGCCATGTCGCCTTGCTGCATGATGCGATAGACGGAGCCGGTCTTCACGCCCGTGCCGACTTGGATGCCCGACGGGATGATCGTGCCCTGATCGGACGAGGTCGAGCCCATGCGCTCCAGGTTCTGGTAGAGCAGATCCTGGAACTCCGCGCGCTGGCGCTTGAAGCCCGTCGTGTTCATGTTGGCGATGTTGTTCGAGATGACCTCGACGTTGAGCTGCTGGGCCAGCATGCCCGTCGATGCGATACTGAGCGACCTCATGTCGGGTCTCCTTAGACTTTGACTTCGCCGAGGCGCTGGGTGGCGCGACGGATCATGTCGTCGGTTGCGTTCAAGGTTTCGGTCGAGTGCTGATAGGCGCGCAGCACTTCGATCATGTTCGTCATTTCAACGACCGGCTCGACGTTCGAGCGTTCGATCATGCCCTGCAGCACGCGCGTGTTTTCGCCGGGCAAAGGCGCGGCATCGGCGCTGTAGAGGTTCTTGCCTTCCTTCTTCAGCGCGGCAGGCGGGAAGGTCACGACGCGGAATCTTCCGACCTGTCCCTGCTTGGTCGAGACGGTGCCGTCGTTTGCGATCTTGATGTCGTTGTCGCCCGGTGGGATCGTGATCTCGCCGCCGTCCGACATGACGGGGTCGCCGTCGGAAGTGACGATGCGGCCCTGGGCGTCGAGCTTCAGGTGGCCGTCGCGGGTGTAGCGCTCACCCTCGGCCGTGCGGACGATGAGGAAGCCGTTACCCTCGACGGCGACGTCGAGCGGGGCGCCGGTCTGCTGCAAGGGGCCCGACGTCATGTCGCGCAGGACGCCCCAGTCGCGCACGAAGGAGACCTCCTTCATCGGAGAGTCTTGCGTTTCGAGCGGGACCATCAGTTCCTCGAACACCGGCGCTTCGCGTTTGAACCCGGAGGTCGAGACGTTCGCGAGGTTGTTCGCAATGATTTCCATGTTCCGGCGCAGCGCCATTTGCGCCGACAAACCGACGAGCAACGCATTTTCCATCGCGGCCACCACTCCGCTGAGACCGGCCGGTTTGCCGATCGTCGCGAAGCTTCAAAGCAGCGCGCGTGCCAACGAAAAACACGCGGTAAATGCTGATATTTCCTCGGTAATCTTCCGTTAAGGCGCGACAAGTGCCCGGCAATTTCTGCCGCGCGGCGAACCGAAATTTAACCAGAACAAGCGCACTTTTACGCAATCGAGATCGGCAAACCGTCCGTGCACGGTTCGGGTGGGCTTTTAGGCGCATGGCAAAAAACAAAGACGCGCAGAAGGACAAAGACGCGGCGAAGGGCGAGGACGGCGCCAAGAGCGACGCCGCCGAAGGCGAGGCGAACGCGAAGCCGAAGGGGCGCTTTGCGTTCCTGAGCGGCCTTGTGAAGATCAAGCTGTCGCGCAAGACGCTGATGTTCGTCGTTGCGCCCGCGGTGCTCGTGATGCTGCTCGGCGTCGGCGCTTATTTCTTTTTGTTCGCCGGCAGTGAAGAAAAGGTCGCGGACGCGAGCGGCGAAAACGGCGCGGCTGCGCCCGGCGAAGGCGCCGCGGCTGCGGAAGCGCCGCATCCGGTGTTCTACGACGTTCCGGATATCCTCGTGAACGTTTCGGCGGGCGGCGACAAGCCCGCCTTCTTGAAGCTGTCGGTTTCGCTCGAGCTCGAGGGCGCGGGCGAGGAAGCCAAAGCCGCGATCGAGCCCGTCATTCCGCGCGTCGTCGATCAGCTGCAAACCTATCTGCGCGAGCTGCGCGTGGAGGACCTGAGCGGGTCGGCGGCGATGTTCCGCTTGAAGGAGGAGCTGCTGCGCCGGGTCAATCTGGCGATCGAGCCGGTGAAGGTGAAGGACGTGCTGTTCCGGGAAATGATCGTTCAGTAAGCGGGCGCGAGCGAGATGAGTGCCGAATCCGACGAAGTCGAAATGGAAGACAACGCCAAGGGGGGCGACGGCGCGCCTGCGGGCGAGCCTGCGCCCATGGCGGTGGCGGGCGCCGCCGCGGCGGCGCCCGCAGGGGAAAAGCCTGCCGGCGATGCGCCAGCGGCGGGCGATGCAACCGCCGCCGAATGGGAGTCCGTGCTCGACGAGAAGGCCGAGGGCGGCACTTCGGAGCGCGTGCTCAACCAAGATGAAATCGACAGCCTGCTCGGCTTCGATGCGGCCGGCGGCGACAATCAGGATCGCACCGGCATCCAGGCGATCGTCAATTCGGCGCTGGTCTCTTACGAGCGCTTGCCGCTGCTCGAGATCGTGTTCGACCGGCTCGTGCGCTTGATGACCACGAGCCTGCGCAACTTCACGTCGGACAACGTCGAAGTCAGCCTCGACAACATTTCATCGATACGCTTCGGCGATTATCTGAATTCGATCCCGCTGCCCGCGATTTTGGCCGTGTTCCGCGCGGAGGAGCTCGACAATTACGGGCTGATGACGGTCGATTCCAACCTGATCTATTCGATCGTGGACGTGCTCCTCGGCGGGCGGCGCGGCACGGCGGCAATGCGCGTCGAAGGGCGGCCCTATACGACGATCGAGCGCAGCCTCGTCAAGCGCATGCTCGAGGTCGTTCTGCAAGATCTGAAGGTCGCGTTCGAACCGGTTTCGCAAGTGCATTTCGACCTCGATCGCATCGAGATCAATCCGCGTTTCGCGGCGATCGCGCGGCCGGCGAATGCCGCGGTCCTCGTCAAGCTGCGCGTCGACATGGAAGACCGCGGCGGACGCGTCGAGCTGTTGCTGCCTTATGCGACGCTCGAGCCCATCCGCGAACTGCTCCTGCAGATGTTCATGGGCGAAAAGTTCGGACGCGACTCGATCTGGGAAGGCCACTTGGCGACGGAGCTGTGGCGCACGAACGTCGACATCGAAGCGGTGCTCGACGAGTTGCCGATGACGCTCAACGCGGTGATGAATCTCGAGGTCGGGCAAACCCTGCTTTTGAACGTCGGACCGGAGGCGCCGATCGAGCTGCGCTGCGGCGGCGTCGGGCTGCTCAAAGGCCGGATGGGACGCGTCGGCCACCAGGTCGCGGTGCGCGTCGAGAACACCATCAAGCACCGCCGGATACAGACGGGAGTCCAATAATGGACGGATCAATGATCATCGACGGCATCGTGATTGCGCTGCTCGCGGCGACGATCTTCTATGCCTATCGGTTGGAGCGGAAGCTCGAAGGCTTGCGCAATGCGCAGGCTGCGTTCGCGGATGTCATCAGAGAGTTCAACGCGGCGGCGGTTCGCGCGGAATCGGGCATCCAGGGCCTGAAGTCGGCGGCGGAGTCTTCCGGCCATGTGCTCGACGAGCGGATCAAGCGTGCGCGCAATATCGGCGATGAGCTCGCTTTATTGCTGAAAGCGGGACAGCGCATGACGCAAAAGGCCGAAGAGGCGCGCGTCGCGCCGCAGCCTGCGTATCGGCCGCAAGCGTCGAGGGCCGGTGAGGCCTTGCGCGCGATCGGCGCGATGCGCTGAGGGGAACGGATTCGATGTCTTCACGCGTTCGACTGCTGCCGGCGTTAATGGGCGCCGCAGGCGTGCTCATGGCCTTGCGCTTGGGTGCGATGGCGTCCGGCGCGGAACAGACGCCGGCACCGGCGACGGCAACGGCAACAGCGGCGGCAACGGACCAAGCCAAACCGACGACTGCGGCAAGTGCGGACGTTGCGGCGGCGAGCGCACCGGCTCCTGAGCCCGCTACGGCGGCGGCGACTTGCCAGCCGGCGTCGGCGCCCGCGGGGCAAGCGCAAACGAAAGGCGAGGCGGAAGTCCTCCAGAATCTCAGTCAAAGGCGCGAGGCGCTCGATGCGCGCGAGCGCGACCTTGCGCTGCGCGAGCAGCTGATGGGCGCGACGGAGAAGCAGATGACGGCGCGCTTGGGCGAGCTCAAGGACCTCCAAGCCAAGCTCGGCACCATGCTCGCCCAGCGCGACGCAACCGAAGAGACGCAGCTCGCCTCGCTCGTCAAGACGTACGAGAACATGAAACCGACCGACGCCGCGAAGATCTTCAACAAGCTCGACCGCCAGATCATGTTGCTGGTGGCCGCGCGCATGAAGCCGGCCAAGATCGGCGCCGTGATGGCGGCGATGGATCCGGCACGGGCGCAAGAGCTGACGGTGATGCTGGCGACGCGCATGAACCTGGCAAGACCGGCCGAGCAGGCCGTCCCCGCGGCCGCGCCGACACCTCCGCCGGCGCCGGAAGCCCAGCCCCAAGCCGCCGCCATCGCACCTACGCCGCCGCCGACTTGAACGGCCAAAGGCCGCGACCCTTAACGTCGGCTTAACCGCGTGATCCCTAGGGTCCTGCGATCGAGGATACTGCCGGTGTTGCGCGCGCCAATCAGCGTTGTTCTTTTGACTTGCGGTCTGGCGCTTTCGGCCATGGCCGAGGACGCCGCGCGCCCGCAAGCCAAGGTGAGCGCGAGCGCGCAAGGCGGGTTCGCGCGCGTGCAATTCGACTGGTCCGAGAAAGTTTCGGGCAAAGCGCAGCTTGCCGACGGCGTTCTCGTGATCACCTTCGACCACGGCTTCGATGCGGACACCGACGCCATTGCGCGCGCGCTCGAACCCTATGTCGCGCTTGCGCGCCTTGATCCGGACGGCCGTGGACTGCGTCTGGCGCTCAAAGGGCCGGTGCGCGTGAAGACCACCGACTACGGTTCGCGCTTCGCGTTCGACTTGCTGCCGCCGTCGTTCGCGGGCGATCCGGCGCCGCCCGCGGAGCCCGACGGCGCGCCGGCCGGCGGCCAGGTACAGCTTACGATCCGCGTGACGGAGCGTGAGCGCACCACGCGGCTTCAGTTCGATTGGCCGGGCAAAGTCGACTACACGGCGAAGCTAGAAGGCGGGAAACTTTTCGTCACGTTCGCCAAGCCCGCGAAGGTCGATCTCAAGCGGTTTTCGGATGCGCCGCCCGCTTGGATTCGCGGTGCGCGGTCGGCGGTTGCCGGCGGCAGACTGCTTCTTGAATTCGACGTCGATGCGGAAGCCGACTTTTACGACGTGAGCCAGGGCAACAGGATCGCGCTCGAACTGCGCGAGCCGAAGACGGACGAGGTCGCGGCGACACAGCCAACGCCGCAGCCGGGCGCACCGAAGTCTCTGTTGCCGGTGCAGGTCACGGAGGACACGACGCCGCCGCCGAAGCTGGTCGCGGAAGCGATCGCGTTCGCGATGCCGCCGCGCAAGGGTGCGCGGACGCCACCTGCTGCGCCAACAACGACGGCGCAAGCGAATGCCGCGCCGGCGCACACGGACGCGGCCGCCGTTCAGGACGCGGCCGCGCCGCAAACGGACGACACGACATTGGTCGCCGCGGATCCAAATCCGCTGCCGCCCGGCTTGCGTCTTGGACAATCCGATCTGGAGGCGGCGCTTGCACCGCTACCCGCGGCGACGGCCGCCGAACCGGGCAAGGCGCGGGCGGAGATATTCGGCTCGATGCTGCGGCTCGAACTTCCGTACACGAAGCTTCCGCCGGCCGCGGTGTTCCGGCGCGGTCTGGCGATATGGATCGTGACGGGCAGCAGCGAAGTCATGGATTTGAGTGCGCTGGCGCAACTGCCGAACGCGCCCGCGCGCGTGTTGTCGACGCCGACGGAAATGGGGCCGGGCATTACGGCGTTCCGCCTGGAGGCGCCGGCCTCGATGAGCGTGAGCGCCGCGGCCGCCGGCAACAGCTGGGTCTTGGCCGTGGGCAGCACCGTGCCGGACGTTCCGTCTCAGCTTCAACTTGTTCGCCAAACGGTGGGGACGGCGACGAAGCTACGTGCGTTCCTGCCCGGCGCACGGCAAGTCGTGTGGATCAAAGACCCGCAAGCGGAAGATCGCATCGCAGCGGTGCTGAGCTATGCGCCGGCGCGCGGGCTGGCCAACGGACGCCAGTTCGTGGAGTTCGCGGCGCTGCCGTCGCAGCAAGGCATGGCCGTGCAAGCGATCGCCGACGATCTGTCGGTTTCGATCGAGGGTACGGACGCCGTCATCGGGCGGCCCGCCGGCCTCAACATTTCGGACGCGCAATTCGCGCAGGCACCCACATCGTGGACGCCGGTGTCTTCGGGCGCGGACAGCCCGGCCTTCGCCGACTTCGCGGCGTGGTCCAAGCCGATCGCGGAGACGCGCGCGGAGGCGGTGCGCAAGCTGATGCGTCTCTCATCGACGAGTCCCGGCGGCATGAGCGCGCCGCGCATGTCGCTGGCGCGCTTCTATATCGCGGAAGGATTCGGTGCCGAGGCTTTGGGCGTTTTGGGCAACATTGCGCGCGAGGATCGCACCGCCGACGCGAATCCTCAGTTCCGCGTGATGCGGGCGATCGCCAACATCGAGATGGCGCGCTATCGCGACGCGCTCACCGACCTCAGCATGGAAGCGTTGGGCAACGATCCTCACGCCGCGCTGTGGCGAGGTCTGGCCGCAGCGGGCGCGCGGGACTGGCGGCTTGCGCGCAGCAACCTCATGGGCGCGTTGAGGGTTCTCAACCGCTATCCGCCGGCGTGGGACGCGCGCGCGCGCGTCGCGCTTGGACAAGCGGCGCTGGCGCTTAACGAACCGGCCAGCGCCATGCAGGCGCTTTCGGGCATGCCGCGCGTCGTGCTGCCCACGGACGTGACGGCCGAGGCGATGATGGTGCGCGCGGCACTCGAACTCGTGTCGGGCAAGAAGGACGTCGCGATGGGGCTGTACGACCAGCTCGCGAAGTCGCCCTACAGGCCCGTGGTCGCGCGCGCGACGCTCGAAGGGACTTTGCTGAAGGCGCGGGAGCACAAGATCAAACCGGAAGAGGCGATCGACGCGCTCGAGCGGTTGCGCTTCCAGTGGCGGGGCGACGAAGTCGAGCTCAAGACGCTGACCGAGCTCGGCAAGCTCTACGTCGACAACAATCGCATTCGCGACGGCTTGAACACGATGCGCCTTGCCGTGCGGCATTTCTCGAACACGGACGAGGCGCGCGCGACGGCCGCGCAGATGGCGAAGATCTTCGAAGGCTTGTTCCTGGCGGGGAAAGCCGACGACCTGCAAGCGGTGCAAGCGCTCGCGTTGTTCTACGACTTCCGGGAACTGACGCCGGTCGGCGCGCAGGGCGACGAGATGATCCGCAAATTGTCGGAACGCCTGATCGCGGTCGACTTGCTGCCGCAGGCGGCCGAGCTTCTGCAACACCAAGTCGATCAGCGCTTGGACGGCATTCCGAAGGCGGCGGTCGCAACACGCTTGGCGCTGATCTATCTGCTCGACCGCAAGGCCGAGAAGGCGCTGTCCCTCATTCGCACGACGAAACAGACGCGATTGCCAGACGAATTGATCGCACAGCGCAATCTGATCGAGGCGCGCGCCCTGACCGATCTGAAAATGTACGACGAAGCGATCGATTTGATCTCGACCGACGAGAGTCCGGAGTCCGACCGGCTTCGCGCGGACATCATGTGGGACGCGCAACGCTGGCCGGATGCCGGGGCGAAGGCCGAGGCGCTGCTCGCAACGCGATATGAAGACATCGCACCGCTGACCGACACCGAACGCATGGACGTGATGCGCGCGAGCGTCGCTTATTCGCTTGCGGGCGACGCGGCGTCGTTGGAGCGGTTGCACACGCGCTTCGCGCCGAAGATGTCGCAATCGGCCGACGCGAAGGCTTTTGCGATGGTGACGCAGTCGCCCGACGTCACGGCCGACGACTACAAGAACTTGGTCAAGCGCGTCGCTTCGCTCGATACGCTCGATGCCTTCCTACAGGATTTTCGCTCGCGCTACGGCAAGGGTGGACAAACGGCGACCCCAGTCTCGAACTGAGCCGCTCCCGCCGAAACTGTTGATCGCAGCATAGCCTTCCGCTCTAGTCCCGTTGTCGTTTGGGGGCGGTCGATGCGGTTGTTCGTACTGTTGGCGATGTTTCTCGCGATCTGCACATCCGCGAAGGCGCGGCCGACGGACGAGCAAATCGATGCGGAGGCGGCGCGCGTCATGCAGGCGACGGCGGCGCAAGGCTTGGCCCTGGCGGTTATCGAGAACGGGACCGTCACGTATGTGAAGAGCTACGGCCGCCGCAACGCCGCGGGCGATCCGCTTCAGGCGAATACGATCATGTACGGCGCATCGCTGACCAAGGCGGCGTTCGCTTACATGGTCATGCAGCTGGTCGAGGAGCGCGCGATCGATCTCGACACGTCGATCGCGCGGTACCTGCCGAAGCCGCTGCCCGACTATCCGACCGAAGAGAAATACGCGCCCTGGAGCGATCTCAAGGGCGACGAGCGTTGGCGGAAGCTGACGCCGCGCATCTTGCTGACGCACAGCTCGGGCTTCCACAATTTTGCGTTTCTCGAGGACGACGGGAAGCTTCGCTTTCACTTCGATCCCGGTGCGCGCTACGCCTATTCCGGCGAGGGGTTCATCCTCTTGCAGTTCGTGCTGGAGAAGGGGCTCGGGCTCGACGTCGGTCGCGAGATGCAGCGGCGTGTGTTCGAACCTTTCGGCATGGCGAACACCAGCATGATCTGGCGGCCGGATTTTGCCGCCAACCTCGCCGACGGGTGGGGCGCGAAGGGCCAAGTCGAACCGCATGACGAGCGCAGCACGGTGCGTGCCGCAGGCTCGATGGACACGACGATCGAGGATATCGCCCGCTTTGCCGCGGGTTATGTGAACGGCGAAGGATTGTCGCCGCGCGGGCGCGCTGTGTTAACGAAGGCGCAGCTAGCGATCACGACGGCGAGCCAGTTCCCGGCTCTGCAGGCCGAGGTGCCGCCGTCCGCGCGCCGCGCGGATTTGGCGGCGGGGCTCGGCGTTGTCGTGTTCGATGGGCCGCAGGGGCACGGCTTCTTCAAGGGTGGGCACAACGACACGACCGGAAATATGTTGGTCTGTGTCGAACGCACCAAGGCCTGCGTCGTCATCTTGGCGAACGACGTGCGGGCGGAGGCGGGGTTTCCGAGGCTTGTCAGATTTATGCTTGGCGAAACGGGCATGCCGTGGTCTTGGGAGTACGGCGCGCTGCCGCTGCTGCCTTAGGTCACGCAGCGCGGCGTGTCCCGAAAAGTACGCGCCGAACTGAACGCGCCTATGACGGTTTGAAATCTAGGCCGAGGTCGAGGCATTTCGCGGAGTGCGTGATCGCGCCGGAGGAGATGAGGTCGATGCCGGTGGCGGCGATGGCGGCGATCGTGTCGGCGGTGACGTTGCCGGATGCTTCGAGCAATGCGCGGCCGGCCGTGCGCTTGACGGCCTCGCGCAGCATGTCGGGTTTCATGTTGTCGAGCAGGATCGCGTTGGCGCCGAGCTTCAGCGCCTCGTCGAGCAACTCGAGGCTGTCGACTTCGACTTCGACGTGGACCATGTGGCCGGCGCGGGCGCGCGCCGCCTTGATCGCGTTGGCGATGCCGCCCGCGGCGACGATGTGGTTGTCCTTGATCAAGATTCCGTCGTCGAGACCGAAGCGGTGATTGTGTCCGCCGCCGCAGCGCACCGCGTATTTCTCGAACACGCGAAGGCCCGGCGTGGTTTTTCGGGTACAAACGACCTTGGCCTTCGTGCCGGCCACGAGCGACACAAGCCTTGCCGTTGCGGTGGCGATGCCCGAGAGGCGGCCCAGGTAGTTCAGCGCGACGCGTTCGGCGCTCAAGATCGGGCGGGCGGGGCCTTCCACGACCGCGACAACATCGCCGCGTGCGACGTCGGCGCCGTCCGGCGTTCGCACCGTCACCTTGATTGCGGGATCGAGCAGGCGGAACGCCGTGACCGCGAGGGCGACGCCGGCGATGCGGCCGGCTTCGCGCGCAGCGATCTCGCCGTGCGCGGTCGCCCGGGGCGGGATCGTCGCCTCCGTCGTGAGGTCGCCGCCGCGGCCGAAATCTTCGAGCAGCGCCGCTTTCACGGCGGGCTCGATGATCAGCGGCGAGAGCGGCTCAACGGCGACGGCGGGTGTTTTGTGCGTCATGCGAGCTGTGCAGTCGTCAACCTTGTCTCAGTGACGGCGTCGTCGGCGATGCGACGCGCGTCGTGCAAGGCGATGAACGTGCGCTTCGCCCATGCGGGGTCGGCCTTGGGGAAGTCGCTGCGGAAGTGGCCGCCGCGGCTTTCGGTGCGCCTCAGCGCGGCGGCGGCGATAAGCGTCGCGGTCGCCGTCATGTTGCGCAGGTCGGGATCGCCGCTGCCTGCCCGTTCGAGGCGCCGGATCGTCGTGAGTGCCGCAGCGAGGTCTTGCGCGTTGCGTTCGAGGCCGACGTTCATCGTCATGGTCTTGCGCAGCGTCGCGAGAGCGAGGGCGGTCGGCGCCGTTTCTCCGATCGTGGGCGCGGCCGTGGCGGGTTTTTCGTCGTGGCGGACGGCATGCGCGACGTCTGTCGCCGCGCGCGCGCCGAAGACGACGGCTTCGAGGAGCGAGTTCGAGGCGAGGCGATTGGCGCCGTGCGCGCCCGTGGAAGCGCATTCGCCGATCGCCCAGAGGCCGGGGAGGCTCGTTCGTGCGTTCTCGTCGACCGCGATGCCGCCCATGTGATAGTGCGCGGCGGGCGCGACAGGGATGAGGTCGGTGCGCGGGTCGATGCCTTCGGACTTGCAGTAAGCGAAGACCGTGGGGAAGGCGTCGGGGAACTGCGCGCCGATGGCGTGGCGGGCGTCGAGGAAGGTTTTGCGGCCGGCGCGGATCTCGCGGAAGATGCCGCGGGCGACGACGTCGCGCGGCGCGAGTTCGGCGTCGTTGTGTACCGCCAGCATGAAGCGTTCGCCGCGATCGTTGACGAGGATCGCGCCTTCGCCGCGCAGGGCTTCGGTCGCGAGCGGCGCGGGGTCGCGGCCGACGGCGATTGCGGTCGGGTGGAATTGCACGAATTCGGGGTCGGCGATCATGGCGCCCGCGCGCGCCGCCATGCCGACGCCTTGGCCGCGCGCTTGCGGCGGGTTCGTCGTCACTTCGAACAGACCACCGACGCCGCCGAGCGCGAAGATCGTGGCGTCCGCGCGAACGAGAACGGGCGAGGCCTTGTCGGCGATGGGATGCGCATAGACGCCGGCGACACGCCCGCCTTCGAGCGCGAGTTCGAAGGCGATCAAACCCTCGAGGACGCGGATGCGCGGCTCGGCCTTCACCGCCTTGATCAGGGCCGACATGATTTCCGCGCCGGCGCGATCGCCGGTGACGCGTACGATGCGGTTGCGCGAATGCGCGGCCTCGCGACCGAGGACGAATTGCCCCTTCGCGTCGAGGTCGAAGGGAACGCCGAGGCGGAAGAGGTCTTCGATGCGCGGGCGGGCCTCGGAGGCGATGAGGCGCGCGATTTTCGGATCGACGATGCCGGCGCCTGCCGTTTCGGTGTCGCGGGCATGCAGTTCGGGGGAGTCGTCGGGGCCGAGTGCTGCAGCGATGCCTCCTTGCGCCCAGGCGCTCGAGGCGCCGGAGCCGAGCGATGCCGCCGACAGAATCGTGACGGGGCCCTTGAGCTTCAGCGCCGCGAACAGTCCGGCGAGGCCTGCGCCGACGATGAGGACGCCGCCCGAGTTGATGACGTTGTCTTGCGCGCGCATCAGTGCACCTGAGGCTTCGGTTTGCCGACGGCGAGCATGCGTTCGACCGCGGCCTTCGCGCGCGCGGCGATCGCGGGATCGATCTTCACCTCATGCGTCATCGTCTGCAGCGAGCGCAGGATCTTGTCCAAGGTGATGCGCTTCATGTGCGGGCAGAGATTGCAGGGGCGCAGGAATTCGACGTCGCGCACCTCGGCGGCGATGTTGTCGGCCATCGAGCATTCGGTGAGCATGACGACACGGGGCGGGCGCTTCTTCGTCACGTACTCGACCATTGCGGAGGTCGAACCGGCGAAGTCGCATTCGGCGACGACGTCGGCCGGGCATTCGGGGTGGGCGAGGACGATCGCGCCCGGATGGTCGGCCTTGAAGCGGCGGACGTCTTCGGCGGTGAAGCGCTCGTGCACTTCGCAGCGGCCGTGCCAGGCGATGATCTTGATCTTGGTCTGGTTGGCGACGTTCTCAGCCAGGAATTTGTCGGGGATCATGATCACCGTGTCGACGCCGCGTTCGGCCGCAATCGACTCGACGACCGCGACCGCGTTCGACGACGTGCAGCAGACATCGCTTTCCGCCTTCACCTCGGCCGAGGTGTTGACGTAGGTGACGACGGGGAGGTTCGGGTACTTCTGGCGGAGCAAGCGCACGTCTGCGCCGGTGATCGAGGCGGCAAGCGAGCAGCCGGCTTCGAGGTCCGGGATCAGCACGATCTTGTCCGGCGAGAGGACTTTCGACGTCTCGGCCATGAAGTGGACGCCGGCCTGGACGATGATCTTGGCGTCGGTCTTCGCGGCCTCGCGGGCGAGCTGGAGCGAGTCGCCGACGAAGTCCGCGACACAGTGGAAGATTTCCGGCGTTTGATAGTTGTGCGCGAGGATGACGGCGCCGCGCTCTTTCTTCAGGCGATTGATCTCGGCGATGACCGGCGCGAACGACGGCCATTCGATTTTCGGGATTACATTCGACACTTTTTCGTAGAGCGCGCGGGTGGCTGCCGCCACTTCGGGCGTGTACGCCAATTTCGGGTGGAGCGCTGGGGCCGACATCGCATCCTCGTTATGCTCAATCTGAGCATATATATGGTGTCAAAAACGGCGGCGCCAAGGGCCGCCCGCACGCCAAAATGCTAGAATTGAGCATAAGGGCGTGTCAAGCGGCTTCGGGAGATCTGCGCTGAGGGACCGCACCGTCACAGACACGTGTCGCGCTTTTGCCATAGAAGGTCTGGCATATCGCGTAGAACTGCCCGACCACCGTTCTTGTGACCCCTCTCGGCAAAGTCCCGGAAATGATGCGCCGCTTTGAAAGCGTCATGCGTTTGATCGTGCTCGCCGCGCTCGGCGCGACGCTGTGCGTGCTCGTGGGTGTCGCCGGCGCGCCGTTCCACTGGACGTTCGATCTCGTGGGCCAGTTCCTGCTTCCGGCGACGGTCGCGGGGGCGGCGGCGGCGATCGTGGCGCTCGCCTATCGGTGGCGACTGATCGCGGCCGCGAGCGTGCTTGTGACGATGACCGCGTTTGCGGTCGCCAACGCGTGGACGATCGGGCCGGCGCCGGTGCCGAAGGAGGCGACGCGGTTTACGGTGCTGCTCTTCAATGTGTGGTTCAACAACGGGCGCCTTGCCGACGTGCGCGAGATGGTCGAGCGCACGAACGCCGACATCGTCGTGCTCGTCGAAACGACAGGGCGCATCCGCGACGCGATGCAGTCGCTGAGCGCGATCTATCCCTACAAGCTCGACTGCATCGGCGCGGGGCGGTGCGACATCATGATCTTTTCGCGCGCGCGGCTGACGCCCGTCGACATCGGCGAGACGAGCGATCCGGACCGCTCGCCCTACGTGACGACGGAAACGGACATCGCGGGATGCCGCATGACGCTCATCGCGACGCACATGACCCGGCCGTTCCCGAACCAGCCCTATTGGGCACAGCGCGCGCAGGCGGAAGAGATCGCGGCGAGCGTCGCGGCGCATGCGGGCGCGAAGCTCGTGGTCGGCGATTTCAACGCGGCGCCGTGGGGCTATGTGATCCAGACGATCGCAAGCCGCGGCGGGGTCAGCGTGCTGACCGGCGGGGGCGGGACGTGGCCTTCGATCCTGCCGCCGCAGCTGCGCATTCCCATCGACAATATGCTGGCGAGCCCGGGCCTGAGCTTCGTGTCGCGGCGCGTGCTGCCGAAGCTCGGCTCCGATCACTTGCCGGTGTTGGGCGAGATCGCGGTCACCGATCAGTCGAAGTGCCGGTGATCTAGGCTCGGCTGGTGCGGCGGAGCGGGACCCGCACGCCGGGCGCGGGACGTTCGCGCAGGACTTCGCGGCGGAAGCGGAATTGTTCGGCGGGGCGGCCGCCGGCTTTGGTCGTGCGCTTTCCGGTGCGCTCGACGAGGCCGCTGGTTTCCACAAGGCGGCGGAAATTCTGTTTGTGCAGGCGGATGCCGGAAACAGCTTCGACCGTGCGCTGCAGATCCAAGAGCGTGAAAGCCGCGTCCATCACTTCGAAAACGACGGGGCGGTATTTCAGTTTGCCGCGCAAGCGTCCCATGCCGGTGGCGAGAATGCGGCGGTGATCGAACTGCATCGCCTCGCCGAAGCGCATTTGCTCGGACGCGGCCGGGGCGGACGACGGAAGTGCGCGGCCGTCGCGCCGTGCTTCGAGAACGAGGCCCGCCTCGTACATGATCTCGTAGCGCTCAAGCACCTTCTCTTCGTCCCAGTGCAAGCCGTCGAAGCCGAAGCAGAGGCGCGCGCGGTCCCAGCGCGCGTCCTTGTCGTCCGCGGCGGCCCAGGCTTCCAGGTGCGGGCGGATCATCGCGTCGATCATCGCCGGGCGTTGCTGGCGCCAGTCCTCCCACGGAAAGAAATCATAGGCGCCGCGCCAGCGGCCGGAGGCGGCGCTGTCCTCGGCCTCGCGCGTCAACGCGAGATAGCCGACCGAGACGACGCGCGGGCCCTCGCCGGGTTCGAGCACGTGGCGGCCGCGATCGCCGAAGGTGTAGAGCTGCTCGACGTAGCCCAGCGACACGCGGGTTTGTTCCTGCACGAGGTTGCGCAGGCCGATTTCCAGCGTGCGGTGGCGTTGGGGTTCGAACGGGCCGAAAGGCAGGCCGTCGAACACGGGCGCCTTCGCGGCGGGATCGCGGCGCAGGACGAGTACGCGCGGCGTTTCGTCGGTCACCGTGATCACGCACGCATTGAGGCCGATGATGACGGTGTTTGCGGCGGGCGCGGCCGCCTGTCTTGCCGCGCGTGCCGTCACACCTTCACCGGCAAGGAAAAGAGTTCGCCTTCGAAGACGATGCGCCCCGGTCCCATGGCGTCGACCGCTTCGACCATGTTGCCGCCGCGGCTCAAGAGCGCGTCGGCGATGGCGACGATGCGCAGGTTGGGCTGCGCGTGAGCCGCGCGGGCGCGCAGCAGGCGCGCGATGTCGTGCTCGCGGCCCGGCTCGTTGAGCATGCAGGCGATCGTGAAGGCCGAGGCGGTCGAACGGCTGATCCCCGCCCAGCAATGGATCAGCATCGGCTGGCTGCGGTCCCAGCCTTTGGCGAAGGCGATCAGCTCGCGCACATGCATCTCGTCGGGGGCGACGAAGTCGGGCTGGGCGACGGCGATGTCGTGCAGGCCGAGTTTCAGATGCCGATGGCCGGGCACCTCGTCGGGCGTGGGCATGTCGTCCGCGGGGTCGAGCAGGGTGATCAGATGGGAGGGCCTGATCTGGCGCGCGGCTTCGGGGACTTGGCTCTTCGAACAAACGTAAATCGCGGGCACGACGCGTACTCCCTCAGCGGTGTGTTCCCGCGGGCAACAGTGACTTGAACCGTTCGACGAACTCGCGCTGCACCTTGGCCGTGGGAAGCGGCGACAGCTTGACCACGCCAAGACCGCGCGGCGTGCCGAAAAAGTCGAGTGCCTCGGGGGGCGCGAAGCCGGCAAGCTGCGTCGCTTCGAAATAGGCGGCGGCTTTGTCGGCGCGCTTGATCAGGGCGGTCGTGTCTTCGGGCAGGGTCGCGGGCAAGCCGAAGCGGACATGGATGGCGGCGAGCAATTTGTTTTCGAGCGATTTGTAGTCGAGCCCGACCGCCGCCTTGAACGGGCTGATGAGATCGCCCACGACATATTCGGGCGCGTCGTGCAGCAACGCGGCGAGGCGCCAGCGCTGGGCGATGCCGGGCTTCAGTTGCGCGACGATGTCTTCAACGAGCATGCAATGCTGCGCCACCGAGAAGGCGTGGTCGCCGTAGGTCTGTCCGTTCCAGCGCGCGACGCGCGCGAGGCCGTGGGCGATGTCCTCGATCTCGATGTCGAAGGGCGAGGGATCGAGGAGGTCCAGACGACGTCCCGAAAGCATGCGTTGCCAGGCGCGGGCTTGGACGGCTCTTTGAAGCTTGGCCATGGTGTACAGAATAGTCCTCATGCTTGAGGCGTTTTGTTGAGGCAATAGCTTGATTCAAGTCAAGGAGAGCGTAGCCTTCGCCCCCTAGATTTCGTGCCGGAAAAGGAGAGCCCCATGGCTTACCGCAAGATTTTGGTCCCCCTCACCGGCGGTGCGCGCGACGCGCATGTGTTGAGGGCTGCGTTCGACGTCGCCAAAGCGTTCGGCAGCCATGTCGCGGCCGTCTATGTGCGGCCCGATCCGAGCGAGGTTCTACCCTATCTCGGCGAAGGAATCTCGGCCGGCGTCATCCAGGAAATCATGGATGCCTCGCGCGAAGCGTCCAAGCACGCCGCCGCGTCGGCGCGCGCGACGCTCGACCAGGCGGCAAAAGCCGTCGGCGCCGGCGTTCAGCAGCCGGCAGCCTCCGGGTTGGGTGCCTCGTTCCATGTGCGCGAGGGTCTTGCCGAGGACGTCATCACGGAAGAGGCGCGGCTTTCCGACCTCATCGTCTTCGACGTGCCGGTCGATTCGAAGGACGTGGCGCTGCGCGCGACGATGGAATCGGCGCTGCTCAGCGGGCGCAAGCCGCTGCTTCTGGTACCGCACAAGCCCGCGAAGGTCGTCGGCGTGAAAGTGGCCGTCGGCTGGGACGGCGGTGCGGCGGCGGCGCAGGCGGTTTCGGCGGCGATCCCGTTCCTGGCGCGCGCGGAGGCGATCGAGATTCTCAACGTCACGACGGGGCCGATCGACACGGTGCAGATGGACCGCCTGCGCGACTATTTGCGCCTGCACGGGTTGAGCGCGGTCGAGCACGGCATCAATCCGGGCAGCCAAGGCACGGCGTCCGCGCTCATCGACGGGGCGCAACGCGCGGGCGCGGAGCTGCTCGTCATCGGCGGCTACGGACACAGCCGCCTGCGCGAGATGGTGCTGGGCGGCGTCACGCGGCATGTTTTCGCAAACGTCGGCATGCCGATCTTCATGGCGCACTAAAGGAAAAAGAACATGACGCTCTATCACGTGCGGCTCGAACTCGCGCGCTCGAAGGAATTTCCGGAAGGCAGCGCGCGTCACGGCTATGAATTCACCGCGCCGCTCGACGCGGGCGGCCACTTGGACGGCGAGGCGTGGAAGACGGCGAAGGCGCAATGCACGGTGCGCCGCTTCACCGCCGGCAAGGACGACGAGAAGGGCCGCCTCATCCACGTGGGCAAAGGCTGGCACTTCGACTATGTCGCGAAAGTCAGCGACGACGATGAGCCGCTGTTCAAACTCGACCGGCACACGATCAAGCAGGGCGAGTATCTGTCGATCACCGAGCACGACGGCGTGATGCGGACGTTTCGGATCGTGAGCGTGCGGGCGGTGTAGGTACGACCCACTGTTGTCCCACAGTGGGTCGTCGAGTCGTACGGCGTGGCCCAAAGCGGACAATCGCCGAATAACTGCGCAGCCATCGCTGAATACGTTGCCGCAGCGTCGGAGGCGCTTGGCTATCAGCGCCTCGGTGCAAAAGAGCCGTCAGGCCATCCCGGCGAGGGCGGCTTCTCTTCTTTGGTGAAAGCCTATGAAGACAACAACGCTTGAAACGAAAGTACACGACTTTCTGGCTCAGAAGCGTATCGCGGTCGCAGGCGTGTCGCACCACAATAGCCACCACCCGGCCGCCAATCTGATCTATCAGCGGTTGAAGGGCACCGGACACGACGTATTCCCGGTGAACCCGCATATGCAGACCTTCGAGGGCGATCGCTGTTATCCCGACCTGCAATCAATCCCGGGCGGGGTCGACGGAGTGGTGATCATTACCCGACCCGAAACCACAGAGCGGATCGTGCGCGACTGCAGCGATGCCAAGGTCCGCCGCGTTTGGATGCACCAATCCTTAGCGAAGGGTTCGAGCGTCTCGCCGGCGGCAGTCGAGTACTGCGCTCAACACGATATCAGCGTGATCGCCGGTGCCTGCCCGATGATGTACGGCGCCGGCGTCGACTTCGGACACACATGCATGCGCTGGATTCTCAAACTCACTGGTGGACTGCCCACATAGGCTGTCGAGGGGCGTTTTCGGCGCCAGGGGGACGCAATGGTTGCTGCCGTGAAAGACCCGCAGGATTTTCGGACCGGTACGACGGTGACAACGCGCTGGCGCGGCATCGCCTGGCTCGTCATCCTGGTCGCCGATGCGGGATTTGTCGCCTGGGGCGCGATGATGGCTGCATTGCCGGATCTCCTGCCTGGACCAGGTGGCACGCCGATCCTGACCGCCGGCTACGAGGGCTTCTCCAAGGGCTCGTGGCCGGAGCTCGCGGGCACGTCTCCGATGACCGCCAAGTACATAGTCGTGCTTTTCCGAATGTACGGCGTCTTTAACGTGGTCTTCGGGCTGATGGCGATCGCCATCACTGTCACGGCCTTGGCACTGAAAGGGCTGACGCGGGTCGCTCAGGTCGCGGGCGCGGCCTGGACGGAAGTGGGGCCCGGCTCGCGCTGAAGCGGCGGCACCCGGTCGCGTCGCGACGGCAGGTCCGGGCACAGGACGAGCTTGCCCTCGAGACCGCCCTCCTCGACGCGCCGGTGTGCCTCGGCGATCTCATCGAAGGAGATCCGCTCGGCGACGCGCGGCCTTATCGCGCGCGTTGCCAACAGGTCGAAGAGCCGCTCCAGGTCCTCCCGGAACCAGGCTGGATGTCGCGCCCGCATCACGTTGATCGAGTAAACGAAGAGGCGCTTGCCGCCAGGCAACCAACTTAGCAACCGCCGCCATAGATACACGCGCGCACCCCACATCAAGACGGCGAGCAGGCGACGCTGCGCCTGCACGCTCGCCGTATAGCCGTAGGCGCAGAGCAGGCCGCCGCGCTTGAGCGCCGCGAACGAGCGGCGATAGCCGTCCTCGCCGATGCCGTCG
>JBGOVA010000295.1:0-3891 GCA_041477875.1 Micropepsaceae bacterium | reverse complement strand
CAAAAGACCGGCGAACTCGAAGCCATCAAGGTCTACGCCAACTCGCACTACGTCACGCCGCGCCCGACGCTGAACCAGGCGATCAAGGGCATCAAAGAAGAGCTGCGCGTGCGCTTGGAAGAATTCCAACGCGCCGGCAAGTTGCTCGAGGCCCAGCGCATCGAACAGCGCACGTTGCTGGACCTCGAGATGATGGAAGCGACCGGCTCCTGCCCCGGCATCGAAAACTATTCGCGCTGGCTTACGGGGCGCAAACCCGGCGAGCCGCCGCCGACCATGTTCGAGTACATTCCCGACAACGCCATCGTCTTCGCCGACGAAAGCCACGTCACGATCCCCCAGATCGGCGGCATGTACCGCGGCGACTTCCGCCGCAAGTTCACGCTGCAGGAATACGGCTTCCGCCTGCCCTCGTGCATGGACAACCGCCCGCTGAAGTTCGAGGAATGGGACGCGATGCGCACGCAAACCGTGTGCGTCTCGGCGACGCCCGGCCCGTGGGAGATGGAACGCACCGGCGGCGTCTTTGTGGAACAGGTGATCCGACCCACGGGCCTCATCGACCCGCCGGTCATCATCCGCCCCATCGAACACCAGGTCGACGACCTCGTCGCCGAATGCAAGGAGGTTGCGCTCAAAGGCTATCGCACCCTCGTCACGGTTCTCACGAAGAAGATGGCCGAGGATCTGACCGAATACCTGCATGATCAGCACATCCGCGTCCGCTACATGCACTCCGACATCGAGACGTTGGAGCGCATCGAGATCATCCGCGACCTGCGCCTCGGCGCCTTCGACGTGCTCGTCGGCATCAATCTGCTGCGCGAAGGCCTCGACATCCCCGAATGCGCGCTCGTCGCGATCCTCGACGCCGACAAGGAAGGCTTCCTGCGCAGCGAGACGTCGCTGGTGCAGACGATCGGCCGCGCCGCGCGCAACCTCGACGGCCGCGTGATCCTCTACGCCGACAAAGAAACCAACTCGATGAAGCGCGCGATCGCCGAAACCTCGCGCCGCCGCGCCAAGCAGGACGAATACAACAAGGCGAACGGCATCACCCCCGAAAGCGTGCGCAAATCGATCGGCGACATCATCCAGAGCCCCTACGAGCGCGACCACGTCATCGTCGACATCGGCGACAGGGCCGGCAAACCGCTCATCGGCCACAATTTGCGCGCCCACATCGCCGACATGGAAAAGCTGATGAAGGAAGCCGCAGCCGACCTGGAATTCGAGGAAGCCGGCCGCCTGCGCGACGAGATCAAACGCCTGCAAGCCACCGAACTCGCCATCGCCGACGACCCCTTCGCACGGCAGGAAGCGGTCGAATACGCCGCCGAAGAAGCCCTCAAAGGCCGCGCCCCGAAGAAACAGCAAATGCGCTCGACCGGCGGCCGCCCCGGCACGCGGCCGTTCAGAGGACGGCGGAGGTAGGCAACGTGGTCCGCACCAAACGAACGGCATCGATGTTGGCGATGCTACGGCGGATGGGCATCGTTGCGGGACTCACGGCCCTTGCCGCCTGCGACTTGATGTCGAGTGATCTGGGCAAGCTCGATCCGGGTCGGTCCGTCATTTTTCCGGCGGAGAGGGCACGCGAACTTGTGCAACAATGCAGCCGCGACGTTCCTGCGCCCATCGAAAGCACATGGACGCCGACGGAGGCGCAGGTGCGCTCGCTCGAACCGCGGCTCGCAGCGCTCTTGGTCCAGGAAGCGCGACGCGGCGACTTTCCCGAAACCAAAATCGAGGTCGCGGAATACTACCGCCAGTACGGCGGCTTCACCGTTGGCGGCAAGCGCCTCATCTACGTCAATGGCTTTCATCGACATCTGGCAGGCGGCTCTTGGCGGTCCGAGGTGCCTCTCGTGTGCGACGGTGGATATGGACTCTTCGGCGTGGAGTACGATCCAGAGACACGGGAGTTCGCAAACTTCCACTTCAACAGCCCTGGCTAGATCGGCGCTTGGATCGGCAGTTCAGGCCAGCGCGATCACTTCGCCTGGTCCCACGGCGTCACCACGAGATGATGCGTGGCACCGAGACGTCCGGTTCTCGCGCGCAACTGCGCATCGTCGAGATCGCGCGTTTGCGGCAGCAGCTTTCGGATCATCGCGAGATCGGCGTCGGGTGCCGATGAAATCGCGCCGGTGACCGTTTCGCTGAAAGCAAGCCCATCGGGCGCCGGCTGCCGGTCGCCGCAGCCCTCGGCCGGCGTCAGCACGCCGGGCTTCGACTCCGGCGGCGACAAACAGGTGCCGCCCTGGCTCATGGCGGCGGCACGATCGGGACCACGCAAGACAAACGCGCCACGGGAAAGACCGCCCAGATAAGAGCGCACGACTTTCTGCGCGCGCTCATCGATGATCACGACCGCCGCCGCGCGCCCCACGTTGAGCCCGCTCGTCCTCAGTTCGAGCGGCCCGCGATCGGTCACGATGATCGGCCGCCCGTCGCGCGACCGGCCGAGATAGGCGACCTCGCCGAGCGTGTCTTCCGCCGCGCTGCCGCTCCGCGAAACCACGAGCTTCACATCGCGCACCGGCCCACGGCCCAAGCGGCCCTTGATCGCGAGCACGCGTGTCGTCTTGCCCGGCGCGTCCAGATCTTCGGCCACGACCGGCGCGCGATCCGTCCGCGCGAAATCCCAATGCATGATCATCTCGATGCAGCCGCCGATGCCGGCGACCTTGCCGTT
The DNA here is from genome assembly GCA_041477875.1 of Micropepsaceae bacterium. Taxonomy (GTDB): domain Bacteria; phylum Pseudomonadota; class Alphaproteobacteria; order Micropepsales; family Micropepsaceae; genus SZUA-430. The sequence continues at coordinate 1,193 of JBGOVA010000295.1, read as the reverse complement.
CGCGGGGTTCGGGCATTCGCTGAGCGCCAGCATGCGCTTGCCCGCTTCGCCCGCACGCACGCTCCCCACACTCAGAGCAAGCAGGCCCGCAACCATCAGAGCGCTTCGAACGAATGCCATTGGAGTGGTCCCCCCCTGGCCGATCGTCATCGGGCTTTTGAATTATGCGGCAAGTGCAATCGTGTGCGCAAACAGCGCCGGCCCGCCGGCCTTACCGTGCCCGGGAATAACCACGCCGGCGCCGGGATAGCGCGCCGCGACGCGCGCCACACTTGTTCCCCAGGCGCCGATGACGGCATCGGCCGTGTTGCCCAAATCGGTCGCCGCCGCCGCGCGGATCATGCAGCCGCCGAAGAGAATCTTCGTGCGCCGGTCGTAAGCGACCGCGTTGTCCACCGTGTGTGCCTCGCCCGGATAGAACACCTCGACCGCGCGTCCGCCCAGATCGAACACGCGCGCGACCGGCGCGAGCGCGCGCTCGATGTTGCCGGCGTTCACCCGCGCCGCTTCGTGCACCGTACGTTCGAACGCGTACGAGACGATCCCGCGCGCCGCCGTCACGCCGATCCCGCCCATGCGATCGTCATGAAAATGCGTGATGAAAAGATCGATCGGCCGCGTCGCCACGATGGGCGACAGCAACCCAAGCAACAGTTCGGTCTGATCCGGCGTCCACGCCGTGTCGACCATCAACGCGCGTTTGCGCCCGACGACGACCATGCCGTTCGACGGAAAGTAGGTGCCGTTCGGCAGCGTGTTCCAACTCGTGTGCCGCCACACGCCGGGCGCGACCTCGCTGAAGTCGAACGCGGGCCGCGTGGCAACCGCCTCCGCACGAAATGCGAGCGCCGACGCGAAACATCCCAAGCAACAGGAAATCGCGCCGCGGCGCGTCAGGTCCCTCATCTTCGCTTTATCGGCCGGCAATCGCGGTCGCCGCTAGTGCCGCCGTCACACGCCGGCGCGATTGTCGCCGGCCCGCCACGGCGATAGTCTCAAGCGGCACGCAACTGGAGGCCTACATGATCACCCTCTTCACCAACGGTTTCTCGCCCTTCGCGCGCAAGGTCGCGATGGCGCTCGAGTACAAGGGCCTCGAATACGAGCCTGTCGACGGCCTGACCCGCGCGAACCACGCGCGATTGCTCGCGGTCAATCCGCGCGCGGAGGTGCCGGTGCTCGTCGACGGCGAT
>JBGOVA010000300.1:0-3660 GCA_041477875.1 Micropepsaceae bacterium | reverse complement strand
CGCTAGCGGCCTTCAGCTTGGCGACGGCAGCCTCGTGTTCGTGGGGCTTGGCGGTCAGGTTCTTTATTCGAAGGACGGGAGCAAGTTCACGCTGACCTACCGCCCGGACCGCAAGGGCCTCAATGCGGTGATCCAGGACGGCTCCGACAAGCTTCTGGTCTTCGGCGAGGCCGGGGTCAAACCCCAGTCCATGACCCCAAGACCCGAAGACATCGATGTCCCCCTGCCCCCAGCCCCAGGGGGCTAGCCAAAGCCTTTCATCTGACGATTTGATCGGTTCTTCCGTTTGCAATTCGGCGGCGCTGCGCCGCAGCACGCGCATGTGTGAGGTGTCGCGACTCGCCGCTTAAGCGACCTCGCGACGACCTTCGCCCCTCCGCTGGTAATTGAGCGTACTGATTGTGGCGCAAATGATTCAGCACGCAAAACACAGTGGCGCCAAAGCCCGCCGAAGCACAGAATTAACCTCTGGTTAACCATTTTGCCCCGTTCATGAGTGTTAGCTCGGGGAAGAAGGGGCCCGCGCGCCAAGAGCGTGCGCATGCGCCCCAATTCCAACTCGCCGAGCGCTGGCATGAGGGAACGGGACGGCGTGGTCCGCATCTAAGAACCGGCACGCAAAACAGGGGAAGCGCGTTATGTCGAAATCGAATGTCCGGCGCATCGGTTTGCTGGGATCCGCAACGGTTCTCGCGCTCTTGGGCGCAGTGTCGTCGGCGCAAGCGGTCGAGACCAAATTCGGCAACGTCGACATCGTCTTCGACACGACGGTGTCGATGGGCGGCTCGGTGCGCACAGCCGATCGCAACACGGCGTTCTTGCCCGAAGGCAACGGCGGCAACGTCGATCCGCGCGTGCCGAACGGCGGCGTCGACGCAGTGACCTTGGGCCTGGCCGACACGGGAGGATTCACCTTTCTCGGCCGCAACACCTACCAGGCCGCGGACCCCGCGCACCCCGACAACAACGACGGCAGCGTCAACACCGACGACGGGCGTTTGAATTTCGACTCCGGCGACTTCATCGGCGCAACCATCAAAGCAAGCCACGATCTGCAATTGAAGTGGCAAAACTATACGGCCTTCGTCCGCGCCATCGGCTTCTACGACGTGGTCATGAACGACCATGACGTCGGCGAACGTTCGCAGCTGATCGACCAGGCGCTGGGCGATGTCGGCCGCAACTATGAGCTCCTCGACGCCTTCGTCTCCGCCGACTACACGATCGCCGACATGCCGGTGAACCTGCGCGTCGGCAAGCAGGTGATCAACTGGGGCGAAAGCACGTTCATCCTTCACGGCAACAACGTCTTCAATCCGATCGACGTCGGCGCCTTCCGTCGCCCTGGCTCTGAAATCAAGGAAGCCCTGCTTCCGGTCAACGCGATCTACGGCTCGATCTCGCTGCCGTTCGACGTGTCGATGGCCGCCTACTACGCCCTTGATTGGGAGCCGTTCGAGCTCGACCCGTCGGGCACGCCGTTCTCGGGCACTGACGTCGTCGAATTGGGCAGTGGCCTCGGCGGCAACGAAGGTCGTGCGAGCTTCCTCTCGGGCAGCCCGCTTTCCGGCGCGCGCCGCAACTGCACGCCGCTCGCGAACGGCAACACGGGCACGTTCCGTGTGCAGCAGGCGTTCAACGCGCTCCTTCCGGGTTCGGGCTTGCTGGCTGGCGGCGCCGGCGGCACCGCGGGCGATCCGACGGTATCGACCGCGGGGCGTTTGGATTGCAACGACGACAACGCCTTCACCGGCATCTTCACCAACACGATCAATTATCAGAGCTTCTACACGATCGGCCGCAACGAACAGACCAAGCTCGGCCTTGTGGGCCTGCTGAGCAGCGAGGGCTACACGCGCGAAGCAGGCGCCGGCATCGTCGATTTCGCCGATATCATTCAGGCCAAGGATGACGGCCAGTATGGTCTCTCTGCGCGCTACTATGCCGAATCGCTCGGCGGCACGGAATTCAGCTTCTATTTCCAGAATTATCACAGCCGTCTTCCGTTCGCGAGCGAAGTGGTCCAGGGCGCGCCCGTGCTGGGCATCGGCGTGACGGGCGATATTTCCGACCAAGACTCGGGCGGCATTGGCGGCCGTCAGCTGCTGCCCGCGGGCTGCGGCTTTACCGCCGCCGCGCAAGGCAGCACCGCAGTGGCGAATGCGCAGGCGGCGGGTACGATCGGCGCAGTAGACGCTGTGGGCTTCGGAGGTGACCTCATCAATCGTCCGGTTTCGGATCCTCAGAATCTGCTCGGCACCACCGCGTTGGATGTAGCCAACATCAATGCCGCGCTCGTCGGCGCTGGCTTCGCTGGTTTGCAACTCACGGCGAATGGCGCAGGATCCTACAAGAACGTCCTGAATGCGATGCGTTTGAACTGCGCGCTCGCGTACTATCAGTCGACGGCGTCGCTTGTTCCGTTCCTCTTCGGACTGCAAGTTCAGAATGGCGCTGAAACGCTGACCGCGAACCCCGATCTGGGCTTGCTCATCGAGTATCCGGAAAACATCAAAATATGGGGCATGAGCTTCAACACGACCCTCTTCGGATGGGGCGTGCAAGGCGATTTCAGCTATCGACCCGATGCGCCCTTCCAGGTTGACACGGACGCCTTGACGATCGCGGGGGTCTGGTATGGCTGCTCGTTCCAAATCGGCACGCCTGCGGCCGCGACGTTTATTGGCGGCCCGTCGGGCGCGCTCACATACATACGCGAAGCGGACGGCTCGGGAGCCGCGCCGCAGTGCTTGTCGAACTCGGGCATCGGCCAGAAGATTTCCGGCGTCATCGAAAACGAGATGTACACCGCGCAGATCGGCACAACCGTAACCTTCACCCAGTCCGATTGGGAGGCCTCTCTCTTGGACGCCGACCTTGGAATCCTGGTCACCGAAATCGGCATGGTCTATGTGCCGGGCGTCGATGATCGCAATGACACGTTGTTGTCGGTCTCGGCTGCGAACGGCACGCGCCCGCCGCAGTTCCAGAACACCGGCTGCAACGGTTCGAACCTCGGCCTCGGCGGTCTCTTGGGTCTCGACGGCAAGACCATCGACCAGTGCCGTCCGACCGACATCTCGGCGGGCCTCGTGCTGCTCTATCGCTTGGACTACAACAACGCCTTCGACACGGGCTTCGTCGTCACGCCCCAGATCGCTTACAGCTGGGATTTCACCGGCGTCACCCCGTCCCCGTACGGCAACTATCTCGAGGACCGGCAGTCGGTTAACCTTGGGGTAACCGGTACGCTGAACAACAATTTCCGCTTGGGCGCGAGCTACACGAACTTCTTCGGCGGTCACATCAACAACAAGGCGACGGACCAGGACTTTGCCTCAATGACCGCCAGCTACACATTCTAGTGATTCAAGCATGACGGCCCGCCCCGGGTTTTGGTCCTGGGGCGGGCCGATTTGCGAGCGGGCTCAACAAGGCATAAAATAAGGAAAGCCACAATTCGACCGCGCATCGCAATTATGTTAGGCGGGGGCACAACCGCAAACGTACCTTGAACCAAGGTGGAGGAAATGAAGTGACGAAGACAAGATTGTTCCTGACGGCCTCGGCTGTCGCGGTATTGATGACCGCGGGCAGCGCGTGGGCCAAGGTCCCGGCGGATCAGGTTGCCCGGATGGGCAAGGACCTGACGCCGATGGG
>JBGOVA010000012.1:0-37760 GCA_041477875.1 Micropepsaceae bacterium | reverse complement strand
GAGATCTTCGACAAGGAATTCAAGACGCAATTCGACGCCAAGAAGATTACCTACGAGCACCGCCTCATCGACGACATGGTCGCCTCCGCCTTGAAGTGGAGCGGCAAGTTCGTCTGGGCCTGCAAGAACTACGACGGCGACGTGCAATCGGACACGGTCGCGCAAGGCTTCGGCTCGCTGGGCCTGATGACGAGCGTGCTGTTGACGCCCGACGGCAAGGTCATGGAATCCGAAGCGGCCCACGGCACGGTGACCCGCCATTACCGCCAATGGCAGCGCGGCGAGCAAACGTCGACGAACTCGATGGCCTCGATCTTTGCCTGGACGCGCGGCCTCGAACACCGCGCCAAGCTCGACGACACGCCTGACTTGAAGCATTTTGCCGAAACGCTCGAACGCGTGTGCGTCGACACCGTCGAAACCGGAGACATGACGAAGGACCTGGCGCTCCTCGTCGGCCCCGATCAGAAGTGGCTGTCGACCGAAGGCTTCCTCGACAAGGTCGACGCCAACCTGCGAAAAACGCTGAAGCTCTAGCTAGACGGCGCCGAACCGGCGCAGCACATTGCGCGTGATCCGTTCCACATAGGGATCGCCGGCCGCGAGCCCGTGCGCCCGTTCCGTCGCCCCGCCGTTGAACACCTCACCCTTGCCGCGCCGGAACGACACCATCGCCGCATGGCCGCGCAGCACGCGCGCCACCAAAACAACGCGCCGCTCGCCGCCGATCCGCGCGATCTCCAATCGGCAAGGTCCGCTCGTCGACGAGGCATGGAGCGCGAAACGCTCGCCCGGCCGCAGACTCAAGCGGTCCGTATAACAGGCCAGCACGGCCTAGCTCATCGCCACGCCGACGCCCGCGCCGACCATGACCACGGCCGCGCTCCTATTGATGCGCCGACGCGCCACCACGCTGGCGAAGAGGCCGCGCGCCCGCGACGCCAGCGCCGCATAGGTAAGCGTCACCGCCGGCAGGACGAAACAGGAAACCGCTGCCAGCTGGAGATACCCAAGCACGGTGATCTTCGAGAGGTCGACGACGGTCGGCAGCAACGCGACGAAGAACGCGATGGCTTTCGGGTTGCCCAGCGTCAGCGCGAACTGCGCCAAGAATCCGCGCGTCGCGTTTGCGGACTCCGGCAACAGCTCTTCGATTGGCGCCGTCCAATACTTCCAGCCGAGCCAAACCAAATAGAGCGCCCCGGCGATCTTGACGGCGAAGAACAGCTCGCCCATCGACTGCGCCACGAGCGCGAGCCCGAACGCCGACAACGCCATCAGGACAAGATCGCCCGCCAGCATGCCGAGCGTCATCGGGATCGCCGCGCCGAAGCCGCTCGCCAGCGAACGCGCCACCACGGCCACGATCGCGGGTCCCGGCGTCGCGACCGCGATCGCGTAGACCGGAATGAAAACCACAAGCACGTTCCACGTCATCTGTGCGGCTCTTCCATGTTTGTGCCAGCGCCGAGTTTGGCGGTCGCGGCCGGAAAAATACAAGCAGTTGCTTTATTCAAGTGACACGATCGCCCATCGGCCGTTGCGGCTCCGCGTCCTTGACGAGCTCTTCGACGAGCACGTCGCCCGTCACCTCCGCCCAGTCGCCGGCCAGCCGCTCGTCGGCGATTTGCGTGATGCGCTCGCGCAGATCGTCGTTGCGCCGCATCAGCGTTTCGAAATCCGCCGAATCGATCATCATCAAATTGCACCGCGTCGCCGCGGTGATCGTCCCGATGCGCTGCACTTTCTTGAGCAGCGTGATTTCGCCGAAAAAATCGCCGGGCCCCAGCGTCAGCGTGCGCCGGCGTAGGCGAATCTGAATTTCGCCGTCGACGATGAAATGCATGCCCTCCGCCTCGTCGCCGCGCGCCGCGATCACGGTTCCTGCCTGCACCATGCGCGTGCGCATGATGCTCATGATCTCCGAAATCAACTCGGCATCGAGCGCCGAGAACAAGGGCACGCGCGCCACCATCCCCCACGTCACGACGAAATCGCGCCTGTGGATCTCGTTGACGAAGGCCGTCGCGATGATGCCGATGGGCAGCGCAAAGAGCCCCAAGCCGAAGATCATGACGCACGCCCCGAACAACTTGCCGAGCGGGGTGATCGGCACCGCGTCGCCATAGCCGATCGTCGTCAGCGTGGCGAGCGCCCACCACATGGCATCCGGGATCGTGCCGAACTTTTCGGGCTGCGCGCGGCCTTCGATCGCGTGCATGATCGCGCCCGAGAACACGGCCGTCCCCACCATCAGCACCAGCGCACCGATCAGCGCGCGCCGTTCTTCGTAGAGCGCGCGGCTCATCGTGGTCATCGCGGGCGAGAAACGCACGAGCTTCAAGAAGCGGAACAGCCGGAACACGCGCAGCATCCGCGTGTCGATGCCCGGAAAGATAAATACGAGATAAGACGGCGCAAAGGCCAGAAGGTCGATGATCAGCGACGGGCGCGACGCGAAGGTCAGCCGCCCCATCACCGCACCGCGCTTGCGGATGGCCGGTATCTCGACTGAAACCCACAATCGGGCCGCATATTCCAGCGTGAAAATCGCAATCGAAATCAGATCGAAGACATGGAACTCGAACGCGTACGCCACCTGAATGCTCGGCACGCTTTCGATCACGACAGCCGCAATGTTGCCGACGATCAGCGCGACGAGCGCATGGTCGACGACGCTCGCCACCGGACTGCTCGCCTCGAGCGCCAGATAGACTTGCCGGCGCAGGCCGAGAAGCGGCGCGGGCAAACGCGATGTCACGCGGACGCCTTTATCGCCGCTATGATCGCATCGAGCGCCTGTTGCAGTTTTCCGCCGTCCGGCCCGCCGCCTTGCGCCATGTCGGGCCGGCCGCCGCCGCCTTTGCCGCCGACGGCCTCGACGCCTTTGCGCAACAGCTCGACCGCGTTGAAGCGTGTGACCAAATCCTCGCTCACCCCGACCGCGATCGCGGCCTTCCCTTCGCTCGCCGTCGCCAGCGCGACGACGCCCGACCCGACTTGCTGCTTCGCCTGATCGACCAGCGTCCGCAAATCCTTCGGCTCGACGCCCTCGACGATGCGCGCCATGATCTTCACGCCGCCGACATCGACGACATCGCCTGCAGATCGCGCACCGCCGCCGCCCATCGCAAGCTGGCGCCGCGCTTCCGACAACTCGCGCTCGAGTTTTCGCCGCTCGTCCACGAGCTGCGCGATGCGTTCGGGCAGTTCCGCGGGCGCCGCGCGCATCGCCGCCGCCGCCTCGCGCGCCAGCCGATGATACTCGTTGAGATAGGCGAGCGCGCCCGCACCCGTGAGCGCCTCGATGCGCCGCACGCCCGCCGCGACCGCGCTTTCGCCGATGATCTTGAACAAGCCGATATCGCCGAGCCGGCGCACATGCGTGCCGCCGCACAACTCGGTGGAATACGTCTTGCCCTCGTCCGACCCCATCGACAGCACGCGCACTTCATCGCCGTATTTCTCGCCGAAGAGCGCCATCGCACCGGCGGCGATCGCCTTCTCCGGCGTCATCAACCGTGTGACCACGTCTTCGTTGGCGCGGATCTTGTCGTTGACCAGAGCCTCGATCGCGACGATCTCCGCCTCGCTCAATGCCTTCGGATGGCTGAAATCGAAACGCGCGCGATCGGGCGCGACCAGCGAACCCTTTTGCGTGACGTGGGGCCCGAGCACACGCCGCAGCGCTTCGTGCAGCAAATGTGTCGCCGAATGATTCGCGCGCGTCGCCGTGCGGCGCACGCCGTCGACGCGCAGATCGACGACGTCGCCGAGCTTGAGCGTCCCGCGGGCGAGCTTGCCGATATGCACATGCACGTCGCCCAGCTTCTTCTGCGTGTCGCCGATCGCGAACTCGGCGCCGTCCTTCGTGAACATAACGCCCTCGTCGCCGACCTGCCCGCCCGACTCGCCGTAGAACGGCGTCTGGTTGACCAGGACCTGACCTTCGTCGCCTGCGCTGAGCTGCGCCACCGGCTTGCCCGCCTTGAGCAGCGCCGTGACCACGCCCTCCGCTTTCTCGGTGTCGTAGCCCAAGAACTCGCTCGCGCCGACTTTCTCGCGCAGTTCGAACCATACGGCTTCCGTCGCCGCCTCGCCCGACCCGGCCCACGCCGCGCGCGCTTCGGCCTTCTGCTTGGCCATCGCGGCGTCGAAGCCCGCCTTGTCGACCGCGATGCCGCGGCTGCGCAAAGCGTCTTCCGTCAGATCGTAGGGAAAGCCGAACGTGTCATAGAGTTTGAACGCGACGTCGCCCGGCAGCGTTTTCTTCGACCCAAGCGCGCCGGTCGCTTCATCGAGCAGTTTCAGGCCGCGCTCGAGCGTCTGCCGGAATCGCGTCTCTTCCAGCTTCAGCGTTTCGGTGATCAAAGGCTGCGCACGCGTGAGTTCCGGATAGGCCGCGCCCATTTCCGCGACCAGCGTCGGCACCAATCGCCACATCAACGGCTCTTTCGCGCCGATGATATGCGCATGGCGCATCGCGCGGCGCATGATGCGGCGAAGCACATAGCCCCGGCCCTCGTTCGACGGCAGAACACCGTCCGCAATCAGGAACGACGTCGAGCGCAAATGATCCGCGATGACCCGGTGCGAGGCGGCATGCGGCCCGTTCACCCGCGTGTGCGACGCTTGCGCAGAAGCATCGATCAGCCGTCGAAACAGATCCGTGTCGAAGACCTCCGTCTGCCCTTGGAGGATCGATGCGATGCGCTCGAGCCCCATCCCGGTGTCGATCGACGGTTTGGGCAGCGGCACACGGCTGTCCTTTGACACCTGGTCGAACTGCATGAAGACGTTGTTCCAGAACTCGACGAAGCGGTCGCCGTCCTGCTCGGGCGATCCCGGCGGCCCGCCCGGCACCTTGTCGCCGTAGTCGTAGAAAATCTCGGAGCATGGGCCGCACGGCCCCGTCTCGCCCATCGACCAGAAATTGTCGGAGGTCGGGATGCGGATGATCTTCGAATCGGGAAAACCCGCAATCTTCTTCCAAAGGCCCGCCGCCTCGTCGTCTTCGGCGAATACGGTGACGAGAAGCCGATCCTTGTTCAGCTGGAACTCGCGCGTGATCAAGCCCCAGGCAAGCTCGATGGCCACATCCTTGAAGTAGTCGCCGAACGAGAAATTGCCGAGCATCTCGAAGAAGGTGAGATGGCGCGCCGTATAGCCCACATTGTCGAGGTCGTTGTGCTTGCCGCCCGCGCGCACGCATTTCTGCGACGACGCCGCGCGCGTATAGGGCCGCTTCTCCTGCCCCGTGAACACGTTCTTGAACTGCACCATGCCGGCGTTCGTGAACATGAGCGTCGGGTCGTTGCGCGGCACCAGCGGCGACGACGCCACGATCTCGTGGCCGTGCTTCGCGAAGTAGTCGAGGAACGTGGCCCGTATATCGTTGAGTGCGATGGTCATCGCCCGGATGTAATCGGCCGGGTCGGCTTCTGTCCACCCCGCGCGCTGTACGCGAAAACAAGGGTGGCCCGAGCCTTGGGGGGAAGGCTCGGGCCGTTCTCTCCAGCTGCGAGGGGGCTTCGCGAGGGGGTGGAGAGAAGCTTTAAGAGCGTTGAGACTTAGTCGTCGTCGCCTTCGCCGCTTTCGGGCGTCGTGACGAGCGCCGCGCCGAGCAGACCGGCATTGGAGCGCACCGCAGCCTCGATCTTGGCCGCAATGTCGGGATTCTCGGCGAGGAAGGCCTTGGCGTTCTCGCGGCCCTGACCGATGCGCTGATTCTCATACGAGAACCACGAACCCGACTTCTCCACGATGCCGGCCTTCGAACCCAAATCGATCAACTCGCCCGTCTTCGAAATGCCCGAGCCGTACATGATGTCGAACTCGACCTGCCGGAAAGGCGGCGCGACCTTGTTCTTGACCACTTTGACGCGCGTCTGGCTGCCGACGACGTCTTCGCGTTCCTTGATCGCGCCGATGCGGCGGATGTCCAAACGCACCGACGCATAGAATTTCAGCGCATTGCCGCCCGACGTCGTTTCCGGATTGCCGAACATGACGCCGATCTTCATACGGATCTGGTTGATGAAGAGGACCATCGTGTTCGAGCGCGAGATCGAGGCCGTCAGCTTGCGCAAAGCCTGGCTCATCAGCCGCGCCTGAAGACCGGGCAGCGAATCGCCCATTTCACCTTCGATTTCGGCCTTCGGCGTCAGTGCGGCGACCGAGTCGATGACGATGATGTCGACCGCGCCCGAGCGCACCAGCGTGTCGGTGATTTCAAGCGCCTGCTCGCCGGTATCGGGCTGCGACACCAGAAGCTCTGCGATATCGACGCCGAGTTTCTTGGCATAGCCGATGTCGAGCGCGTGCTCGGCGTCCACGAACGCGGCGACGCCGCCCGCCTTCTGCACCTCGGCGACCACATGGAGCGCCAGCGTCGTCTTGCCCGAAGATTCCGGACCGTAGACCTCGACCACGCGGCCGCGCGGCAACCCGCCGATCCCGAGCGCGATGTCGAGCCCCAGGGACCCTGTGGAAACCGCCTCGATCTCGGCGACCTTCTGGTTGGCGCCGAGCTTCATCACCGAGCCCTTGCCGAAGGCGCGATCGATCTGGCTCAAGGCTGCTTCGAGTGCTTTCTTGCGGTCCATTCCGTCCTGCTGTTCTACGACACGAAGTGCCACGCTCATTTGATCGCTCCCTTATTTCATCTGGTCGATGCCGCTGCAATGTTGGTAAACGTACGCACTTTGTTCTCATTTCGCAATAAGATGGTATGTATATGAAAATAAAGGGATATTTCATTCAAGTTCGATAAACGTTCTCAAGAAGCGTCAAAAATATATCCCGTTGGACAACGTACTAAACTCGACGACATCGAAGATCTTGGCGCTACCCGTCTGTGAAGAGACCCAAATGAAGAAAAAAGCACCCACCGCGATTCGCCCGCACGACGCGATGGCGCGCTTCGATCGCCTTCTCGCGACCATGGCGCCCAAGGCCGAAGCAAAACGGCCACCGGAAGCCAGGCCGCGCAAGACGCCCGGCCCGAAACCGCGCAAGCGCTCTTGAACTCAAATCGACATGTACGTCTTGATCTCGTCCGCGATGCGCCATGCAGTCTTATAGGTGACGGCAAGCTGGCGCTGCACCTCGCGCGCGGTCATGCGCTTGTGCCGCGCGCTATAGAGAAACATCACATAGAACCAATCCTGCAGCGGCGTGCGCGTGCGCGCGAACGGCGTGCCGGCCTTCGGATGGATGTGGTACGCGCACCACTGGCACACGTAAGCCTGCTGCCGGCGAAGACGATGGAACTTGCCGACCCGCCCGCATTTCGGACACGGCCCCGGATTGCCGAAGCGAAGCCTCAGCAGATGATCGAGGCAAGCATCCTCCGTCGGAAACCGCTGCGCAAACACGCGGTAGAGAACGGTTTCCGGATCGGAGGCCGACACAACTAGTTCTTGAGCGTCTGAAGGAACGACAGCAACGCCTCATTGAACGCCGCAGGTTGATCGATATTCGCCGCATGCCCCGCATCGGGAATGACGACTTTCCGCGCGTCGGGAATCTTCGCCGCCATATAGTCCGCGGCCGCCAGAAACGGCTTGTCGTTCGCGCCGACGACGACCAACGACGGCACGCGGATGTCGGGCAGCGCATTGATCACGCTCGCGTCCCGCTGGGTCAGCATGCCGCGCGCCGCCTTGATCAGGCCGTCGGCCGAGCGATGCGTCGCGCTCGCCATCTCGGCGCTGCGGGATTTCAACCGCTCGAGTCCGCGCTCTTCGAACTCGCGCGCGGTCTCCAGCGCATATTTGTTCCAACCCTCGCGCGCCTCGTCTTTCTTGAAGCCGGGCCCCGTGTCGATGATCAGAAGCGCGCGCACCCGCTCGGGATGCTTCACGTAGAACGCAAGCGACATATACCCGCCGAGCGACAGCCCGCCGACGATCGCGCGCTCCGCGCCGACCGCATCGAGGACGGCACTCATGTCCTCGACTGTCGCGTCTTGGCTGTACGCATTCTGATCGGCCGGATAATCGCTCTGCCCATGCCCGCGCATATCCCACAGGACCAGCTTGTGTGCGCGCGACAGCGCCTCGATCTGTCCGGCCCACATGCGCGAAGTCGCCGAATAACCGTGACTCAACAAAATGACGGGACCGGCACCGTGAACTTCATAGTGGATCTTCACTCCGGCGCGGTTGAGCGATGGCATGGCAGTCCTCGCATGTGACGACGGCCCATGCTCCGCCGAAACCACACGCGCTGGCAAGCCGCCCTACCCTTCCTCGAGCACCTCTTTCACCTTGCTCGTCAGCTGCTTCAGGCTGAAGGGCTTGGGCAGGAAGTGGAAGTCTTCGGGCTTGTCGGGCGAATTGCGGAAGGCTTCTTCGGCGTAGCCTGAGATGAAGATCGTGCGCAAGCCCGGCTTGATCTCGCGCACCGCCTTGACCAGCGCGGGTCCGTCCATCGACGGCATGACGACGTCGGAGATGAGCAAATCGATCGGCCCTTTGTGATCGCGCACGATCTCAAGCGCCTCTTCGCCGCCGGCCGCGTCGAGCACGCGATAGCCGCGCATGGTCAGTGCCCGCACGGCGAAATCGCGTACGGCGTCTTCGTCTTCGACCAGCAAGATCGTGCCCACGCCCGTGAGGTCGCGTGGCGCCTGCGTCTTTTCAGGCTCGCTCGCGGGTGCCTCCGACGCCGGCAGCGGCACGTGGCGCGGGAGGTAGATGCGAAAGACCGTGCGCTTGCCCAATTCGGATTCGGGGAAGATGTAGCCGCCGGTCTGCTTGACGATGCCGTAGACCGACGCGAGGCCCAGGCCCGTGCCGTGTCCCTTCTCCTTCGTCGTGAAGAACGGCTCGAAAATCTTGCCGAGATTCTCTTTCGGGATGCCGATGCCAGTGTCTTCGACTTCGATCGTCACATAGTTGCCCGACGGCATCAGCACGTGCCCCAGCGACATCGTCTCTTCGACGCTGACGTTGGCGGTGCGGATCGTGAGCACGCCGCCGTTCGGCATGGCGTCGCGGGCGTTGACGGCGAGGTTGATCAGCGCATTGCCGAGCTGCGTGGGATCCGCCATCACCGGCCACAGATCGCGCCCATGCTCGACCTTCAACTTCACGCGGTCGCCGATCAAACGGCGCAACGTCACCGACCAGTCCGCGACGAGATCGGTCAAATTCAACGCCTGCGGCTCGAGCGTCTGCTGGCGCGAGAACGCCAACAATTGCCGCACCAGCGACGCCGCGCGCAAGCCCGTGTTGCGGATATCGTTCAAATCCGCGAACGACGGATCGCCCGGCTGATGCCGCTGCAACAGCAACTCGGCGTAACCGTTGATGACCGTCAGCAGGTTGTTGAAGTCGTGCGCGATGCCGCCCGCGAGCTGCCCCACCGCCTGCATCTTCTGCGACTGCGCGAACTGCGTTTCGAGCGCGGTCTGCCCCGTCGTGTCGATCAGATAGACCGCGTAGACCGCGCCGCTGAGCTCCGGCGGATTGAACCGGCTCGCGAACAACTGCGCCGTGCGCTCGTTCCCCGAACGGAAGCGCACATCGACCGGCGCGCGCGAAACCTCGCCGACGCCAAGCGAAGTGAGCCGCGCCCGCGCCTCCTGCGCCGTTTGATCGCGCAGAAAATCGAAGATCGGCTTGTCCTTGAACCGGCGCGCATCGGCGCCGATCAGCGCCGCGAAGGCCGCATTGGCTTCGACGATGCCGCCTTCCGCGTCGATCAGCGCAATCCCGACCGGCGCGTCCTGGATGAATTTTGGAACGCGCGCGCCGCCGTCGAGCCCGCTGAAGCCTGGCAACAACGGCTGCTCGAGAGGGCGCAATTGGACGACGACGGACTGGCGTGCCGCATCGACGCCCTGCAGCACGGGCCGGCGCGGCGAGGTATCGGTGATGCGCCAGATCGTGTGGCCCTGGCCGCTGATCGAGGCCACTGTCACGTGCACCCACTTGCCCGCGACGTTCTTGAGCTTGAGCTCTTCTTCCCGCGCCTCTTTCAAACTGGCCGAACGCACCAGGCGATAGAGCCGCTGCGCGGTTTCGTTGTCCGCCGAAAAGCCGGCGACCGGTAGAATTTCGCCGCCCGACACGCTGACGCCGAACATTTTGCGCCACGCCGGATTCACGTAGCCGACCGATCCATCAGGCGCGGTGATGCAGCACGGCCGCTGATCCGTATCGAGCGCCGCGCCGAAGAGCCGCGCCGGGACCTCCGCCGGCACAAGGCGCCCCACCGTCATCGCAAACATCAGCGCCGCGCCGCAGAGCGTGATGCCGACCAGGAATGCCAGCCCGCTGAACCCCGCAGCCTCCGGCCACGCGATCACGGCAACGCCGAAGAGGCAGGCGATCGCAAACAGCGCCAGCGCCGCCTGCCCGCTCGTCGGCCGGAAATTGATCAGCTTCTGCGACTGCGCCGTTATCGCTTCAGTGACGGTCTTTTCCGGGGTCGGCTCAATCGCAGGTTTCATTTACGACGCTCTGTACGCGCGGAAGAGACTTTGGCCTTCAGGCGCATGACATAGCCGATGACCTGGGCCACCGCCTTGTAATGCTCGGGCTTGATAGACTCGTCCACGTCGACAGAAGCGTACAGCGTTCGCGCCAAAGGCGGATTTTCAACGATAGGCACGTTGTGGTCCCGCCCGATTTCCCGAATTCTCAGCGCCAAGCTGTCCACGCCTTTGGCGACGCAGATAGGAGCGCCCATCTTGCCTGATTCGTAGGCCAAAGCGACGGCATAGTGCGTCGGGTTGGTGATAATGACCGACGCCTTCGGCACGGCCGCCATCATGCGCTTACGCGAGCGCTCTGAACGAATTTGTCTGAGACGCCCCTTAACCGCCGGATCGCCTTCGCTTTGTTTGAATTCTTCCCGGACTTCCTGACGTGTCATCTTCAAGCGACGCAGGCGATCAAAATATTGCCAGCCGTAGTCGGCAAGCGCGATGACGGCGAGCACGGCAAGGGTCGCCGTCAGGATGCGGATGGTGATCGATTGAACGAGCGGCAGAAGCTGCTCGACCGGCAGCGTGACGACCGCCAGGATCTGATCGCGCGCCGGCCACAGGACCATCCAGATCGCAAAGCCAACGAGCCCGGTCTTGATCAGACCCTTCACAAAACTGACAAGCGCCGACCGTCCGAACAGTTTGCCGAACCCCTTGAGCAGGCTCAGGCGCGACAAATCCGGCTTGAGCTTCTCCAGGGAAAAGACCGGCGGATGCTGTAGCCAGTGCGACCCGACGCCGACCGCCATCAAGAGCGCGAAGGGCGCGGCGAGCACGAGCAAGAGCTTGAAACCGAGCGACTCGATCAGCCCGCCCGCCGTCGTGCTGTTCAAAGTCAGCGTATGCGGTTGAGCCAAGAAACCGATCATCGTCTCGCGCAAGCCGGACGCGACCTGGCCGCCCCAGATTGCGATAAAGCCCGTCGCCGCGGCCAAAACCATCCAGGCCGCGATATCTGGCGACTGCGTGACGTCGCCGCGCTCTTCGGCCTCCTGCAGCCGCTTTTGGGTAGGTAGTTCGGTCTTTTGACTGTCGTCGCGATCTTCGGCCATGGGCGTCGGCGACCCTTAGTGCGGCACGAAGAGTTGCGCCTTGGTCTGAAACGCGTCCAGGAACCACAGCATCATCGTCGACAGCGAAAGCCCCAGCAGGACGAAGCCCGCAAGGATGTTGAGCGGCATCGCCAGAAAGAAAATCTGCAGCTGCGGCATCATGCGCGACAGCACGCCCGCCGCGCCGTAGAGCACCAAGCCGAACACGATGAACGGCGCGGACATCTGCAAACCGGTCGTGAACAGGCCCGAAACCGTTTCGATCGCGAGCTCCATCATGTCGCGCGTCGGCGGAATTTTCCCCGGCGGAAACAGGACATAGGAGTGCTTGATCCCGATGATCAGAAGGTGGTGCGTCTCCGTGGCAAAGATCAGCGTGATCGCCAGAAGCGAGAGGAACATCGAGACGAGCGCGCTCTGCGTGCCTTGGCTCGCGTCGAAGGTCTGCGCGAAGGCAAGCCCAGTCTGTGTTGCGATGACGTTGCCCGCAACCTGAACGGCGCTGAGCACCATGCGCAGCATCAACCCGATCGCAAGCCCCGTGATCGACTCCGACGCAATCATGCCCGTCAGCATCATCGGGTTGGTCGCCATGGCCGCGGGATACGTCGTTGCGACGACAGGCACCATCACCAATGTCAGCGCCAACGCCAGCATCAGACGCGCGCGCGCGGGAATGATCGCCTCACCGATCGCCGGCAAGGTCATCACCATCGCGCCGACGCGCGAGAACACCAGCG
Source organism: Micropepsaceae bacterium (assembly GCA_041477875.1). Classification (GTDB taxonomy): domain Bacteria; phylum Pseudomonadota; class Alphaproteobacteria; order Micropepsales; family Micropepsaceae; genus SZUA-430. The sequence continues at coordinate 25,470 of JBGOVA010000012.1, read as the reverse complement.
AACAGGTCAGGATATCGGCCGGCAGAATGTCGTTGAGCGCTACTTGCATCGTGCGCGCGCCGTCAAGGATTGATGATGCGCTGAACGATGTTGTCCATCAGGCCCGACATCGACGCCGCCATGAACGGCAACAACAGGATGACGGCGGCAAAGACCGACAAGATCTTTGGCACGAAGACCAGCGTCGATTCCTGAATCTGGGTCAGCGCCTGCAGGATGCCGATCACGACGCCGACGACGAGCCCGACCAGCATCACCGGCCCCGCCATGATGATGAGGACCCAAGTGGCATCGCGCGCGAGATCGAGTGCTTCGCCGCCGCTCATGAGAAGGAAATCCTTTCGTAACGTTCCCGGTCCGCGCACCAACAGTCGGACACGTACGCGCCCGTGTCGCGAGCTTCAGATCGGCATGCGCATGATTTCTTGATAAGCGGAGATCACGCGGTCGCGGATCGCGACGACCGTTTCGAGCGTCATCTCTGCGGAATTGACGGCGGTCACGACATCGACGAGATCGCCTTTGCCCTGCACCGCAGATGAGGCCTTCGCTTCCGCGGCCCGTCCGGAAGTGACGGCCTCGTTCATCACGCCGGACAAGAAATCGCCGAACGCACCGCCCGGCGCCGCTGCCGACATGGCCTGCGCGCCGTCGCCGGCGGTGACCGCCATTTTTGCCGCTTGCGCGTATGCGCTCATTGCGGCGGGATTGATTGCAGCGACCATCGCCTAAGACCTCTTCTCGCTCAACGCTTCAACAGATCGACAGTGCGCGCCATCATCGTGCGCGTGTTGTCGATCACGCTCAAATTCGCTTCGTAGGCGCGCTGCGCCTCGCGCATGTCCATCATTTCGATGAGCGAGCTGACGTTCGGCATCTTCACGTAGCCGCGCTCGTCCGCCGCCGGATGGCCCGGCATGTATTGTTCGCGGAAGGCCGACGTATCGTGAACGACGCCTGTCACGTGCACGGTCTCCGCACCCGTCGCGCGATCGAGCTCGGCCTTGAAAACCGGAACCTGTCGACGGTACGGATCCTCGCCCGGCGCCGACGCCGTCGACGAAGCGTTGGCCAAGTTCTCCGCGATCACCCGCATGCGTTCCGCCTGGGCGCGCATGCCCGAAGCGGCGATCAGCATCGATTTCATCGTATCCATGAGCGTTTCCCTTCAAATCCCTCAGCCGTGGCCCAACGCGGTGCGCCACATCGAAAACATCTTCTTGTAGAGGCCGGCCGCCTCGGCATACGCCATCTGCGTTTCGGCGACTTTCATCATCTGCTCTTCGACGACGACGGCGTTGCCGTCGGGCGAAGATTGCGAGTCGGGCGCGGCGACGGCGCGGAACGATCCGCTTACGGACGATCTGTTTTGAAGGTGCAGCGGATTCGTCGTCAGCAGGTCGCCCCGCATCGCATCCGAAACGGCGGCCGCGAAATCCTTCGCATTGAGGTCTTGCGGCACGAAACCCGGCGTCGACGCATTCGCGATGTTGCGCGACAAAACCGACTGCCGGTCGTTCAGCCAGCCCATCTTCTGCTGCAGGATGCTGATAAGCGGTACGTTGCCGAAACCCATGTGAACCCGTCTCATGCCAAGGTGCATGTCTCACGGGCAAGTTTTGCCGGTTACGCTTAAGACCAATTTAAAGTCGAAGAAAATATTCGCGGTTCTGGAAAGGCGAGCGCAAGAATTGGCGCCGGCTGCGCGGTGTTTACCTTGCGATAACCAGGAAAAATCTGCCTTATGTTTAGCTGGGCTTAAGGTTACTTGCCCATTCTCACCACCAATTCCAGGCGCCGAGAGACGGACATGGACGACCCGACCCAATACATGCGCTTTGCCGCCGCGTTGATCTTCGTTTTGGCGCTCCTGGGCGCGCTCGCCTTCGCCGCCCGCGCCTTCGGCTTTTTGGCGAACGCGCAGCGCAGACCCGGCGAACGCCGGCTCAGCATCATCGAAACATTGCTGATCGACGCGCGCCGCCGTCTCATCCTCGTGCGCCGCGACGACAAGGAATACCTGATCCTCGTTTCCCCGACGGGCGAAACCGTGATCGACGGCGACATCGAGGTGAAGGATTTCCCCGATTCCCCGGTCTCCGGCTCGACCTTCGTGACGATCAAAACGGAACCTCGATTGTGAAGTTGACGAGTCCCTCCCTCATCGCGTTCGCCGCGCTCGCGTTCTTTGCCGAGCCGGCGGCGGCGCAGCAAGTGACGCTCGACCTCGGCCAAGGCTCGGGCATGACGGAGCGGCTCGTTCAACTCGTCGCCCTGATCACGATCCTCAGCGTCGCGCCGTCGATCCTCATTATGGTCACGAGCTTCGTGCGCATCGTGGTCGTGCTCTCGCTCCTGCGCACCGCGATCGGCATCCAGCAAAGCCCGCCCAACAGCGTCATCGTCTCGCTCGCGCTCTTCCTCACCGCCTTCATCATGGCCCCGACGCTCGAGAAGGCCTATACCGACGGCATCCAACCGTTGATGGCGGAGAAGATGCAACCCGCCGAGGCCTTCGCCAAGACGACGGCGCCCGTCGCCGCCTTCATGCTGAAGCACGTGCGCGAGAACGATCTGAAGCTCTTCTTCAATCTTGCCAAGCAAGCGCCGCCGGCAATGGCGGACGCCACGCCGCTGCGCGTTTTGATCCCGGCCTTCCTGATCAGCGAACTCAGACGCGCCTTCGAGATCGGCTTCCTCTTGTTCATCCCGTTCTTGATCATCGACCTTGTCGTCGCCTCGCTCTTGATGGCGATGGGCATGATGATGCTGCCACCCGTGACGATCTCACTGCCGTTCAAGCTGATCTTCTTCGTGCTCGTCGACGGCTGGGCCCTCGTCGCCGGCAGCCTCGTGCAGAGCTACGGCGTCGGCTGACGACTAGACGGCCAACGCCAACGGCCGCGCGCCGGAAATATTCAGGGCCTCGGCTCGCTCTTCGACCATCCGCTTGATCCACGCAGCGATGCGCTGGGCGCCCCGCCCGTCGAGATTCATGCGACCCGCCGCACTCATCGCGCGACGGCGCCGGCGGTCCGAAAGCAAGTCCTCGACCTCCGCGCCGATCCTTGCCGCATCGATCTTCGAGGCGACGCCAAGCGACACGCCCATTCCCGCGCGCTCGAAGGCCAACGCCGACGCGGCGTGGTCCTCCGTCAGGCACAGATAGACCGCCGGAACGCCGAGTGCGGCGAGTTCATACGCCGTCACGCCGAAACTGATGAGCCCGAGATCGGCCTTCGCCATCAATCGCGGCAGGTCGTTCGGGCTGCGCACGACATGGAACCGCGGCGCGATCCTCGCGACATCGAGGTCGAGCTGATGATCCGCACCCGGACCAAGCACGACCGTCGCGTCGAAATTCGCCTCGAGCGCCGTCAGCGCCTTGACCGCCGGGATCGTCAAACCATGCGGATCCGACCCACCCATCGAAACAATGATCTGCGGCCGATGAGCTTTCGACGACAACGGCGCCGATACGTCCTGTCCGAGAACGACCCATTCCCAGCCAACGAACGGCTCGGACTCGGCGCCGCGCCAGTCGAGCGCAAAGACCTGGGGCACGGGTGGGTAGAACGCGGCGTCCGCGGAAAGCCGGCGCGGGCTGGCGTCGTCGATCGTCGCAACGATCATGTCAGCACCGCGCAATCGCATGACGGAGGTCGCGGACAAGTCCGTGCGCACATCCAAAACGGTGGCCACAGGCTTGTGAGCGCCGGCTAGATCAAGCAACCAATCGATTTCCTTCGCGCCCGACGGCATCACGTCGACAGGAAAGCCGTCCGCATGCACCGGCGCCATTGCGATCGCATTGTCCTTCATTGCAAAGCGCACGCCGAAACCTTCGCGGTCGCGCAGCGCGCGTGCGATGCTCAGACTGCGCCGCACGTGACCGAGACCGAGCGCGCTTCCGCCGTCGCAGCGCATGACGACGATACCGCTCGACGCGACCGCCGCCTTCTGCTGCACATGCGCGTTGAGATCGAGCAATGCCGGCTCGCGATTGAGCAGCGCCACAAGGTCGGTCAGCGTCGCCTCGCCCGCTTGCGCATGCAACCGCTCATAGACGGCTTCGATGAAAGTGACGTCTGCAGGCGTATCGACGGAGAGCCGCGCCCCCTTGAACTGCCATTTCTGCGGCAGATCGATATGCGCGACCTTCACGAAGTCCTGATGAATTTTGAAATAAGCGCTCACATGCTCGCGCGCGACCGGATCGTCATGGGCCTTGACCACAAGCTTGTCGAGCGCCCAGCGCGACATCGGATCGGCGCCGTCGTGGATCGCCGACAGTCCCGGCTTCAGCATCACGAAATCGGACTGTGTGCGCATCATCTCGCGGATCAAGAAATCGACGAAGCCGGCGTCGACCAGCGGCGCGTCCGCATTGACGCGCACGATGACGTCGGGATCGATCATATGCGCGGCAAGCGCAAAGCGGCCGAGCACGTCGTCTTCGGGCCCGCGCACGACGACCGCACCTTGCGCCTTCGCATAATCGGCAAGCACGTCGTCGGCCGGATCGCTCGTCGTCGCGACGCAGATCGTCTGGATCAGTTCCGATTTCCGCAAGCGGTGCAGGATGTGCCACAGCAACGGTTGCCCGACGATCGGCTTCAACACTTTGCCCGGCAGGCGCGTGGAGCGCATGCGTGCTTGAACGACGGCGGCGATATGCGTCTTCTTCTGCATCACGCGGCCTCGGGGCGCCAGCTGCGCCTTATGTGTTTTAGAGGACGCAACCCGTCCGAGGGATCGGCGCGCCATTCGCGATCGGGAAGTTCCGACGGCAACGGTTCCTTGACGCCGCTGCCGTCCGCACGCTCGCCAGCGCGCACCATGGCGATCACCGGCGCCATCTCTTCCGGCAGCCAGCAATGGCCCGCGGCGTATTCGGCACCCATCTTGTCCAGATCGAGATGGAACTCGACCATCGGCGCATTCCATTTCCAGACCGCGCGCAAGATCACGCCGGGCGAAACCGTGTGGTCCGACCAGCCGCAAGCAAAACCCGTCGCCTCGGCGATCGTTTGCATCGCCGCAAGGTTCGCCTCATCCGGCGGCGTCGGATAGGCCGATACCGTGTGCAGCAACGTGACGTCGCGCGCGCCATGTTGGCGCAACACGTCTGCTGCATGCTTGACCTCGGGGATCGTCGCCATGCCGGTCGAGAGGATCACAGGCTTGCCCGTCTGGGCACACGCCGCAAGCAGCGCGTCCCACATCAATTCATAGGATGCGATCTTGTAGGCATCGACATGCGGGCGAAGCTCGTCGACCGCCTTCAGATAAAACGGCGTGCACATGAACTGAACGCCGCGCCGGCGGCAGCGTTCGGTGATCGGCGCCAGAAACGAGACGGGAAGTTCCCATTCGCGCCGTGCGCGGTGCTTGGCGCTCTTCGCCAGGATCTCCGGCGCGAACATCTCGTCGATCTTGAAGAGCTGGAACTTGACCGCGCCGCAACCGATCTCCGCCGCGCGGTCGATGAACGCGAAGGCGCGCTCGAGGTCGCGGTCGTGATTGCTCGAGACTTCGGCAATGAACAGACAAGCCATCCGGCGCGTGCCCCCAAAGCAAACCCGTAAACAGACGTTAACCAATTCTAAATCCGCGACCCTTACCAAGTTCATAACGCACGACGCATGAGGATTCGGTGGCCGCGTCAGCACCACGAACACAGATCGCAGACGACGGCACGCATCGCGGGTCGATCATCGATCGCGTCAAGGGCTACAGCATCGTCGCGTGCGAGACCTGCGGCTTCCGCCACGCGCTGCCGCTGCCGTCCGCCCATGACCAACGCACGGCGTATGAAGAAGCCTACTACCGCGATCAAAAACCGACCTACGTCAGCCGCTCGCGCGAGGACGCGGAGTGGTCGCGCCTCGGCTGGGACGATCGCCTCTCGCTCTTCGAAGACCTGCTCAAACACGAAGCGACACAAGATTTGAGTGTTCTCGACATCGGCTGCGGTCCCGGTTGGTTCTTGAAAGCCGCCGCCGATCGCGGTTGGAAAGCGCAAGGCATCGAACCGTCGAAGCAAGCGGCCGAACACGCGCGCAAACTCGGGTTGAACATCGTGAACGCGATGTTCGATGAAACCACCGCGCCAAGCGTGGAACGCGCCGACGTCGTGCACTTGAACAACATGCTCGAACACGTCGCCGATCCGATCGGCCTCTTGCGCCTCGCCATCGGCCGCACCTGGCCAGGCAGCTTGATCTGCGTCGGCGTGCCCAACGATTACAACGCGCTGCAAGAAGCGGCGCGCGCAACCGGAACGAAAGCGTGGTGGCTCGTGCCGCCGCATCATCTGAACTATTTCGATTTCGCCTCGCTCGAAACGCTGTTGAAGCGTGTCGGACTCGAAGTCGTCGAGACGCTGACGAGCTTCCCGATGGAGCTCTTCCTGCTCATGGGCGACAATTATGTCGGCGACGACAGCGTCGGCCGCGAATGCCACGCGCGGCGCAAACACTTCGATTTGACCTTGGAAAAGGCGGGTTTGGGCGACGTCCGGCGCAAGCTCTACGGCGCGCTCGCCAAAGCCGGTATCGGCCGCGAAGCCATCATCGTCGCACGCACGGCGAGGGTCTAGGCGAGATGGCCGTACAAACGAGACCCTTCTTCATCGTCTCGTCCGGCCGCTCCGGCACGGCGATGATGGAGCGTCTCTTCAGCGCCTTCCCGCAGGTCGAGATGCACCACGAATACATGGTCAGCCAGGTTCAGCCCGCTGCCGTGAAGTATCACATGGGTCTCATCGGCCTCGGCGAAGCAACGCATGTGCTGCGCACGACCCACGCCGCCGCTGTCTACTATTCCGAGTCCCCGTTGTGGGGCGACTCGTCGAACAAGCTGTCATGGCTCATCCCCGTCCTCGATCGCATGTTCCCCGACGCCAGGTTCATTCACCTGACGCGCGACGGCCGCAAAGTCGCGAGCTCCTATTTCCACAAGCTCGCCCATGAATGCTACGACGACCGCTCGACCGCCGTGATGCAGCGCTACTACGACTCGCGCGGCGAACTTCCCCCGCCGCCGCCCGAAAAGAAGTTCTGGTGGCCACTGCCCCCGCGCGGCCACGTACAGGAGCCGGAATTCCTGACCTACAATCAGTTCCAGCGCATGGCCTTCCACTGGGCCGAGGTCAACCGCACCGTCATCCACCACCTGGACTCGATCCCGGCCGAACGTCGTCATTCGGTGCGCCTTGAAGACTTGGTCGCGCGTGCCGACGTTCGTCAACAATTTCTTAACTTCTTGGGCCTGCCCTGGGACGATCGCATCATGGGCCTCTTGAACCGGCCCCATAACGTCAACCGGCCCGAGGACTACCCGCTGACCGGCGAACAGACAGTGCAATTCAACATGATCGCGGGCGACGTGATGCACATGCTGGGTTACGACCGCCGCCCGGAATATCGCGTCGCCTACTAACCTCAACTTAACCACGGAGGCAGAGGCTGACGGCCACTGCCCATCGTGGTTGGGGTTATATGTCCAATTCCTGCGATCTCTGCAGCGCCACCTCGCTCGAGCAGGTGTACGCCGCGCAAAATTCCGTCCGTAAACTGACCGTCTGGCTCTGCACCCATTGCGGCCTTCTGCAAAGCCTGCCGCGCGTCGACCGCGCCGAGCGCAAGAGCGCAACGGTCTCCGCCGGCGCCGATTGGGGCAACCTGCGCTACGGCAAAGGTTTTCGCGCCGAAGCCAACCTCGCGACGCTGAAACCGTTCCTGCCCAAGAACAAGCCGCTGCGCGTCCTCGACGTCGGCGCCAACCGCGGCGCGTTCGCGCTCGAACTCAAAAGCGCCTACCCCAAAGCGCGGGTCGTCGGCATCGAACCTGACGAACGTGTCGTCGCGGCGTGGGCCGGCCAGCCCGGATTCACCTGGCTGAACGCGCGCCTCGAAAACACGCGCCTCGAAGCCGAAGGTTTCGACCTCATCTATTCCTGCCACACGCTCGAACACCTCAAGAGCGCCCGCGAAGCCCTCATCGCTCATCGCGCGACGCTTGCACCCAACGGCTATCTGCTGATCGAGGTTCCCAACGTCGCACTGCTCTCCTCGAACGACATCGTCGAGGAGTTCTTCATCGACAAGCATCTCTATCACTTCTCCGCACGCACGCTGGCGCGGTTGCTGGCCGCTTGCGGCTTCCGCGCGGTGACGATCGCCGACCCGCGCGACACCGTGAACATCACCGTTGTCGCCGTGAAATCGGACGCCGCCGCCTCCGAGGTACAGGCCGACCCGCGCGAAGTCGAAGCAGCGACCGCATTGATCTCGACCTACCACGCGATGCGCATGCAGAACCTCGCGGCCCTCGTGCATGTCGCGCGCATGATCGACAACATGGCGCCACGCAAGGTTGCGGTGTGGGGCGCGGGCCGCTTGCTCAACAGCCTGATCACCAACGGCGGATTGAGACCGCAAGCCCTCGCCGCCGTCGTCGACAAACATCTCATCCGCTACGCCAGCGAAGCGCACGGCATTCGCTTGACGTCGCCCGAGGATATCGCGCGCGTCAAACCCGACGTCGTCGTTGTGATGTCGCGCAGCTTCGCCGACGAAATCCGCACCGAAGCGCAAGCCCGCGCCCCGGGCTGCGAAGTCATCGCCTACGCCGAACTTCTCGCGCGCGCCAAGGCGCAAGCGGCCTAAGGAAAAACAAGAATGAACGCCAACTTCCAACTCTCGCAACTCAGTTCGAGTCTCGCGCCCGAGGACGAGTTCGTCCCGCGCCTCGAAGCCTGCGCGCGAGACATCCGGCGCATCTCTATCGCCGCGATCTATCGCGCGACGTCGGGCCACCCTGGCGGCTCGCTCTCCTGCGCCGATCTCTTGGCGGCCCTCTACGGCAGCGAGCTGAAGCTGAACGCGAACGATCCGCTCGCATCCGATCGCAACCGCTTCGTTCTTTCGAAGGGCCACGCCGCACCCGCGCTCTACGCCGCGTGGGCCCGTTTCGGCTTCATGAAGCCACACGAAGTGCTGACGCTGCGCAAGCTCGGCAGCCGCGCTCAAGGCCATCCGCATGTCGGCGACCTCCCGCTCGCCGAGACCAGCACGGGTTCGCTCGGCCAAGGCTTCTCCGCCGCCATCGGCATGGCGCTCGGCGTTCGCCATCAGCGCAAGACCGCGCGCATCTACACCATCCTCGGCGACGGCGAATTGCAGGAAGGCGAAGTCTGGGAAGGCGCGATGTGCGCCGCGCACCACAAGCTGTCGAACCTCTGCGCGATCGTCGACTACAACAAACTTCAATCCGACGACCGCAACGCCGCGATCATGGGCCTTGAACCCCTTGCGCAAAAATGGCGCGCCTTCGGCTGGAACACGCTCGAGATTTCAGGCCACGACATCGCCTCCATCATCGCGGCCTTCGGCGAAGCGCGCGCGGTCGAGAACCGCCCCGCCGTCATCATCGCCCACACGATCAAGGGCAAAGGCGTCGCGTACATGGAAGATCAGCCTCTCTGGCACGGCAGCGTGAAGCTGACGCGCGAGCAGGCCGAAACCGCGCTGGTTTCACTGGGCACGCCCGCGACCCAAATCAAGGAGCTGCTCGATGTCCGCGGTTGAGAAAATGGCAAGCCCCCAACTAATCGGTTCGAGCGGCGATTCGCTGCGCGAAGCCTTCGGCAAGGCACTCAGCGAATTCGCGAACGACTACCCGAATGTCGTCGTCCTCGACGCCGACATCGCCGGCGGCACAGGCGTGCACCACTTCCGCAAGAGCCACCCCGACCGCTTCTTCCAATTCGGCATCGCCGAACAAAACATGATGGCCGCGGCCGGCGGTATGGCCGCGACCGGGTTGATCCCCATCGTCACCACATTCGCTGTGTTCTGCCTGCGCGCCGTCGAGCAGGCGCGCCTCTCGATCGCTTATTCCAAACGCAACGTCAAAATCGTGGCGAGCCATCCGGGCCTCGACGTCGGTCCTGACGGCGGCTCCGCACAGGCGCTCGAAGACATCGCCGCCTTCCGCGCCATCCCGGGCATGACCGTCATCTCCCCCGCCGACGCCGAAGAGATGCGCCAGGCGACGCGCGCAATCCTCGACTTCGACGGCCCGGTCTACATGCGCACCGGCCGCAGCGGTTCGACCAAACTCTTCGGACCGGACCATCGCTTCGAAATCGGCAAGGGCCAAACGCTGCGCAACGGCAAGGACGTGACCCTCGTCGCCTGCGGCGTCGAAGTGGCCCGCGCGCTTGACGCGGCCCAACTGCTTTCCCGCGAAGGCATCTCGGCCCGCGTCATCAACATGCCGACCATCAAACCCATAGATACGCAACTCCTTGCGACCGCATCGCGCGAGACTGGCTGCATCGTCACCGCCGAAGATCACAACATCTTCGGCGGGCTCGGCGGTGCGGTCGCGGAGACCATTGTCCAAACCGAACCCTGCCCGATCGAATTCGTCGCCGTGCGCGACGTCTTTGGCCAATCCGGCGAACCGCAAGAACTCGCCGAGCACTATCGCCTGACCGCGCCCCACATTGCCGACGCGGCACGCCGCGCCATCGCGCGCAAGAAGGCGCGCCGCTCATGAGTGGCGCGCTCGACGGACAGATCGCGTTCGTCACCGGCGGAAGCCGCGGCATCGGCAAAGCCATCGTCCGCCACCTGGCCGACGCCGGCGCCCGCGTCGCTTTCACCTATCGCGCCCAGAAGGCCGAAGCACTTGCGCTGCAAAAGGAACTCGACGGCAAAGCCGCTGCTTTCGAAATGGAAGTCGCGGACCGCAAGAGCGTCGAACATGCCATGACGCAAGCGGCCGATCGTTTCGGCCCCTTCTCGATCCTGGTCAACAACGCTGGCATCAACAAGCCGACCGACTTCGACCAAGTCACCGACGATGATTGGGATCAGATCCTGGGCGTCAATCTCAAGGGCCCCTTCATCTGCTCGCAAGTCGCACTGCCCCATTTGCAGCGCGCCGGCGGCGGCTCGATCGTCCATATCGGCTCGGTCAGCGGCCAGTACGGCGGCCCGCGCACCGCGCATTATGCGGCCTCCAAAGCCGGTTTGATCTCCCTCTCGCAAGTCATCGCGCGCTTCGGCGCCAAATGGAACATCCGCTCGAACGTTGTCGCAGCGGGCTTGATCCAATCCGAGATGGCAGCCTCCGGCATGGCGGCGCCCGCCGTAGCAAAAGCCGCGGAGAACATCGTCCTCGGCCGCCTCGGCACACCCGATGAAGTCGGCGAGGCAGTCCTCTTTCTCGCAAGCAACGCCTCGCGCTACATCACCGCTCAGACGCTCAACGTCAACGGCGGCTTGTACTTCTGATGAAAAAGACGCTGCTCATCGTCTCCGGTGGCGTCCAAGCGATGCACGGCATCAAGCGCGCGAAAGATTTCGGCTGTCATGTCGTCGTCAGCGACTTGAACCCGAAGGCGCCGGGCTTTGCGATCGCCGACGATCGTATCCTCGCGTCGACCTACGACGTCGCCGAGACCGTCACCGCGGCGCAAAACTACCACCACACGGTCCGCCCCATCGACGGCGTGATCACGATCGGCTCCGATGTGCCGCTCACGGTCGCAAGTGTCGCCGATCGCCTGGGCCTCATCAGTATTCCGCTTGAAGCGGCGCGGCTCGCCCAAGACAAGCTCGCCATGAAGCGGCGTTTCGCCGAAGCCGGCGTCCCCGTCCCATGGTTCGCGGCAATCGCAAGCCCGCAATCCCTGAAGAGCATCGTCGCCGCGCGCGGTCACGCCCTCGTCGTCAAGCCCGTCGACAGCCGCGGCAGCCGCGGCGTGCAGCGCCTTCGCCCCGGCATGGATCTCGACGCCGTGTGGGAATGCGCGGCCGCCCAGTCGCCGACACACCGCGTCATGGTCGAGGAATTCCTGCCCGGACCCCAAATCTCCACCGAGTCGATCCTGATCGACGGCGAAGGTTTCACGCCTGGCTTCTCCGATCGCAACTACGAATACCTCGATCGCTACGCCCCCTTCTTCATCGAAAACGGCGGCGATCTTCCGAGCGCCCTGCCCGATCGCACCCAAGAAGCCGTCAAGCGCACGGCCGAAGCGGCGGGCCGCGCCCTCGGCATCCGCACCGGCAACATCAAAGGCGACATCGTCGTCGTCGACGGCAAGCCTCATGTCATCGAGCTCGCGGCGCGCGCATCCGGCGGCTACTTCTGCACGCGCGAAATCCCGCTCAACACGGGCGTCGACTTCATCGGCGCGGTGATCAAGATCGCGCTCGGCGAACATGTTGCGCCCGAAGATCTTCGCCCCAAGCGAATGACGCCGATCGTCCAGCGCTACGCATTCCCCAATCCCGGCCGCGTCGCGAAGATCAGCGGCCTGGACGACGCGCGCCGCGTTCCCGGCATCGAGGAAGTCGTCGTGACCGTCGTACCCGGCGATGAGATCAGTCCGCCGACGCACTCCGGTTGCACGGCCGCGATGGTGCTGGCGACGGGCAACAGCGTTGCAGCGGCGCGCGCGAGCGCAGCCGCGGCGATCACCGCGCTCAAGATCGAAACGGTCGCCGCATGAACGGCGCATCGGGCAAGCTCAACGTCTTCGCGCTCTTCCATTTGAACCTGGCGTTTTCCTCGATCGAGGAAGAACAGCGCCCGGACGTCGTCGCGCGCTGTTACTGGCCGCTCTTGAACTTGCCGCCGGCGATCGGCGCTCCGATCGCCATCGAGGCGACGGGCTACACGCTCGAATGCATCGCCGCCATCGACCGCAATTGGATCGCCGAGCTGCGCCGCCTCATCTCGCAGGGCGCAGTCGAATTCATCGGCTCCGGCTTCGCGCAGATCATCGGCCCGCTTGTGCCCGCCGACGTGAACGACGCCAATCTCGCGCTCGGCCACTCCGTCTATGAGCGCTTGCTCGGCGTTCGCCCGTCGATCGCGCTGGTGAACGAACAAGCCTATTCCGCGGGCCTCGTGCCGCTCTATCTCGGCGCCGGCTACCGCGCGCTTCTGATGGATTGGGACAACGTGGCCGCTCATCATCCCGAATGGGACCGCGAGCTGCGCTTCCATCCGCAACGCGCGCGCGGTGTCGACGGCTCGGAGATCGCGCTCCTCTGGACCCACACGATGGCGTTCCAGAAACTGCAGCGCCTGGCGCACGGCGACATCGAGCACACCGACTACTTCGCCTTTATCGAGAGTCAGCGCGGCCGCGACCCGCGCCTTCTGCCGCTCTACAGCAACGACGCGGAAATCTTCGACTTCCGCCCCAAGCGCTTTCACACCGAAGACGCGCTGCAAACCGGCGAATGGCAGGTCATCGCCGAAGCCTGGGGCCGCCTCGCCCGCTCGCCACGCACGCAATTCGTCAAACCTTCCGAGGCGCTCGCGTTCACCGACAACGCCGCCGCAAACCAGCTGCTCGAACTCCAGACGGCCGCCTATCCCGTCCCCGTCAAGAAGCAGAAAAAGTACAACATCACGCGCTGGGCCGTGTCCGGCCGCGACGACCTCGCGATCAACGCAACCTGTCACCGCATCTACCGCGGATTGGCCGCGCGCAACGTCAGCGATCCAAGCGCCTGGCGTGAACTCTGTTATCTGTGGTCGAGCGACTTCCGCACGCACATTACGCAAGATCGGTGGAAGAGATATCGCGACCGCCTGGCGACGGCCGAAGGCGTCTACGGCCTGCCGCAACAGCCGCTTCCCGAGCCGGTCGCCGCACCCGCCGTGATTGGGGAACGCAAGTGGGTCGAGATCGAAACCCCCGCGCTCAGCGCCGTGCTCAACCGCCGCCGCGGCCTTGCCATTCACGAGATCCGCGCGCGCGACGACACGGGCCCCGCGATGCTGGGTTCGCTGCTCCACGGCCATTTCGACGCCATCGATCTTCAGTTCGACTGGTACACCGGCAACTGCGCCTTCGAAGCGCCGAGCGTGTCGAAGATCACGGACCTCGAATGGACCACACCGCGAATCTACGGCGACGAGGAAACCGCTGACGCCATCGTCGAAACCGAAATCGCAACGCCGCTCGGGCCCATCTTCAAGCGCCTGCGCTTCGCCGCGCACGAGGTTCGCGTCGACTTCGATCTTGTATTCGCCTGGAAGGAATGGGGCCGCGGTTCGTTGCGCCTGGGCCACTTCCTTCTCAATCCTGCCGCGTTCGACAGTGAGCGCTTGGCCTATTCGACGCACAACGGCGGCCACCGCGCCGAAACATTTCCTCTCGCAGGCCAGACCGTCGATCACGGCAAACCGGTATCGTTCCTCGTCTCCGCGTCGACGGGCTTGGGGATGACCGAAGGCGCAGTCGAGATCGGCGACGACAGGCGCTCGTTCCGCATCGCCGTCGACCAAGCCGTCGCCCCGCTGATCGGGTTAATGCACCATGAACGCGTCGGCGACAGCCTGTTTTCCCGCTTCGCACTTTCGGCGCTCGAACTCGACGACACGCGCAAGCCTGAGCCTACGTCCGCGCCGCGTCACTTCCGTTTCTCGCTCTCGCTGAGTTCTTGAAGCACGCTGCGTGCCGTTATCATCTGTTAACAGATTGATTTCATTGAATAAAATGAGGGCGTGTCGGATAGAAAATTAGGACATCTGGATTAACCATAACGGGACGTCCCCACATGGTGCCAGATGACCCTTCCGCAGAGTGCCTACGCCACCGACGACGACGAAGCCCTGCCCTGTCCTCTGGGCGCGTTCCAGCAGACGCGCGATTTCCTTCACCCGGCGATCGACCTTAACGACCGCACCGTCCTCGTCACCGGCGGCACCGGCTCGTTCGGCAAGCACTTCGTCCGCAGCGTCATCGCGAAATACAAACCCAAGAAGCTGATCATTTTCTCGCGCGACGAGCTCAAGCAATACGAGATGGCCCAGGTCTTCCCGCAAGAGCGCTATTCGTTCATGCGCTATTTCATCGGCGACGTGCGCAGCGCCGATCGCCTCGAAATGGCGATGCGCGACGTCGACTACGTCGTGCACGCGGCTGCGCTGAAGCAGGTGCCGATCGCCGAATACAATCCCTTCGAATGCATCGCCACGAACGTCCTCGGCGCTGAAAACGTCGTGCAGGCCGCCATCCGTCGTGGCGTCAAGCGCGTGATCGCGTTGTCGACCGACAAGGCTGCAAACCCGATCAACCTCTACGGCGCCTCGAAACTCGCTTCGGACAAGATTTTCGTCGCCGCCAACAACCTGTCGGGCGCCGATGGCTGCCGCTTCGCCGTCGTGCGCTACGGCAATGTCGCCGGCTCGCGCGGCAGTGTGATGCCGCTCTTCCAAAAACTGATCGCCGACAAGGCCGACGCTCTGCCGATCACCGACGACCGCATGACGCGCTTTTGGATCACGCTGACACAGGGCGTGAACCTCGTCCTGTCGTCGATGTCGCTGATGCAAGGCGGCGAAATCTTCGTGCCCAAGATCCCGTCGATGAGCATGTCCGAACTCGGCCGCATCATGGCACCGCATTTGCCGCAGAAGATCATCGGCATCCGCCCCGGCGAAAAACTCCACGAGATCATGATCCCCGCCGACGACGCGCGCCAAACGCTCGAGCTCGCCGACCGCTACGGGATCTTGCCCAGCTTCTTCCCGGTTCAGCGCGAAGCCTATATTGAGCAGGGCGCCAAACCCGTCCGCGAAGGCTTCGCCTATTCGAGCGACGCCAACCCCGAACGCCTCGACGCCCGCGCGCTCCAGAACATGCTCGCCGACGCCTTCGCATGAGCAACTTCCTACCCTATGGCCGCCAGGTCATCGAGGACGACGACGTCGCGGCGGTTGTTGAAGCGTTGCGCAGCGACTACTTGACGACCGGACCGCGCGTTGGGGAGTTCGAGCAAGCGCTCGCCGACGCCACTGGCGCAAAGCATGCAATCGCTTGCTCGAACGGAACGGCTGCGCTGCATCTTGCCGCCCGCGCGCTGAATCTCGGGCCCGGCACCACGACGATCGTGCCCGCAATCACATTCCTCGCGACCGCCAACGCCGTGCGCCTGAACGGCGGCGAGGTGATCTTCGCCGACGTCGACCCCAATACCGGGCTGATGCGCACATCGAACCTGATCGAGGCGCTGTCGCGTTGCCCCGGCGGCACGGCCAATGCCGTCTTCAACGTTCATCTCGCCGGGCAATGCGGCGATCTCGCCGGCATCCATGCCATCGCACGCGACCATCGCCTGCGCATCGTCGACGACGCCTGCCATGCGGTCGGCACAACCTACAAAACGCAAAGCTCGACAACGCATTGCATAGGCGACAACAGCTATTCCGACCTGACCTGCTTTTCCTTCCACCCGGTCAAGACGATCGCGATGGGCGAAGGCGGCGCGATCACCACCGACGACGACACGTTGGCAAAGATCATCGCCCGCGACCGCACACACGGCATGACGCGCGACGCGGCCGATTTCACCCAGCCCGACGAAGCCTTCGACGACAAGCATGAGGCCCACCCCTGGTACTACGAGATGGACGTGCCGGGACTGAACTACCGTATCCCGGACATCCTCTGCGCGCTCGGCACCAGCCAGTTGAAAAAGCTCGCCCGCTTCAGCGCGCGGCGCCGCGAGCTCGTCGCGCGCTACGATGCCGAACTCGCCCGCCTGGCGCCGCTCGTCAAACCGCTCGCCCGCACACCGGGCGTCGACGCGGCATGGCATCTCTACGTGGCACTGATCGATTTTCACGCGCTGCACGTCGAGCGCGCGACGGTGATGCGACGACTGGCGGCACAAGGCATCGGCACGCAAGTTCACTACCTGCCGGTCTATCGCCAACCGTATTATCGCGAACTGGCACCGGAACTCGTTCTACCGGGCGCCGACGAGTATTACCGGCGCACCCTCAGCTTACCGCTCTTCCCGACGATGTCGGACGAAGATCCGGCACGCGTCGTCGCGGCGCTGGCGAGCGCACTCGGCCTTTAGGCCTTCTGATCGACCTCGTGGCGCAACTGGTCTTCCACCTCGCGCAGATGATGCGCGCGGCGCAAGATTTCCTCAGCCGGCCATTGCCACACGACTTCGCCCGTATCCGCTTCGACCGATCGATAGACGAACGACTGCACGGCCTTGTCGCGCGTGATCGTCAAGTGCCGTTCGCTCGCGCTTGACGCTCCGCCTTGCGAATCCGATTGGCGCTGGTCGCTCGAGTTGCGATTCTCGGTCTGCGATTTCTTCGGCGGGTCGATGTGCTCCGCCGGGCGCACGGGGGCGACGCGCGGCACGACCGGCAATGAGGGCGGCAATTGAACAGCATCACTCATGATCGTTCACCCTTCTATAGCCGCGCTCCTCTGACCCCCCCTATCATCGTCAAGTCACACACGGCCAACACTCAAGTCACCCAGTCCATCGCGCTTTCGCGCGAAATGCGAGGCCGGCTACTACGCAACCGGCCTCGCCTTCACTTCACGAGCCGGTTATTACCGGAACAGCGACAGCAACACCGTCGGCGCCTGGTTGGCGATCGACAGCGCCTGGATGCCCAGCTGCTGTTTCGTCTGCAACGACTGCAAGCGCGCACTCTCCGTCGCCACGTCCGCGTCGATCAAGTTGCCGATACCGTTCTGCAACTCGTCCGACAGCTTCGCGATGAACGTCTTGTGCACGCCGAGCTTCTTGGAGTCCGTACCGAGCTGTGCGAGAGCCAGGTTCAGCGCGTTGAGCGACGATTCGATGGTCGCGATCATCGTGCTGGCCTTCGCGGTCGTGGAGATCGTGTTGGTCGAAGCGACCGTCACGATCGAACCGCCGAGCGACAGGTTGCGCCCCGTCGCCGTGACGAACGCGCTGCCGTCGGCGTTGGCCAAAGCCTGAACCGTGGCGTTCGTGCCGTTGACGACGTTCGAGCCGTCGAACGACGCGTTGGCCAAGGTCTTCGCGATCTGGTCGCGCAGAGCCGTGAATTCCGCGTTGTAAGCGGCGCGGGCATTCGCGTCGATCGCGCTATCCTTCGCGGCCAGCGCCTTTTCCTTCATCTCCTTCAGCAAGTCGGAAACCGTCACGCCCGCGGCGACGCCGGTGTCAACGACGCTGATCGAGCGGTTAAGGCTGCCATTCACGGAGTTGAACGCCTGCACGTCCGCGCGCATGCCTTGGGCAATGGCAAAGACGGCGCCGTTATCTTTCGGGCCGTTGACTTTCAAACCGGTGTTGATGCGGTTCTGAACTTCCTGCAGCTGAGCGCTGGTGCTGTTCAGGGACTGGAGGGCGATCATCGCGCCGTAGTTGGTATTAACCGAAAGCATGGGTAATCTCCATTCTGGTCCGTTGTTGGCGTTTTGCCATCGGGGCGTTTTGCCCCGCCTCCAGAGGTCGCAAGCGACGTACCCGACAAACGCGCGCGTTTCGTTCGCCGTTTCTCAACTATCGAAATCTTGGGGGAAGGCGGCAATTTCCGCTTCGCAATGGTTTACTCACCATGCCGGTGCTGCCGCTCACGGCAGCCTCGGGCAAAAACTGCCGGGCAAAATTTGCCGCGCCGGGAAATTTCTGCCGAATGAGATGAAAAAAAGCGGCACCGCAAAAATGCCGCTGTGGACGTCGCTTGCGCCGCGCGCCGCCTCTCGGTGCGCGCGGCCGGCCTGGAAGTATTAACCGCGGAACAGGCTCAAGATTGCCTGCGGCGCCGCGTTGGCGATCGACAGGGCCTGAATGCCGAGTTGCTGTTTGGTCTGCAACGACTGCAGCCTTGCGCTCTCGCGCGCGAGATCCGCGTCGACCAGATGGCCGATGCCGTTCTCCAACTCGTCCGACAGCTTCCCGATGAACGTCTTGTGCATGCCGACCTTCTTGGCGTCGGTGCCAAGCTGGGACAGCGCCAGATTGAGCTGCGTCAGCGACGCCTCGACCGTGGTGATCATCGCGCTGGCCTTGGCCGCCGTCGAAATCGTCGACGTCGTCGCGATCGTGACGATCGATCCGCTCAGCGACAAGTTGCGTGTCGCCACAGTGATGAACGAGTTGCCGTCGGCGTTCGCCAGCGCCTGGATGTTCGCGACCGAGCCGTCGATGATGTTGCTGCCGTCGAAGGCCGCGTTCTCGATCGTCTTGGTGATCTGGTCGCGCAAGGCGGTGAATTCGGCGTTGTAGGCCGCGCGCGCATTGGCATCGATCGAAGGGTCCTTGCACGCCAGCGCCTTTTCCTTCATCTCCTTGAGCAGATCGGAGATGCTGGTGCCCGCGGCGACCGCCGTGTCGGCAACGCTCATCGTGCGGTTCAAGCTCTGTGTCACGGCATTCAGCGCCATGACATCCATGCGCATGTTCTGAGCGATCGCCCAAACCGCACCGTTGTCCTTCGGACCGGCGATCTTCAGGCCGGTGTTGATGCGATTCTGGACCCCGTTCAGATCCGCGTTGGTCTGATTGAGGTTCTGGAGCGCGATCATCGCCCCGTAGTTTGTGTTCACGCTGATCATGTGCCTGGTTCCCTTCCATTCTGGACTGCACTGGACGCACGGTTTTCGACGCGTTCGTCCTCGGATTTAGGGATGGCAACCCGCATGCCAGTCTTGGAATGGCGTAAATCCGCCAAAAATAAGGCCCGCGCGGGGGCGGGCCGGAAGGCTTTGCAGTTTTTGCCGGGCACCGATTGCGCGCCCGGTCAGTTCTTTCCGGCTTAGAGGGCCGGCCGCTGAGAAAGGCCCGCCATGATCGACTTGTTCACGTCGATCAGCGGCTCGAGCGAGGCGCCGGTTCTCGTTGCTTCACTCGAAAAGCGCGAAACCCAAAGCGACAAGGAGATGATTTGCGCGCGTAGCACATCGGGCAGCTTGTTGCCGTCGCTCGCGCAGTCGGAGGCGAGCGCGCTCCACAGCCGGCGGTTCCAATCCAACGCGTCGACCAAGGTCGTGAGGTTCGACCGCCCCGTCTTGTTCGCTTCCATCAGCGCCTGCGTCACCTGCGCAAACAACCGGTACTCGGTGTCGCGAGGCTGCTCGGTGCTACGTTGCGTTTTTTGATACGCTTGGAGAGACATAGGACAACCTCAGTTGTTCGAAGTCGAATAGCTGGCGGCACTTGATCAGCGCCTTGTAGTACTGGCCCTGCAGCACGTCGCGCGAGATGGCGACGCACGTGTTGAGCGCCTCGCGGTCGGAGATCGCGTTCATGAACTCAGACATGCGCGCCACGAATTCCTCGTAGTGCCCCTCCGACTGGTCCGGATCGAGATAGAGCATCATGATCGGGAAATAGATGCGCTTGGCCGGCGTGTTCGCCTCGTCGGCCTGCAGAATGTCGCGGTCGCGCAGGATGGAAGCTTTGTTCTCGATGACGAGGCTCACGCGGCGGTCGCCGTTCGTCAGCACCGCGCCGTTGAGAACGAATTTTTCACCGGGCTTAAGAGAGAGTTTCAGCGGCATGTGTCGTCGCGCATCCTGCGCGTCCCCTGGTTAGGGTTTTCCTGAACGCGACGATACGCCGGTACGGTTAACGAAGCGCTTCGATATGCGCGAAAATAAGGTGAAGAAAGCGTTGCTATCGCACGCTTCCGGGTTTGTCAGCCTTAGCGCGGCTTTAATGCGCCGCCGCTTATGATCCGTAGACAGACGATCTTACCTCAAGGAGAAACGGCATGGCCGCGCGCCCTGCGCTGGGTCAAGGGCATCCGCTCGAGACCCCGCAAAACAACGCAGGCGAAGCCTTCACGCGCATCGAGCGCGAAACGAAGGGCGCCGGCGCGGCAAAGCACATGCCGCCGCAGAAGGCTCTCTTGGTCATGCGCAAGGCGGTCGATCATTTCAAGAAGGGCGAATGGGGCCCCGCCGCGATCGCCGCGGCGGAAGCCGCCGACATCGACGCCAAATACTCGTCCGCTTTTCACATGCTGGCGCTCACGCTCGACAATCTGGGCCAGCGCCACCAGGCGTTCACGATGTACGAGCGCGCCTTGGCGCTCGACCCGCACGACCCCGACCTCTACCTCAACATCGGCATGGCGGCCTGGAGCCTCGGCCTCAACGACGGCGCCGAGAAGGCGTTTCGCGCCTATATCGAAATGCGCCCGGACTGCCACAAGGGCTACACGAACCTCGGCATCTGCCTGCGCGACAAGGGCGAGATCGACGCCGCGATCGACCTCGTTCGCAACGCCATCCATCGCATGCCCGAATCGGCCGAGCTCTGGAACACGCTCGGCACCGTCATGGGCGAGATCTCCGACTTCGACAACGCGGTGACGTTCTACCGCGAAGCCTTGCGCCTCGACCCGAACATGTCGCGCGCCTATCACAATCTCGGTTACACCTTGAACCATGTCGGCCCGCTGGATCAGGCGCTCGCGAGCTACACGCGCGCGCTCGAACTCTGCAGCTTGGACACCGACCGCGCAGAGATATTGCACGCGCGCGGTCTCTGCTTGGCCGCGATGGGGCGCCTCGAGGACGGCTGGCCCGAATATGAAGAGCGCCACAATCCGCGCTTCAGCCAGTCGAACTATTTCGCCGTGCTGGCCCCGCGCTGGGACGCGGAAGATCTCACCGGCAAGACGCTTCTCGTGGCCAGCGAACAGGGTCTCGGCGACGAGATCATGTTCGCAAGCCTGATCCCCGACCTGGTCGAGCGCGTGGGACCGACCGGTAAAGTGATGGTCGCCTGCGACCACCGCCTTGTGCCGCTGCTGCAGCGCTCGTTCCCCAAGACGCATGTGGGCCTCGAAATGCACTCGACCCACAACGCGAAACCCGTGCGCGTCATCCCGTGGGCCAAGGACGAACTGAAGCCTGACTTCTACACGCCGATGGGGACGCCGCTTCAATATCTGCGCAAGCGTGTCGAGGATTTTCCGGCGGACCGCGCGTTCCTGAAGCCCGACCCCAATCGCGTGCGCTTCTGGCAAGACCGCCTCGCAGCCCTGGGCCCGGGCCCGTATGTCGGCATCTGCTGGCGCTCGATGGTGATGAACACGCTGCGCAAGAAGTTCTTCAGCGCGCTTGAAATGTGGCAGCCGGTTCTCGAGAAGACCTGCGTCAAGTTCATCAACATCCAATACGGCGACTGCAAGGCCGAGTTGGATTTCGTGCGCGAGAAATTCGCCGTCGACATCCACAATTTCGACGATCTCGATTTGAGGATGAACCTCGACGACAACGCAGCCCTGTGCGCGGCGCTCGATCTTGTCTTGTCGGCACCCACCGCCGCCGCGGCGTTGGCGGCGGGAACGGGCACCGAGACCTGGTTCTTGACCGCCGGGCGCGTCTGGCCGCAGCTCGGCACCGATCACTATCCGTGGTACCAGAACACGCGCGTGCTGACCCCCGAGAAGTTCGGCGATTGGCCGTCTCTGATGGAGCGGCTCGCTTGCGAAATCGAGACGTTTGCCGCAACTTGACGGCGTGAAATACGCCGAGACCGAAAAGTTTCTCCTCGCCCTTCCCCACGCCGCGCTCTCCATTCAATGGGGCGCCGATCGCGTGTTCAAAGTCGCGGGCAAGATGTTTGCCGTGATCGGCGACTATGGCGACGGCAAGGGGCCGGTCGGCATGTCGTTCAAGGCGTCCGAGGAAAGCTTCCGCATCTTGACCGAACTGCCGGGCATCAAACCCGCGCCCTATCTGGCGCGCGCCCAATTGGTCTGGCTCGACAAACCGACGCGCCTGCCGGCGAAGGAGCTCAAGGCGTACCTGACACGCGCTCACGCGATCGTGGCCTCGGGCCTGTCGAAGAAGAGGCAGAAGGAATTGGGGCTCGCCTAGAGCGCGCTTGCTGCAGGTGGAACACGTTCGACAGCTGCAGGTTGAGACTCAGCAGCAGCCCAAGGCGCTCACCAAGGCCGAACGCGATCTTCCGGCTTCAAATACATCTTGTCGCCCGGCTTCACGTTGAATGCCGCGTACCACGCATCGACGTTGCGTACCGGGCCGTTGACCCGCGCTTCCGCCGGCGAATGCACGTTGCTGACCAGAAGATCGCGCAACCGCTCTTCGCGATACTTCGTCCGCCATGACTGCGCGTAGGCCAGGAAAAACCGCTGATCGCCGGTCAACCCGCCGATGACCGGCGCCTCCTTGCCGCCGAGCGCGAGCTTGTAGGCGTCATACGCAATGATGAGCCCAGCGAGGTCGGCGATGTTCTCGCCCAGCGTCTGCTGGCCGTTGATGTGCAAACCCTTGACGGGCTCATACGTGTTGTACTGCTTGACGAGCTTCTGCGCCTCGCGCGTGTAGCGCGCCGCATCTTCTTTCGTCCACCAGTCGCGCAGCATGCCGTTCGCGTCCGACTTGCGGCCTTGATCGTCGAAGCCGTGGCTCATCTCGTGCCCGATGGTCGCGCCGATCTCGCCGTAGTTCGAAGCCGGATCCGCGGCCGGGTCGTAATAAGGCGCCTGCAGGATGGCGGCCGGAAAGACGATCTCGTTTCGTTGCGGCCAGTAATAGGCGTTGTTCTCCTGCGGCACCATCAGCCACTCATAGGTATTGATCGGCCCGCCGAGCTTGTTGATTTCGTAGTCCCACGCCCATTCTTGCGCGCGCCGCGCATTGCCCATGAGATCGTCGCGCGCGACGGCGAGCTTTGCGTAATCCTTCCACTTGTCGGGATAGCCGAGTTTGGCCCCGAACGCCGCGAGTTTCGCGTGCGCCTCTTTCTTCGTCGACGCGCTCATCCATTGGGCGTTGTCGATCAGATGGCCGAGCGCGGTGCGGAAATGACCGAACATCGTTTGCATATCGGCCTTGGCTGAGGCCGGAAAATACTTCGCCACGTAGAGCTGACCGAGCGGTTCGCCCATCGAGTTCGAGATCAAATCCATCCCCCGCCGCCAGCGCTCCTGCTGCTTGGGCTGGCCGCGAACGACGGTGCCATAAAAGGAGAAGCTCTCGTCGTCGAAAGCCTTGGGCAGGAATTGCGCGGCGGCGACGAGCGTGTGATAGCGCAGATACGCCTTCCATTGCGCCAGCGGCGCGCTGTCGATGAGCTTCGACATCGCCGCGAGCGTATCGGGCTCGCTGACGAGCAGCTCGCTCTGCGTGTCGAGACCCTCGGGCTTCAGGATCAGATTCCAATTGTAGCCGATGCCGAGGCCGTCGAATTTTGCCCGCTTCCAAAGATTGTAGGTGAGCTCGTCTTCGCGCGCCTTCTCGAGCGGCCAATGCGCCTTCGCGACGTCCGTTTCGAGCGCCAGCACCCATCCGGCTTGCTCGCCGGCGTTGGCGACGCCCGCGAGTTTCAGCATCCGCTCCACGTGGGCGTGGAACTGCTCGCGCAGCTTTTTGAATTCGGCCGTGTCCTTCAAATAGTAATCGCGATCGGCAAAACTCAAACCCGATTGCGAGAAACGAAAGAGATAGCGCTTCGGATTCTTGGCATCGATGTCGACATAACCGCCGACCGGCGTCTCGACGCCGTTGCGCGCCGCCGTGCCGATGCGCATCGCAAGTTCGGCGCGCGTGTTGATGCCCTCGATCGCGTCGAGATCGGCCTTGATCGGCTGAAGCCCTTTTTTCTCGACCGCCGCTTCGTCCATGTAGCTCGAGTAGAAGTCGCCGATCTTCTGCTGCACGCTTCCGGGCGCTGCCTTCGCTTTGGCGGCCTCCTCGACGATCGCGCGCAACCGCGGCTTCAACGTGTTGTCGATGGTGAGATCGACGCCCGTGAAGGTGCGGTCCGCAGGTATCTGGGCGCTCGTCAGCCACTTGCCTTCCACATAGCGGAAGAAATCGTCGCCCGGTTTGACCGAAGGGTCGATGGTGGTCATGTCCTGGCCCCAAGGCCCGTACTCGGCCTTCTTCGCGTCCGCGGCGAGCACGCCGCTCACGCCGAATGAAATGACCAAGGCCGCGGCCGTCAGTGTCGTCTTGCGCATGAGTTTTCCTGTGCGAAAAGCGCGTTCAAAATCGCGCGAAGTATCCTTTCACGCCGTTCGAAACAACAGCGCCAAGACACTCACGATTGGGTGAAACAGGTGGTCGTCTTGCGCGGACCCGGCCGAGCCCCTAGGGTTTGCCCAACAGCCATTTCACAACCTGCCAGGGAATCCCATGAAGAAGTTCGAAGGCACCAGCACCTATGTTGCAACCGAAGATTTGCGCATCGCCGTCAACGCCGCGATCACGCTGGAGCGCCCGCTCCTGATCAAAGGCGAGCCCGGCACCGGCAAGACGGTCCTCGCGTTCGAGGTCGCCCAGGCGATCGGCGTGCCCATCATCCAATGGCACATCAAATCGACGACCAAGGCCCAGCAAGGCCTCTACGAATACGACGCCGTCAGCCGCCTGCGCGACAGCCAGCTCGGCGACGAACGCGTGAAAGACATCAAGAACTACATCTCGCGCGGCAAACTGTGGGACGCCTTCACGAACGACCAGCGCCCCGTCCTCCTCATCGACGAAATCGACAAGGCCGACATCGAATTCCCGAACGACCTTCTACTCGAACTCGATCGCATGGAATTCTTCGTCTACGAGACCGGCGAAACGATCAAGGCGAAGCAACGCCCGATCGTGATGATCACCTCGAACAACGAGAAAGAACTGCCCGACGCCTTCCT
>JBGOVA010000050.1:0-21842 GCA_041477875.1 Micropepsaceae bacterium | reverse complement strand
CGCCATGCTTGCGAAACCCTTGCGCGATGCCGTTGCCGATCCCGCTCGATCCGCCAACGACGAGAACGGTCTTGCCGCTGAAATCCAACTCGCCCGCCATCGCTCTATTCTTTCGCGCGCTCGACGTAAGAGCCGTCTTCCGTGTTCACCACGATGCGCGTGCCGACATTGATATGCGGCGGCACCGCCGTTTTCACGCCGTTCGACAGCTTCGCCGGTTTGAACGACGACGACGCCGTTTGCCCCCTCACGACGGGCTCGGTCTCGACGACTTCAAGCACCACGCGCGACGGGATCTCGATCGAGATCGGCACGCCGTTGTGCAAGCTCAACGTCACCGCCATGTTCTCCTGCAGGTAGACGGCCTGATCGCCGAGAATGGCGGCGGAAACGTGCACCTGATCGAAATTCTCCGGGTCCATGAACACGTAGGCGTCGCCGTCCTGGTACAGATAATTGTTCGTCCGCATGTCGACGAACGCCTTTTCGAGCTGATCGGTGGTCTTGTAGCGCTCGTTTACCTTGACCCCGTCGCTGATCCGCCGCATTTCGATCTGGGTCGTCGGCGTACCCTTGCCGGGATGGAAATTTTCAGCGGTCAGGACGACATAAAGCTTGCCATCCTTGTCGATGATGTTGCCTTTGCGCACATTGCTGGCGATGACCGAAACCACGCGACACTCCTTAAATGAGAGCGCCCGGCTCAGGCCTGGCCTTTGGGGCCGGCGCTCCGGGCACGAATTTGCGTGGGGTGATAGCAGCGCCAAGGCGTTCCGCCAAGGTGCCAGCCTCTCGGCGGGCGCGGCATGGTAACGCCCTCGCCCTGGTGGTCGCGCGAGCGCCACGCCGACCGCCGCCCCTTCCTCATGGCCCGCAACCGCATCAAGGCCGACATTCGCAAGGATTTCGAGGAAAAGGGTTTCATCGAAGTCGAATGCGCCGCGTTGCAGGTTTCACCCGGCAACGAAACTCATCTCCATGCCTTCGCGACCGAGGCGATCGGCCCCACGGGCGAACGCGCGCGATACTATCTGCACACCTCGCCCGAATTCGCCGCAAAGAAACTTTTGGCGGCCGGCGAGCACCGCATCTTCGAGTTCGCCCGCGTGTTCCGCAACCGCGAGCACACCGCCGTCAATGTGCCAGAATTCACGATGCTCGAATGGTACCGCGCGCATCAGCCGTATGACGCTGTGATCGGCGATTGCCTGCGATTGCTGTCGATCGCCGCCACGGCAGCGGGGCGCAAGCATCTCTCGTACCGCGACCACAAAGCAGACCTCGGCAAAGAACCGGAATATCTGAGCGTCGCCGACGCCTTCCGCCGCCACGCCGACATCGATCTCCTCGCCACGCTGACGGCCGGCGGCGAAAGCGACCGCGCTGCGCTCGCTGCGCAAGCAACGCGCGCCGGCATCGCCATCGCCGCCGACGACACCTGGTCCGACATCTTCAGTCGCGTGCTCGTCGAACGCATCGAACCCAAATTAGGATTCGGACGCCCGACGATCCTCGATCGCTACCCGCGCGCGGAGGCGGCGCTCGCCCGCGTCTGCGCCGACGACCCGCGCGTCGCCGAACGCTTCGAGCTTTACGTCTGCGGCGTCGAACTCGCCAACGGTTTCGGCGAACTCATCGACCCGGTGGAACAACGCACACGCTTCGAACACGAGATGGCCGAGAAAGAACGCGTCTACGGCGAACGCTATCCCATCGACGAAGATCTGTTGGCGGCACTCCCCCACATGCCCCCCACAAGCGGCGTCGCCCTCGGCTTCGACCGCCTCGTGATGCTGGCCACGGGTGCGACGCATATCGAGCAGGTGATGTGGACTCCACCGGCAGGACGCGACCGATGACATCGCGCATACATCTCCCCTCGCCCTTTCGTCTTCGGGAGGGAGAAGGCTAAGGATAAGCGTCATAATCACGCTGGGCGCCTTCTATGACCACACGCACGCTTCGCGCCGTCGACGAGCTTGCCGCTTCCAGCCTTGTGCCGCACGAGCGCATCGACGAACTCGCGCGCGTCACCGAGCGCTACGCCCTCGCGATCACGCCCGCGATGGCCGAACTCATCGACCCGCGCGATCCGAACGATCCCATAGCGCGCCAGTTCGTGCCCGACCTGCGCGAACTCGATCACCGCCCCGAGGAAAGCGCCGACCCCATCGGCGACAACCGCCACTCCCCCGTCGAAGGCATCGTCCACCGCTACCGCGACCGCGTGCTCTTGAAGATCGTCCACGTCTGCCCGGTCTATTGTCGCTTCTGCTTTCGCCGCGAAATGGTGGGCCCCGATCGCGAGCCCAGCCTCTCGCCGAAAGCCCTCGACCGCGCGCTCGCCTACGTCGCCGACCACCCGGAAATCTCGGAGGTCATCCTCACTGGCGGCGACCCCTTCGTCCTCACCGCCCGCCGCGCCGCCGATCTCGCGCAGCGCTTGGCTGCAATCGCGCACGTGAAAATCCTGCGCTGGCACACGCGCGTACCCACCGTCGACCCGCAGCACGTGACACCCGAATTCGTCGCCGCGATCAAGTCACGCGACAAAGCAAGCTATGTCGCGCTGCACGTCAACCACGCGCGCGAGTTCACGCCGGCCGCGCGCGAGGCATGCGCGCGCATCGTCGACGCCGGCGTCCCGATGCTAAGCCAAACCGTCCTGCTCAAGGGCGTCAACGACGACGCCGGCACGCTTGCCGATTTGATGCGCGCCTTCGTCGAGAACGTAGGACGGCAACGCGATGCCCGAGACGCGGCGGCGGAGTTCGCGCGTCAAGGCCTGGCCGTGTTCGACCGTCGTGCGGAAATGCGACGTGCCGGATGCCAAGTCGGCGTGGTGCAGATAGTAGGGTTTGATGCGGTTCTCGACATCCCGGGCGGCTGCGCGAAGGCCAATCTCGAAACCTGCAGCGTCGAGCGTTCGCCGCAAGGCCACCTGCGCATCCGCGACGACGAAGGCGATTGGCACGACTATCCGGCCGCGTGACGCCGCGCTCTATTTCGGCAGAACGCGTATGTCGATCCGCCGCTTGTCGTCCAGGAACGCGCGCGCCGCCGCCACGATCTCGTTTTTCTTGATCGACTCGTAATCGTCGAGCGTCGAGCGCACCTGCGCCAGATTGCGCGTGTCCGATTGAATGTCGGCAAGCGCACCCAACCAGTAGGCGTTCGTCGATTCCGCCGCGTAGTGTTGATAGAGCACGGGCTTACGCGCGCGCTCCAGCAAATCGGGCGAGATGTCGCCGTCGCGCAACTCCTTCTCGATCTTCTCGAGCGTCGTGAAGAACATATCCACCGCATCCGGCTTCGGTTCGACCCCGGCTACGATGTAGCCGTAGCCCTTGAGCGTCTTCGACGACCAATAGGTTCCGAACGGAACATACGTGCCGCCCTGCGCCTCGCGCACTTCGTCAAGCAACCGCAGCTGGATGATCTCGTTCAAGATCTCGATCACGCGCTCGCGCCGCGTGTCGCTCAGAAGATCGGGACCGGGCCACGCCGCCGCCACCGCGGCTTGGTCGTTGCGCCCTTCGTGACGCAGCTCGACCCTCTTGCGCGTTGCGGGAAAGCGCACGTTGCGCGCGCCGTCCGGATACGCGAACGCGCCGTCGCGCGGCGGCAACGCGCCGAACGTCTTGGCGACCGCATCGACCGCGCCCTGCACCGATACATGCCCGACGATCGTCACTTCGATCGGCGATTGCGCCAGCGGTCGCCCGATCGCGGTCTTGATATCGTCCATCGTCAGCGCGTCGATGTCGGCCACCGACGGCGACATCCAGCGCGGATCGCCGTCGTGGACAATGCCCGGCAACTCGCGCGACAGCAGACCGGACGGCGTCGACATCTGTTCGCGCAACTGTCCTTCGCCCACCGCCTGCATGCGTCTGAGACCATCCGGCCGATAGGCGGGATCGGTGAAGAACGCGGTCAGAACCTGAAGCTGAAGCAGGACGTCGCGCTCGACCGTTTCACCCGAGAGTTGGAACGCGTCCTCATCGACATCCAAGTTCACGCCGGCGAAATGCCCCGGCTCCGTTTGCTCCAGTTCCTGGATGTCGAGCCGCCCGAGGCCGCCCTCGACGAACGCGAACGGCAGCGCCCAAGCAACCCCCGGCTTGCTCTTCGGCAGCGCCAGGTAGCCGCCCGCGAACCGCACGATGACGCTGACCTTGTCCTTCTCGAACTCCGTCGTCTTGACGTTCAGCCTCACGCCGTTCGCAAACTTCACCAGCATCGTGTCCAGATCGATGATCGGCTTACGCTCGACGACGGTGCCCGGCGGTCCGAAATCGCGATAGGTGAACTCTTTGATCGTGTTTGCGGCCGGTGCGGTGACCGGCGTCGCGCTGCTGCGTTCGAAGGCCGTGCGAATGGTCGCGTCTCCGCCCCCGATCGGCTTCGATCCGGCGACGAACACGATCGGACCCGCGCCTGTGAACGCGTCCTTCAGCGCCTTCGTGACCTCCCCCGCCTTAAGCCCCGTGATGCTCGCCGTGTAGAGGTCGAGGTCCGTCTTCGCGTCCGTCGGCACGCGGTCCCCATCGAGCGTGCCGAGCAGCCAGTCGGCGACGTCGCCGTTCGTGTGCGTGTTGGCGTTCGCTGCCATCAAGAGATAAGGCGAGCGCTGCTCCATCGCCTCGCGGTCGATCTCGGCCTGCTGCAGACCGTGGATCTCGGCCCGACGCAGTTCCTGCTCCGCGGCAGCGAGGCCCTTGGCCCACTCGCCCGTGCGCGTGCGCACCTCGATCGAAGTGACGATGCCCGCGCCCGAAACGACCTCGCGCTGCGCCCGCGCGTCGATGAACGGCGCGCCCGCTTGCCGCGACAGCTTGCTCAGCCGCCGGTTCAGAACCGTTAACGCGACCAGCCGCAAATGGATCTCGCGCCGCCGCGCTTTGGAGTCGGGGCGCGTTTCTTCCGGAATGACCCAGCTCAGCGTGACGGTTTCTTCCAAGTTCGCCTGCGTCGTCGAACCGGCCTCGAGCTTGCGCGGCTTGACGCGGCCGAAGTCCTCCGGCGGCGAGGACAGCCCCGGCTGCGACCAATCGGAAAAGACCTGCGCGATCTTGGCTTCCATCGCCGCCGGATCGACCGCGCCCGCCACGACCAGAAGCGCGCGCTCGGGCCGGTAGTAGCGCTCATAGAAGCCTCGCAGCTCGGCCGGCCCTGCATTGCGGATGAAATCGAGCTTCCCGATGGGAAAGCGGTCCGGATATTTCTGCCCGGCAAACAACAGATGCAGCTGCGCCAAGTTCGAGCGCATGGCCGGCGTGTCGCGGGCGCGCTCTTCCGACAGAATGACCCCGCGCTCGCGCCCGATCGCCTCGGGCGACAGCGTCAGGCGGCCGCCGATCTCGCGCAGGACATTGAGCCCGGTGTTGAGCACGTCGGGCCGTACGCTCGGCAGCGAAAGAGAGAACGTTGTGTTGTCGAAATCCGTCGCCGCATTCGCATTGGCGCCGATGGCAAGTCCCATGCGCTGCAACGCCTTGAACATCTCCCCCTCGGGATAGTTCTGCGACCCGTTGAACGCCATGTGCTCAAGGAAGTGCGCGACGCCCTGCTCGTTCTCATTCTCGTGCAGCGAGCCGGCCGCGATGCGCAGGCGCAGCGACACCGTGCCGATCGGGTTCCCGTTCGGCTTGATGGCGTAGCGCATGCCGTTGGGCAGCACGCCGAATCGGACGGTGGGGTCGGGCTTGAGGTCGCTCTTGTCCTGCGGCCAGAGCGCGCGTGCCGCCGCCTCCGAAACCTGAACAACCGAAAGATCGTGAGCGACGGCAAACGCCGCAACCAACAGCGCCGCGAAGACGCCGTACCTAACCAGCCGCCACTGCCGCATGGACTCTCCTAGAAACTCTTCGTCTAGCCGATAGCGGCGAACGCGCCGGAAGCGCAACCATGGCGGCAACCTGCCCACCCATTATGCCTTTTTGACGATGCAATCCGAGGGCTGTTTTCCACAAGCCACGGCCAGTGCATCATTTCAATGACAGACTGATTCGCGTGCCCAACCGACGTGCCGAACGCATCGAACTCCGGAACTGTGAGTTGCGCCAAGGTGTTGGACGAGACTCCGGAACCAGCGGCCCGCGGGTGGTGAAAAATTGGTCTTGTCGCCCTCGGGTGTGACGCCCTCGCAACGAGGTCTGGGAAGCGTCCGACGACCGCGCGACGCAGAAGTCGCTTTCCACAGAAGACCCACATTCCCACCCACAAAATCTAGTATTTGCTAACGGCGATTAACACAAAATCTATTGCGGCGATCAAAATCTAGGTACTAGATAACTGTCCCTGATCGCCACCGAACTTCGGGCGTTCCGGGACCAAGCGCGGGGGTTCAGGTGAAGCGCGAAAGGTCCCTGCGAACAGTCCCAAACGGCCTCGGCGACGACCAGGAATTGTTGGTCATCACCAGGGCTATCCAAGAGGGGCTTGCTACATGCGCATTGACCGCGTCTTCACCGTTGAAGGGCAATCGGCATACGAAAACATAGCGTTCCACACGACCTCGAGCGAAATCCGAAATCCCGACGGCTCGGTCGTCTTCAAGCAAGACAATATCGAAGTCCCCGAACGGTGGTCGCAAGTCGCCTCCGACGTCCTGGCGCAGAAGTACTTTCGCAAGGCCGGCATCGCCGCCCGCCTGAAGCCCGTATCCGAAGCGAACGTTCCCGAATTCTTGTGGCGCCAAGCGCCCGACGACGCCGAACTCGCCAAGCTCGACAGCCAGCCGAAGACCGTGGGCGAGACGAGCGCGCGCCAAGTCTTCGATCGCCTCGCTGGCACATGGACCTACTGGGGTTGGAAGGGCGGCTATTTCGACGGTGAGCGCGACGCCAGCGCTTTCTTCGACGAGATGCGCTACATGCTCGCCGCCCAGATGGCCGCGCCCAACAGCCCGCAGTGGTTCAACACCGGCTTGCATTGGGCCTACGGCATCGACGGTCCTGCCCAAGGCCACCATTTCGTCGATCACTGGACCGGCGAACTGACCAAGTCGGAGAGCGCCTACGAGCACCCGCAACCGCACGCCTGCTTCATTCAAGGGATCAAGGACGATCTCGTGAACGAAGGCGGCATCATGGATCTGTGGGTTCGTGAAGCGCGCCTCTTCAAATACGGCTCGGGCACCGGCTCGAACTTCTCGGCCCTTCGCGGCGTCAGCGAGAAACTCTCGGGCGGCGGCAAGTCGTCGGGCTTGATGAGCTTCCTCAAGATCGGCGACCGCGCGGCAGGCGCCATCAAGTCGGGCGGCACAACGCGGCGCGCGGCCAAGATGGTCATCGTCGACGCCGACCACCCCGACATCGAGAACTTCATCGATTGGAAGGTCATCGAAGAGCAGAAGGTGGCGGCCCTCGTCGCCGGCTCGAAACTCCTTAACAAGCACCTGAATCTGATCATCAAGGCCTGCGTGAACTGCAGTGCCGACGGCGAGGCCTGCTTCGACCCGCTGCAGAACCCAGCCCTGAAGCGCGAAATCAAAGCGGCGCGCAAAGCGGCCATCCAAGACAATGCCATTCAGCGCGCGATCCAATTCGCCCGCCAAGGTTTCGACTCGATCGAAATCCCCGTCTACGACACCGACTGGGACGGCGAGGCCTACTACACCGTCTCCGGCCAGAACTCGAACAACACGGTCCGCGTGACGGATGATTTCCTGCGCGGGGTCGAAACCGACGCCGATTGGAAGCTGACGCGCCGCACCGATGGCAAGCTCCACAAGACGGTCAAGGCGCGCGGCCTGTGGGAGAAGATCGCCGAAGCCGCCTGGCAGTGCGCCGACCCGGGCCTGCAGTACCACACGACGATCAACGACTGGCATACCTGCCCTGCGTCAGGCCCGATCCGCGCCAGCAATCCTTGCTCGGAATACATGTTCCTCGACGACACGGCCTGCAACCTCGCGTCGCTGAACCTGCTCGCCTTCCGCAAAGACCTGCCCGACGGCCGCAAGGCCTTCGACGTCGCCGCGTATGAGCACGCAGTTCGCTTGTGGACCATCGTCCTCGAAATTTCGGTGATGATGGCGCAGTTCCCGTCGAAGGAGATCGCGCAACTCTCCTACGAGTACCGCACGCTGGGCCTCGGCTACGCCAACATCGGCGGCCTCTTGATGTCGTCGGGCATCGCCTACGACAGCAAGCAAGGCCGCGCCGTCGCGGGCGCGCTCGCCGCCCTCATGACCGGCGCCTCCTACGCCACATCCGCCGCGATGGCGCGTGAACTCGGCGCGTTCAAGGGTTACGCGAAGAACTCCGATCACATGCTGCGCGTCATCCGCAACCATCGCCGCGCCGCGCACGGCGCAACCGACGGCTACGAAAAACTCGCGATCAAACCCGTGCCGCTCAACGCCGTCGAAATGCCGGCGACCGGTTACGAAGGTTTGATCGACCGCGCCCGCGGCTCGTGGGACGAAGCGCTCGCCCAAGGCGCGCTCTATGGCTATCGCAACGCGCAAGCGACGGTCATCGCGCCGACCGGCACGATAGGCCTCGTCATGGATTGCGACACGACGGGCATCGAACCCGACTTCGCGCTCGTGAAGTTCAAGAAGCTCGCCGGCGGCGGCTACTTCAAGATCATCAACCAGTCGGTGCCCGAAGCGCTGCGCGCTCTCGGCTATCGCCCGGAGCAGTCCGAAGCGATCATCAACTACGCCGTCGGCCGCGGCACGCTGAAAGGCGCGCCCGGCGTCAACCACGAATGGTTGAAGCTCAAAGGCTTCGCCGATAAGCAGCTCGACGCCATCGAAGCCTCGCTCGCGACCGCCTTCGACATCAGCTTCGTCTTCAACCGTTGGACCCTCGGTGAAGAGTTCTGCACCAAGACGCTGGGCCTCGCGCCGGAACGCCTCGACGCGCCCGACTTCAACCTGTTGCAGGAAATCGGCTTCACGAGGGCCGAGATCGACGCCGCCAACATCTACTGCTGCGGCGCGATGACCCTCGAAAGCGCCCCGCACCTGAAGGACGAGCACCTGCCCGTCTTCGATTGCGCCAACCCGTGCGGCAAGCTCGGCAAGCGCGCGCTGTCCGTCGACAGCCACATCCTGATGCTGGCGGCCGCGCAACCATTCATCTCGGGCGCGATCTCCAAGACCATCAACATGCCGAACGCGGCGACCGTGCAGGATTGCGCCGACGCGTACATGAAGTCATGGAAGCTCGCGCTCAAAGCCAACGCGCTCTACCGCGACGGCTCGAAGCTCTCACAGCCCCTCGCCTCGAGCATCCTCGCCGGCGAGGACGACGAAGACGACTTGCAAGAACAGCTCGCCGAGATGCCGCAAGGCGCCCGCGCGCAGGCGATGGCCGAGCGCGTGGTCGAGCGCATCATCGAAATCACCAAGCGCGACCGCGAGAAGCTGCCGCACCGCCGCAAGGGCTACACGCAGAAGGCAACGGTCGGCGGACACAAAGTCTATCTGCGCACCGGCGAGTACGATGACGGCCGCATCGGCGAAATCTTCATCGACATGCACAAGGAAGGTGCGGCCTTCCGCAGCCTGATGAACAATTTCGCCATCGCGATCTCGATCGGCCTGCAATACGGCGTACCGCTGGATGAGTTCGTGGAGGCATTCACCTTCACGCGCTTCGAGCCCGCCGGCATGGTCACAGGCAACGACTCGATCAAGAATGCGACGTCGATCATCGACTACATCTTCCGCGAACTCGGCGTGTCGTATCTGGGTCGCCACGACCTCGCGCACGTCGTGCCTGGCGACTCCGAAATCGGCGGCGGCGACGGTGAAGGTAAGCGCCCGACGCCACCCGCGCAGAATCCGGCACGCATCGTCTCGTCCGGCCTCGTTCGTGGCCAGATCCCGCAACAGCTCGTGGTCTTCGACGGCGGTCAAGCGGCGGTGGTTCGCAACGAACCGACGATGCTCGCGACGGCGCGCGCCGCGACAAGTGAGATCGCGTTGGAAACACAGGTGCGCCGCGTCGCGGGCAATCCGGTCGCGCAAACGATCGAGATCGTCGAGCGCGAAGTCTCGATCTCCTCGACGGCGCTGCGCGCGCGGAAAGTCGCTGAGGCGCGCATCAAAGGCTACGAAGGCGATGCCTGCGGCAATTGCGGCAATTTCACGCTCGTCAGAAACGGGACGTGCATGAAGTGCGACACCTGCGGAACGACGACGGGTTGCAGCTGAAGAATGACGCTTGCGGACGGACTGGGGAGTTCGACCGAAAGCGCGACGTGAAGGATGAAAACCGCGAGAGCCGGAAGACTCCGGCTCTCGCGGGCGGGGACAACGAAAGAGGGACGTTATGATCATCTGCTCGAAGCATGAAGGTAACGGTACGTATCGCGAGTTCGTGCTCGACGATGCCGAGATGGGCGACCGGGTGCCCGTGAAGACGCATCTCGCGCATCGCGCAGGTGAGATCACCGTATCGGAGGAAGATTGGCGCGACGCCGGCCTCATCACCCGCGCCCGCGACGGCCTGGAAGCATCGGTCCTGAAACCAACGCGCCGCGGCGCGCGCAGCGCCGACTTCGTGAAGCTCGACCGCGTCTTCCCAAACGAGATTGCGGCCCTGCAGGCGATCGCCGTCAACTACGAAGCGGCCCCGGCGCTCAAGAACTAGATTCGCCACGTCAGATTGGCGAGCGCGATGCGCGCGACGCGCTGCCATTGCGCCATCGGTTGTGCGGCCCGAAACGGATCGAAGTTCGGGCCGCGAACCCGTCTGATGCTGACGCGCGAAAGCGTGGCGGCCGCGAGCGCCGGCGTGGCGCTCATCGGGAAAGCGTGAGCGCGCAATTTGCCAAGCGCCGCCTGAGCGGCTCCCGCCATCCGCACGAGAACGCCTTTCAGCGCCGGCGTCATCCGACCGGCAAACACATCCTCGGCGCCAAGACCCGCCTCCCGCAGCCACTGTATTGGCAGGCGGCAATGCCGGCGTTGTGCATCCCGTGCGAGTGCATCGAGATGCCCGGCGTAGGCCAACGCTATACCCGCATAGCGCGCCGCGTCGTCCGCGCGCGCCTCCGCGCCCAGCACCCGCGCGGCAAGTTGCGCCATCCCCGCCGAGACGGCCAGCGCGTGACGCTCCAGCGTGCCCTCGTCGTCGAACGGCGCCCCCTCCACGTCGCAGGCGCGGGCATCGACATAGCGATCGAGAAGCTCACGCGGCAATCCGTGCGCGCGCACCGTCTCGGCCAAGGCGCGCGCGGTCGGCGCATGAAGCGCGCCGCCCGAGTAGATTGCGTCGATCTGCTGGCGCCACCAGGCCAGGCGGATATGGCCGACCATGGGCTCGTGCACGACCTCGGCGATGCGCGCCACTTCATGGTCGAACGCGTAAAGCGCGATCAGCCCTCGCCGCCGCTCGGCGGGCGCAAACAGTGCCGCCACATAGCGATCCGGATCGACCCGCGCGACAAGATCGTCAAGCTCCGACGCCGTATCGTCCATCGCTCGGTCCAAAAGCAAAGGGGCCGCGCTTCGTTCGCAGCCCCTGCCCACAAAGAGAACTGTCGGGCTCAGCCGAGATTGGCGTTGAGCCCGCCGCCGACCATGCAAAACAGCATCGGGATCGAGAGCATCACGTTCGTCCGCGAGAACAGCATCGCCGCACGCCCGGCGGCCGCGCGCTGATCCTTGCTCAAGTCCGGGAACTTGTTGTCGATGTTGATGGCGCGCTGCTGGTTCGGCCAGATCACGAACCAAACGTTGAACCACATGATGGTGCCCAGCCACATACCGATGCCGATCAACGTGGTCGAAGGCGCCACGAAGCCTTGCGTCGCACCGAGCGTGATCGCATCGAGAAGGAAGCCGTTCAACGCCGCCAGGATCAGCCCCATGACGATCGTGCCCATCGCCGCCCAGCGGAAATACCACAGCGCCTCCGGCGCGATGAACTTGGAGACCGCGGGCTTCTGGTCGTCCGGAATCTTCGGCATCATCGGGATCTGCACGAAGTTGAAGTAGTAGAGCAGGCCGATCCACAGAATGCCGAACAGCACGTGCAGCCAGCGGATCACGAACATCCAAAACAACTGCCCGCCGACCATGGCCGACAGCGAATAACCGCCCACAAAGATGAAAATGGCGAAGACGACGAGCGCCAGGACGAAGCCCGCGATCACCGTATTCCGCAAATTGGTCAGTAGCGCCGCCATGACCGCGTTCTCCCCTCAAATGCCGACTCAGTTGCCGGATGGGCGGAGATTACAAGACGCGCCCGCTTGAATCGATCCCCGAATTCGTAAAAACCTCAATCCATTCAGGGGCTTGGGAACCCTCACATTGCAAGCTTCGCGGACCGATGGCCGCGCAGCCACAATATAACTTGTAACCGTGTCACGAAAATCGCCGTGAAGAACGAGGTCAAGATGCCGAGGAAGAACGCGACGGCGAACCCTCTCACCGGCCCCGAGCCGACTTCGAGCAGGATCAAGCCGGCAAGCGCGTGGGTGGCGTTCGCGTCGGTGATCGTCGCCATGGCGCGTTCGAACCCGGAATCGATGGACGCCATCAGCGACTTCCCGTTTCGGGCTTCCTCCTTGATGCGTTCGTAGATCAAAACGTTGGCGTCGACCGCCATGCCCATGGTGAGGACGAATGCCGCGACACCCGGCAGCGTCAGCGTCGCACCCGCAATCGTCATCAGTCCGAGCAAGATGATGAGGTTTGCAAGCAGCGCAAGATTCGCGAACACGCCGAAAAGGCGATAGTTGAACAACATGAATGCGACCACCAGGATCAGGCCGCCCAGCGCCGAATACTGACCGGCGACGATCGAATCCTCGCCGAGCTCCGCGCCCACGGTCCGTTGCTCCACCGCCTTCAGCGGTACGTACAACGCGCCTGAGTTCAACAGGACGGAGGTTTCGTTCGCCTCTTCGATCGTGAAGTCGCCCTCGATCTGCCCGGTCCCGCCCAAAATCGGCGAGCGGATCGATGGCGCCGTGATCACCTTGCCGTCGAGCACCGCCGCAAATCGCCGCCCGACATTGTTGCGCGTGATGTCGGCGAAGCGCCGCGCGCCCTGCGCGTTGAATTTGAACGTGATGATGGGCAGATGGGTCTGTGAATCGAACGCGCCTTGCGCTTTTTCCAGCATGTCGCCGGTAATGACGGCGCGCTCTTTGATGACGATGGGATAGTCTTGGGCGTTCGGGCCGCGACCGCGCTTTTCCTTCAACAGCTTGGATCCGGGCGGAATGTGGTTCGCTTCAATGTCCTGCGGCGACACGCTCTCGTCGACCATGTGGAAGGTCAATTTCGCCGCGGTGCTTCCCGATTTGATGATCTTCGCGGGGTCGGTCTCGCCCGGCACTTGCACGATAATGCGCCGTTCGCCTTGCGGCTGGATCGTGACTTCCCTGGTGCCTTCCGGATCGATGCGCTTGCGCAACGTCTCGACCGATTGGGCCATCGCGTTGGAGCGGATTTGCTCGCGCCCCGCGGAGGTCATCGTGAGCGAAGCCGTGCCGTCGTCCGCGACCCTGACGTCGTAGTCCGTCGCGCCCACACCCGAGATGCCGGCACCGGCCGGCGAGGCCTGACCCTTCAGGAACGTTCGTGCCGCCTCGAGCTTGTCGAGATCGAGGACCTTCACGTTAACGCTGTCGCCCTGTAGCGCAAGCCCGCTATAGGTGATGTTCTGCTTACGCAGGCCCTTGCGTATTTCGTCGAGCAGGTTTTGCAGCCGGTCTTTCACCGCGACTTCGATCTCTGCCTCGAACAGAACATAGACGCCGCCCTGAAGATCGAGTCCCAGAGTGATGGGCCTATGCGGGATGATCGATGCGTGTTGGCCGAGCCAGGTGCGCCACAACTGCGGATAGAGGTTCGGCGCGGCCGTGATCAGCCCCAGGAAACAAATCCCGAGAACGACGACCATCTTCCAAGTTTGATACTGCAGCATGGTGACTGATCCGCTCGCCCGGCTCGCGCTCTATTTCTTGTCGTCGTCGGCATCGGCCTTCGACTTCGCTTCCGAAGGTTCCGTCTTCGACCGCACGTCGGCGAGCGTCGATTTGATTACGCGAATGCGCACGTCCTCCGCGATCTCGACCAGCACTTCATCGTTCTCCAGCACTTTGACGATCTTGCCGACGATACCGCCCGAGGTGACCACCGTATCCCCGCGCCGCACGTTCGCGACCAATTGCTGGTGCGCCTTCGCGCGCTGCTGCTGCGGACGAATGACGATGAAGTAGAAAATCGCGATGATGGGTATGAAGATGCCGAATTGCGCGATGACGTCGCCGATGCCCACCCCGCCGCCGGTGCCCGTCGCGGGTTGCGCAAATGCCGATGAAATCAACATGAGGGGACGGTTCCGTTAACTCTTAAGGCCGGACGGCCGAATTGCGGCCGGACTATAGCCACGGCTAGTCCCAATGCAACCAAGCCCCAGTGGGCCGTTTGCGCACACTCTGGCCCTGGCCCGATGCATCGGGTAGTCAGAACCAATGACGACATCGCCCGACCGGAAGGCCCTTCTTCAACGTATTGCAAGCGCGCTGGAGCGCTTGGCGCCGCCGCCTGATTCTGCGCCGAACTGGACGGGGGAAGGCTTCATTTGGGACGCGGGCAAGCGTGCGCTCGCGCCCTTGGGCAAGATATCCCGCGTGCCGCTCGAACTCTTGAAAGGCATCGACCGCCAACGAGACCAGCTTCTTGCGAACACGCGCCGCTTTGCAAACGGACTTCCGGCCAACAACGCCCTGCTCTGGGGCGCGCGCGGCACCGGCAAAAGCGCGCTGGTGAAGGCGGTGCATGCGTCCATCGCGGCAGAGTCGTCCGCGCCGCTGAAGCTCATCGAGATCCACCGCGAAGACATCGCGACGCTCGGTCAATTGTTGGCGCTGCTCGCGGGCGCGCCGGTGCGCGCGATGTTGTTCTGCGACGACCTCTCATTCGACGCGCACGACGCCGCCTATCGGCCGCTCAAGACCGTCTTGGAGGGCGGTATCGCCGGCAGACCCGACAACGTGATTTTCTACGCAACCTCGAACCGGCGCCATTTGATGCCGCGCGAGATGATCGACAACGAACGCTCGACCGCCATCCATCCGGACGAGGCGATCGAGGAAAAGATTTCGCTCTCCGACCGCTTCGGCCTTTGGCTCGGCTTCCACAACATCAACCAGGCCGACTACCTTGGCATCGTGCGGGGTTATGCCGCGCATTTCGGCCTGAAGATCGGGGCGCAGGACCTCGAACGGCGCGCGCTCGAATGGTCGGTGACCCGCGGCAGCCGCTCGGGCCGCGTGGCATGGCAATTCATAGAGGATATGGCAGGCGAGCTCGGTCAGCGGCTCGCTGTCGCGCGCGACAAGTAACGATTGGGATCGACCGCGCGGTCGCCCTTGCGGATTTCGAAATGCAGTTGCGGCCGGTCGACGTCGCCCGTCGACCCGACGAGCGCGACCGTCTGGCCTTGCTTCACCGCGTCGCCCCGCTCGACCAACAGCTTCTTGTTGTGCGCGTATGCCGTGACGAACCCGCTTGGATGGCGGAGCAAGAGCAAGTTGCCATAGCCCGCAAGCTCGTTGCCGGCATAGACGACGACGCCGCCGTCGGCGGCCTTCACCGGCGACCCCGGTTCGGCCGCGATATTGATGCCGTCATTATGCAAGCCCGTGCCGCGGCGCCCGAAACCGGAGATCACTTTGCCGCGCACCGGCCAAATGAACTGGCCCGAGGATTTGACGGGTATTTCTGGTTCGGCCGACTTTTGAACCTTTGCACGCGGATCGTAGGCCGCATCGGGATCGACCGACGCCACCACATCCGGCTTCGGCGGTTCGAATTCCTCCGGCCCGCCCTGGCCGTCGAAAACAGGTTTCGGGCGCGGCCCGCCAAGCGCGTAGTAACGCGCGCCTTCCGCACGAGGGTCCGGCCCCGATTGTTTGGGCGCGGACAACTGCACTGTCTTGACCGGCGTGACTTTCTGCACCACCGCGCGCTGTTGCGGGCCCACGAAGGGGATCGCGACGCGCTGGCCCGGCTGCAGATTGTCGGGCGTCGCAAGATCATTGGCATCGATGATTGCATCGCGCGACACGCCGTAAGCGCGCGCGATCGAACTCACGGTGTCGCCCTCGGCCACGATGTGTATCGACGACGGCGGCAGCACGAGGCGCTGACCGCGCGACAAGCGATAGGGTTCGCTCAGACCGTTGGCGTCCGCAATCGCTTGCGGCGACAGCCCGAAACGGCGCGCGATGTTGGCGATCGTATCGCCGCGTTGAGCGTAGACGACCGTGACGGGGCGAGCAGCGGGCCGCGCGTTGAACAGCGGGGCTTGCCCATGATCCATGTCGAAGGTCGCGCAGCCGCTCGTCGTGCCGAGCAACAGCGCGGCAATCAGCGTCTGAACGGTTTGCTCAGTACGCTTGCGATTTGAGCGACGATTGCGCGGATCACCCGGCTTCTCCATCACCCTTAGCCACGCCTTCCAACAGAGGCACGAACTTCACGGGCAAAAGATCCGTGCTTTGAAAACCCTGTGTGGTCCTCTTAATGCGGACCAGCACCTGCCCATGGCCACCACGATCAATTGGAATAACCATGAGTCCCTTAATATTCAGTTGATTTAACAATTCTTGCGGCGGATTTTCGCGCGCGGCCGCCGTGACGATGATGCGATCGAAGGGAGCTTGGCCGGGCCAGCCACGCGTGCCGTCGCTGACGCGAACGTCGACGTTGAACAACAACAACTTCTTAAGGCGCTCTTGCGCTTGCGCGGCCAGTTCCGCGTGGCGCTCGATCGTGTAGACGCGCTTGGCAAGCCTCGCCAGGATCGCCGCCTGATAGCCAGACCCCGTCCCCACTTCGAGCACACGGTCGTTCGGCTTCAGCTCCAAGGCATGGGTCATGAACGCGACGACGAATGGCTGGCTGATCGTCTGGCCGCAATCGATGGGCAGCGCGCCGTTGTCGAAGGCCCGGTCCTGGAACACTTCCGGCACGAACAACTCGCGCGGCGTCAGTTCCATCGCGGACAGTACGTCCGAATCCGTCACGCCCTGCCGGCGCAACTCCATCAGCAGCTGGATCATGCGAACGTCGGTGTGCATCGGCGCCTCAAAGCCTCGGGCCGCTTGGCTTAATCTGCCTTCGGCGCCCGGCCGTCAATGTGCTGCGCCAGCGCCTTGCGCGCGCGCTCCTCCGTCAGATTCAAATGCAAAGGTGTTACTGAAATACGACCATCGTAGACGGCACGCAGGTCCGTGCCTTCCGACGGATTGCTCAGCACCCGCGTGAACCCGAGCCAATAGTAAGGGTTCCCCCGCACATCGGTCCGCTCGATGATGTTCGCCAGGGATTGATCGCGCTTGCCCTGGGACGTGACCTCTATGCGCTCGACCGCCTGCGGCAAAACGTCGGGAAAATTGATGTTGATGAGCACGTCCTTGGGCCAGCCGACCTCAAGCAGCCTGCGGATCAGCCATGGCCCGTGGTGTTCGGCGCACGACCACTTGACCGCTTTTCCTTGTTCGAACCCATAGGCCT
The DNA here is from genome assembly GCA_041477875.1 of Micropepsaceae bacterium. GTDB lineage: Bacteria > Pseudomonadota > Alphaproteobacteria > Micropepsales > Micropepsaceae > SZUA-430. The sequence goes on along the minus strand of JBGOVA010000050.1, from coordinate 4,339 downwards.
GGCTCAGCGCGATCGAGGGGATGCCCAGCGCCGTTCCCTCCATCGCCGCCGCGATCGTTCCAGAATAGGTGACGTCGTCCGCGATATTCGACCCGCGATTGACCCCCGACAGCACTAGATTCGGCCGATGCTCCTTCAGAATATGCGTCGCGCCCATCAGCACGCTGTCCGTCGGCGTGCCTTGAACGGCGAACTTGCGCTTGCTCACTTCCCGCAACCGCAGCGGCTGCGTCAGCGTCAACTTCCGGGACGCACCGCTCTCCTCAGTTTCCGGCGCCACGACCCAGACGTCGTCCGACAGCTCCGCCGCGATCTTTTCGAGCGCCTTCAACCCCGGCGCATTGATGCCGTCGTCGTTCGTCAACAGGATCCTGAGCGGTAACTTAGGCGCCATGGGCCGCAATCACATCGACGCCGCCCATATAGGGCCGCAAGACCTCGGGGATCGAAACCGACCCGTCCGCCTGCTGATAATTCTCGAGCACCGCGATCAGCGTGCGCCCGACCGCGAGGCCCGAACCGTTCAGCGTATGCACGAACTGCGTGCCCTTGCCCGCCGCCGGGCGATAGCGCGCATCCATGCGCCGCGCCTGAAAGTCGCCGCAGTTCGAGCAGCTCGAAATTTCGCGATAGGCATTCTGCCCCGGCAGCCAAACCTCGATGTCATAGGTCTTACGCGCCGCAAAACCCATATCGCCCGTCGACAGCACCATCGTGCGGAACGGCAGTCCCAATCGCTTCAGGATCTCCTCCGCGCACGACACCATGCGTTCGTGCTCGGCGTCGGATTGCTCCGGCGTCGTGATCGAGACCAACTCGACCTTCGAGAACTGATGCATGCGGATCATGCCGCGCGTGTCTTTGCCGGCGGCGCCCGCCTCCGAGCGAAAGCAGGGCGTCCATGCGGTGAACCGCATAGGCAACTGAGCTTCGTCCAAGATCGACTCCCGCACTTGGTTCGTCAGCGACACTTCCGATGTTGGAATAAGCCAATAACCGTTCGTGGTCCCGAACTGCTCCTCGCGAAACTTGGGCAGCTGCGCGGTGCCGTACATCGCCTGGTCGCGCACCAGGAACGGCGGCACGACCTCCTGATAGCCGAATGTGCCGGTGTGCACATCGAGCATGAAATTCGCCAGCGCCCGCTCGAGCCGCGCCAATTGGCCGCGAAGCAACACAAAGCGCGCGCCGGACATTTTCGCCGCCGCCTCGAAGTCCATCAGCTTCAACGCCTCGCCGATGTCGAAGTGCTGTTTCGCCGCGAAGTTCATCGCGCGCGGCGTTCCCGTGTGGCGGACCTCCTTGTTCGCGGTCTCGTCGGGCCCATCCGGCACATCGGCGGCAGGTAGATTTGGAATGTTGCTTAGCCGCTCGTTCAGCGCCTCTTCCGACTCGCGAACGCGCAATTCCGTCGCCGGAATCTCGTCCTTGAGCCGCGCGACCTCGGCCATCAGCCGCTGCGCTTCGGTCTCGTTCTTCTGCGCCTTGGCCTGCCCGATCTTCTTGGACGCGTCGTTGCGGAAGCTCTGCATCTCCTGCAGGCGCCCCGTCGCGCTCCGCCACTCCTGATCCAGCGCAAGAATCTCTGCCGACAACGGCGACAGGCCGCGCCGGGCTAGCCCCTTGTCGAAGGCCGCCGGATTTTCGCGAATGAACCTGATGTCGTGCATGGGAAGAAGCGGAAGCCGAGAGTTGAGGCGGCTTCTTAGCGGCTCGCCGTCGGGGCCACAACGGGGCTAAACCGCGCTTTCCGCCCTTTTTGCGTCTTCCGCGCGCTGCTTCTCGACAAGCCACACACTCCATACGGATGCCTCGTAGAGAGCGAGCAGCGGTATCGCCAGCGAGAACTGGCTCAACACGTCGGGTGGCGTCAACACGGCCGCCACGATGAACACGAACACGATCGCGTAGCGGCGATTGCGCTTCAAGAAGTCCGAGGTGACAAGGCCCACACGTCCGAGAAGCGTCAGCAGGACCGGCAATTGGAAGCTCAACCCGAACGCAAATATCAAACTCATCACGAGGTCGAGATAGTCGGAAACCTTTGCGTCAAGCTGAATGGGCAGTTGGCCGGGGCCGCCTGGCGTTTCGAAACCGAGGAAGAAGCGGATCATCAGCGGCATCAGTGCCCAATAGACAAGCGCCGCGCCCGCGATGAAGAGGATTGGTGTCGCGAACAAGAACGGCAAGAAGGCCCGCCGCTCGTTGCGATAAAGCCCCGGCGCCACGAACATCCAAAGCTGCGAGGCGATGATCGGAAATGAAATGCACAACGCCGCGAACGCCGCGACTTTGACGTAGGTGAAGAACGCCTCGTGGAGCGCGGTGTAGATCATGTGCCGCCCAGGCTGGCCTTCCAGCGCCACCGCAAGCGGATGGGTCAGGAACGCGTAGATTTGCGCCGCGAAGAAATAGCAGACGACGAATGCGACGATGAAACCCAACAGCGACCAGATCAGCCGCGTCCTGAGTTCGATCAGATGATCGAGCAACGGCGCGCGCGAGGCCTCGATATGCGCCTCGTCGTCGTGGGGGGATTTCGTCATGGAGCTGGCGGCTGGGCGATCGGTTCGTCTGTCGGCGGCGGTGGCGGTGGCGTCGACGCCTCGGGCACAGACGCCGGCGGTTCAGCCTTCGGCGCTTGCGGCGCATGCCCCGCCATCAAATCGGCTTCGAGCCCCTCAAGTTCGGGCGCGCGCGCCATTGCTTGGAATTCGCGCTTCATCTCGTCGACCTGCGTTTCCCGCATCAGCTCGTCGACGTGACCCTGGAATTCGCGCGCCAGCACGCGCGCCTTCGCAGCCCACTGTCCCATCACGCGAAACGCCTGCGGCAAATCCTTCGGCCCGATCACCACCAAGGCGACGATCGCAATGACCAGAAGTTCGCTCCAGCCGATGTCGAACATGTGCGGAAACGAGCCTTAGTTTTTTACGCGTTCTTTGGTTTCCGCCGCATCCTTTTGCGCGTTCTCAAGGGGCTTCTCGTCGTCGGCAAGCCCCTTGCGGAAACTTTTGATGCCGCGCGCCACGTCGCCCATGATATCGGAAATACGGCCCCGCCCGCCGAACAGGATGAGAATGATCGCACCGACGACCAGCCAGTGCCAAATCGACAAACCGCCCATATCTTAGTCCTTCATTGGTGGCCCGCGCGCACGACAGCGAGCGCGTCAGGCGTACCACTCGCGCCTTGATTGTCCCAAATGGTGCAACCCCGCGCAATCGACCAGAGGCGCGGTCCTCAAAACCACGTTAAGCGGCGCCTTATTCCGCCGAATTGTCGTCTTTCGCGTCGGGCGCCTCGGCCTCGAACAGCTCGCCCGCGTCGCCCGCCTCAAGCGGATCCTCGTCCATGGCCAGCGAGTCGTTGGGCGACGGCACCATGAAACTGGCGGGAATGCGCCCTTCCATCAGGCCGGCGGCGCGCAGCTCCTCAAGCCCCGGGAGGTCGGAGACCTTGTCGAGCCCGAAATGCATCAGGAACTCGTCGCTCGTTCCATAAGTCACCGGCCGCCCCGGCACGCGCCGACGTCCGCGCATCTTGATCCAACCCACCTCGAGCAGGATGTCGAGGGTGCCCTTGTTGATGGTCACGCCGCGTATTTCTTCGATCTCCGCGCGCGTCACGGGCTGGTGATAGGCGACGATCGCCAGCGTCTCCATGGCAGCACGCGACAAGCGCTTCTGCTCGATCGCATTCTTCTGCAGAAGATGCGCGAGATCGGGCGCCGTGCGGAACATCCACCGCCCCGCAACCTTCACCAGATTGACCCCGCGCTTCGCATAAATTTCGGCAAGGTCCGAAAGCAGCTCTGCGATGTTCGCATCGGGCGGCATGCGCTCGGCGATCGAAGCCTCGTCCAACGGTTCGGCCGCCGCGAACAAGATCGCCTCGAGCATGCGCAAATGCACGGCGCTTTGCGGAATGGGATCGCCCGGAAACAAGCGCGTCACCGTCGCTTGCTGAGCATCGTGCGGGGATCGCGCCTCGGCTTCATCGTCCCGATTCTCGTTGTCATTGAGCTTCATCGCATGAACCTTTCCGGGCGTCATGTCGTGACCTCTTGTTCGGTTTTGGGTGTGGTCTCACGCCGGCGCAGATAAAGCGGTGCAAACGGCGCCATCTGGCGCAGCTCGACCAGCCCGTCCCGCGCCATCTCGAGGCTCGCCGAAAGCGTGCTGGCGATCCCCGACCGGCGCGAACGCCCGTGCGCGAATTCGTCCGGCATCAAACTGTCGATGGTCGACCAATCGATGATCACGCCCAGCATACGCTCAAGCCGGTGGCGCGCGTCCTCGATGGCAAAAATGGGAAGCTTGGCCAACTCGTAGTTGCT
>JBGOVA010000221.1:0-6659 GCA_041477875.1 Micropepsaceae bacterium | reverse complement strand
GAGGCTTACAGCCGCGAACAGGCGAAGGCCGAAGGTCTCAGCCGCCGCTACGAAGCGGATTCGCCGGTCGAGTCGACGGTGCTCGACCTCGCGGCTGGCGCGGGCGCCGGCGGCGCGCTGTTCAAAGGCGCTCAAGGCATCGTGCGCGGCGTGACCGGCGCGAAGAAGCTCGGGATGATCGGCAACGCCGCGGCGCTCGGCTTGACCGGTGCGAGTGCGGGCGGCCTTTACGGTGCAGGGACGGCCCCTCAGAGCGTCGGCGCAAAGGTCGCGGCCGCCGTCGATCCGGCCACCTTGGCAATCGGCGGCACGCTCGGCGCGGCGGCAGGCCCGTTCGGCGGCGCCGCCGCGCGCGGTCTATCCCGCCTTGGCCGAGCGTTTCTCACGCCTGAGATCAAAGCCGCTCGTTACATCGGCGAAAAGCTTCTCCAGTCCGAAATGACGCCGGCGCAGTGGGCCGCGCGCCAGGCCGAGGCAGCGTCGACGGGCAAGCCTGTGACGCTCGCCGACACCGGTCCGCAAGGCGCACGCGATGCAGCAGCGATGGCAGCGCGCGAGCCCGGAGAAGGTCGTGAAGTCGCGCAGAGGGCGCTCGGCACGCGTCAGCAAGGCCAAGGCGCACGCGTCACCGAGGACATCCGGCAGGCGTCAGGGACGACCGGCGAGAGCTACACGCAAACCAGCGAGCAGATTTCCGCGCGACGGGCGGAACAGGCGAGGCCGCTTTACCAGAAGGCGATGAGCACGCCGCCGTTGAAGTCGCGGGCGCTCACCGAAATCATGAACCGACCAAGTGCGAAGGAGGCGCTACAGCGCGGCATCAAGATCGCCCAGAACGAAGGTGTGCCGCTCGAGGAGTTGGTGATGGTCAATCCAGATGGGACGCAGAGCTTCTCGCCGAAAGGTTTGCATTACGCGCAGCAGGCGCTAGGCGACATGATCGAGAGCGCACAGCGCACGGGCGATAACACGGCCGCTCGAGCCTACACGATGCTGCGCAGTCAAATGCTCGGCGAGGTCGATCGCCTCAATCCGGCGTATGCGCAAGCCCGCAAGGTTTTCGCCGGACACTCCGCAAACCAACGCGCGTTGAACGCCGGCCGCGACGCTCACACCGCCCACCCCGACAAGATCCGCTCGGACATGGCGGGCTTGAGCGAGAGCGAGCGCGAGCACTTCAGGCTCGGTTTCACGCAACGCATCATCGAGGAGGTCGAGAACGCGCCCGACGGCGCCAACGCGGTCAACAGAATTTTCGGCAATCCGGCGCGACGTGAGCGGCTCCGCGCCGTGCTTGGCGACGAGAAGTTCGCGCAGCTCGAAAAGCGGTTTGGCGTCGAGCAGGCGATGAGCGAGACCAACGCCAGCGCGCGATTGGGAAGCAAGACCGCCGAGCGCATGGGCGCGTCCGAGGATTTCCAGCAGTTCATCGTCGGGCAGTCGCCTGAGATCGGCGCAGGTCTCATCAAGGCGTTTGCCACTGGCAGCATCGGTCCGCTCGCGCGCGCCGTCGGCTGGCCGCTGATCATGAACCTCTACCGCGGCGCTTCGGAGCGAACGCGGGCGCAGATTTCCAAGATGCTGCTGTCCGACAATCCGGCGCAGGTGCGCCGCGCGCTCGATCTGATCGGAAAAGAGTTCAAGAAAGCAAAGACGGCGCAAGCGCTGCGCGACATCGCGACGGGCGCGGCCGCTTCGAATAAAGACACGCGCGCCGGCGCTGGTGTCGCCGCTTATGGCGCGTACGGATATTCGCCGGTTCAGCCGTTTTAGGAGACCACGGATGCAACAAGGCCACGACCTCACAGACAGCGAATTGGAGATGGCGCAGGGCTACGAGCACGCCATGTCGACCGGGAATGTCGGGCCGCTCATAAAAGGCATGGGCATGGCTGGCATCGCCAATTTGCTTCGAGGACTGTCGCCGCGAACACGCGGCCACGGCGCGCGAATGCTGTTCTCGCAAAATCCCGACGATGTGCGCGCCGCTCTGCGCGCGATCGCGATGGAGCACCACAGCGGCGGAGATGTCTTGCGATGAGTAAACGAATTTTCACCGCGCCGCCGGTGCCGGGCTTCGGGCTCGGAAACAAGCCGCAGTTTCCGTTCGGTGATGAATCAAGCGGGATTGGCGCGCTGCAAGGCCGGTCCATGACGGCACCAGTGAGGTCTGGCCAATTCGTCGGTCTCGAAGAAGACAACGATGTCGCCAATGCCGCGGCCGCACGGCGCGCTAGGCTGGCGCAAGCGTTGGTGGACCGTGCGCGCGACAGCTACGAGGGCGCCGGCAAGACCGGCGCGTGGAATGCGCTGCCCGGCATCGCGGAAGCGATCAGCGCTTGGTTTGGCGAGAAATAACCCATGCCCTACCGCCGCCCTGAGGACGAACTCGCAAAGGCCAAGAAGAAATATTACGCCGCGCATCCGGACATGGACCCGCAGTCGACGCTGTCGAAGGTCATGGAGTTCTTCGGCGCCGACGAGCCTTATCGCAACGACAGCGGCTCATACGATTACCGCCGCCAGGCCTACGACGAATACACGGCCGCGAACGATCCTCGTGCGTCCGAGTGGTCGCTTCCTGAAATCCCGGACGAGACGAAATACAACGTCGGCGCCGGGCTGGAGCAAACGCTCGGCGGGTTCTCGCCGCTCATTCAGATGCTGCACGATCCGGTCAGCGCAACGAAGTACGCGATACAGCAAGGCGCCGGAGGTCTGAACCCCGGCGGTTACGATCCTGAGCCCGCACCGCCGCCTATGACGCCGCTTCAAGACCAGTTGCACGATCCCGAGTTCATGGCGCGCATTCAGGGAATGACGCCTGAAGAGATCGACAACGAGCTTGCGCAATGGGAGCCGAAGCTCGATCCGTTCCCGCGCGAGTGGAAGGGAAAAAGAAAGGGCGCCGCCGATCCGGTTGCGGGCGGCATCGCCTACGGCGTCGAGCAGCTGAACTACTCGCCGTGGGAGACGGCCGACATTCTCTCCGTCGTCGGTCCTGATTCGCCGGCCACGGTGGCGCGCGACATGGAGCGGTTTTCGAACAAGAACCCGGACACAGCGGCGGCACTCGACATTGCTGGAACGGCGGCGATGTTTCCACTCGAATTGGCAGCGGCAGGCAAATTGCTCGGCAAGGGCGCGAAGGCAGGCGCAAAGCTCGCTGGTCGCGGTGCGAAGAAAGCGGCTTCGGCCGCGCGCCGACGCTTTGCATCATCTGAACGAGTTGCGGACGCGCCTGTGCGTTCTGTCCCCTCGCCGCGCGAACGGATCGGGCAGCAGCTGCCGGCGAACTACACCGAGGCGGCCGCCGCTCCTTCATGGCGACGTGAGCACGGCGACGGCAGTGTGCGCGACGCCATCAATCGCGCTTTCGATGAGCAACAGGCGCAGCGCGCGCAGAGCGTCACGCCCACGCTCGCGGCGATGGGCGCAGGCGGTGCGGTCGGTGGCGCCGTCGGCCTCAGGGCGCTGGACGAGAAACGGAAACGATGGACGCGTGGTGAGGAGTGAGACGATGGATGAGACGGGGGAGCGGACGGCGAAGGAGATTTGTGACGTGATGGCACTACGATTCGTGCGCGTCTGGCGATTCGCTTAGACCAAGCTTCTGCCGACGCTTCGCGTATTTCTCGAACTTGAAAGACCATCGGCGAAAGAGATTTCCGAACCATCGTGCGATCAATTGGAGCAGCGATAGAGACCCAGCCACCGCCGTGAATGCCCCCAGTAAGAAGAAAATCCACCTGCCAGCGGCGCCGGTAGGTTCAACGCGTACGCTTGGCGCAACAAGATCGAAGCCACTGAGTGCGCCCACCGTTGCTGCGTCGGCCTGCCGGAACATCGCGCTTGCTCCGATATCTTCGAGTCTCGCTCCGCACTGCTGCTTTGTTTCGAAGCCACGCACCGCGAAGAGTGGTGCCTGACAAGGCAACCACGCACCGAGCGACATTACGCAAACTAGAACAGCGGTTGGCAGGATGTAGCCATAGAAAAGCACTCGGCCGATAGCGTTCAGAACGCCTTTGGACGCGCGCCACCACTCCGATTGCGAGCGCGCGAGAGAGCCTATCAGTGTTGGAATTGACGTCGTCGCCCTACCCTTTGTCTCAAATTCATCGGTCGCGCCGACGAATAGCGCGAGCTGGTGCGCAGCACCGCGCGCTTTCACGTAACTCACGATCAGCGCCGTGCTCAGTGCGGCTACGAGCAAAAATAGTCGCTCTGGATAAGCAGAGAAATCGAAGAACTCTTGAACCCACGATTCGATCGACACGGCTCGCCCCCACGGTCCGTACGTGAAGCCAAACACAAACGCTTGCAACAAGCACGACCATTCAAAAACAACCGGAAAGCGAATTGCAAAGCGACGCCACATTCCCACCGCATTGCCGGGCACAATGGGGCCGATGTCCGATCTCGCGCGCCGACTGGCCCGATCGAAGCTGACCCTTGCGGTGTTGACGCTCGTGATCCTGATCGCAAGTTGATGGAAAAAAAACGATGGTCAAGCGGTTGATGTTGGCGTCGGGGATACTCGTCGCGCTGTTGAGCGTCTCGAGCACTACTGACGCGCTTGCAGAGGGCGATGTGATAAGCGGCGTCGCGACCGCGAAAGACGGCGACGACGTAATCGTCGAGGGGATCGACATCAGGCTGCAGGGCATCGCGGCGCCCGAAGACAACAGCGCGAATCGCGGGGTCGGCGGGCCGGAAGCGACGGCGAGCCTTCATGCGATCGTCGATGGCAAGCAGCTGCGGTGCGCGCCCGACGGCACCAAAGCACGCGGCCGGCCGGTCGCGGTGTGCTTCCTCGACGGGAAGGACGTAGGCGAGCTACAGGTGCTTGCCGGTCACGCGCGGGACTGCGCGCGATTTTCTGGCGGCCGGTATGCCGCGGCTGAGGCGAAGACGCGCGCGGCCGGGCATGACCTTGGCGCGATCTATCCCTTGCCACGGTACTGCCTCGATTGAGCAAGTGCTAAGTTCGAAAACTGTCGAACTCCGGCTCGACGTCTTGCGCGATCCCCTACAACGACAACGAGCGCGGCGCGAGTGCTGTTAGTTGCTCGTGCACCGCATGCTTTGGCCGTACCAATTGCAATTGGTGGTCGTCGTCGGCCGGTACATGGCCGATATGGTCGCCGCCCAAGCTGCTTGCGACTGCGCCCGAGCCTGTTGGCGTTGTATATCGATGCGCTGGCGTTCAAACTCAGCTGCCTGAGCGCGCTGACTCTCTTGCGCGGCCTGCTCGGTCCATTGATTCAAGGCTTCGAGTTGCGCCTGTCGCAGTAGTCGGTTTGCGTTCCCGTAGCTGATCCGACGTTTCATCAATTCGGCGAGCACAAGGTCGCGTTTGAATTTGAAGGCCTCTGTGCGCTCAACTGCGGAGAAGAAGTCTTTGGCGCATTCCTTGTGTGCTTCGGTCAGCCTGCCGATTGCCTTCGCCTCGAGCGGAGTCGGCACCGTATCGAGGGAGAGCATTTCGGCTGTAATCTCAGATGCAGAGAGCATCGGGATTTTCCCGGTCAACGGCCTTAGCGCGGGGTCGTAGATGGCGGCCGAACAAACCTGCCTTGCAACCTCAAGAACATCAGCCGCCTTCATCTTGCATTGGAACGTCAGTTCGCTTTGCCCCTGCATGAATTCAGACTTCGATTGGTTGGTGACGACATACATCTCCTTCCCGAGAGATGCGCAGTGCTGAGTTGCCGCCACTTGCGCTTCGAAGCTTGCCTTGCCTCCGTTTCCGAAACTCGAGTTTGAGATTTGATAGGTGTCGGGCTGATCAGAGGGCAGGACCCCAGTTGATGAAGCACAAGCGCTCAGCGCCAGCGAACCGAGGATAGAGGTCCAGCGCATTTTCGACTCCCAAGCCGATGGGTTGAACCTGAGTCATGACATGATTCGGACCGCTCGCTCGCTTGCGTGGGGCGAGAATTCACAGGGCTGCAGTCAATTCGATTACCGTCGAACTCCCTCGCTGATTGTTTTTCGGGCTCGTTTGTTGGTCGCAGCGCGGACGGCTAGGCTCGTCCTCGGGAGGCTATCCCATGACCAGAGGTCTACTTGCGGCGCTCGCTCTCGTTTGCTCGCTGCTCACCGTCTCGGCTTTGTCAGCACCGATCGCGTACGCCGACGCCTGCGACGCCGCATCGATCAGTTCCGCATCGCTTGAGAAGCGCGGCTGCTGTTCGCATCACAACGGCGTTTGCGGGTGCAACTCGTCGACGGGCATGCAGCGCTGTTGCGACGGGACGGACAGCCCGAGCTGCAGGTGTGGGGAGTAGCGGATGGAAGTTCTCATTCCATTGCTTGCAGCGGTCATTGGCGCCGTGACGGGATGGGGCGTAGCAGTCGCGAACTACCGTCAGGCATGGATAAACTCGCTGCGAGAGGACCTCGGAAACTTCTTGAAGGAAGTGAGTGTTGTCCATGATCGATATTCGGATGTTTTGAGCGGCGCTGCTGACAGCCTCGAAAAACTCCGAGACGCGCGAAGCGCGGCGCTGCTTGCACGCTGGCGCGTCATCCTAAGGCTCAACCCATTCGACCCTGTGCACCAGGATCTTGAGGCGAAGATAGAAGCGCTGATGGTCGTGAAGGACGCGGCACCCAAAGATGTGGACGTGTCCGCCATCGTTGAACTGGCACGG
>JBGOVA010000325.1:0-2559 GCA_041477875.1 Micropepsaceae bacterium | reverse complement strand
GCTCGCGTGCAGAATGAGGCGCGGCGAGACGTCGAACGCGTCGTGCGTCCATGCGTGCAGGCACCAGAGGGCGATGGCGTCGATGGTGGTTTGCGGCTCGGCGAGGTGCGCGGTGAGGAAGGTGCGGAGGTGCGCGAAGAGCTGCGCGCCGTCGACGGGCTCGGCCGCGGGCGGTACCGCGCGTGTGGCTTTCGGTCGCTGCGCGGAGCGCGCGGGCAGCGCGCGTGCGGTCGCTTCGCTCAAGGCCGCGTTGACAAGCGCGGCGATGTCTGCGGGCGTCACGCCGGCGGGAAGATCGTCCCCGAGTTGGAAGTCCTCAGGCCATTCGTCGGGCGGCGTCACGATGCCGACAGCGGTGGCGCCGGCTTCTGCGATCAGGTCCGCGTGATGTAGTGCCAGGTCTCGCCCGTCGTCGCCGGCTTGAGGCCAGACTATGACGGCGCGCGATTTCAGGCAGCGGAACACCGGAAAGAGGCGGGCGTCGTCGTCCGGTTCACATTCTTCCGGCAAACCCACGCGCTCGAAATAGCGGCCGTAGCTGAAGCCGCGTGCCGCTTCGTATGCAGCAGCGCCGTAAACGGCCAACACCGGATCGCCCTGACGGGGCGAGATCTGCTTGAAACCGTAGACGATGAGCGGCGCGCGCGGCGCGTCGAAAACAGCTTCCAAATTTGAAGCTCCAGCGTAGGACCAAGTATAAGAACAAAATAGGAACTTGTCAAGAAACTCTATCTGCAAACAGGCCGGGCGGGTCCGTATGCTTGGGGGACTCTGGACCGGGCTTCATGGCGGACGCAATTCGCAGGGCTGATGACGTCGCACGTCGTGCGCTCGCGCTGTTCGGCGTCTGGGGACTGACGACAGAGGCACCTCGCGAAGAGGTGTTGCGATGGCTAAGGGACAACGGGCTCTTCGCCGAGCTATCGCAATACGAGGCTGGCTTCGTCGACTCGACTTCCCCGACAAGGAAGCAGCTGATCGACGTGAGCTGGTATGCCGAGCGTTTGATCGTGCTCTTGTGGGCGCTTGGATTGGTGCGCGAATTGCCCTCCGCCAACGAGGAGTGCGACACGCTCCGCTTTCAGGACTGCCTCCCGCCGTTTTCAGCGGGAGCCGTGGGCGACTTCATTCAGCAATCCAAACTTCGGCCGGAGGACGAACTGCTGAAGATGGCGGACGCCTGCCTGACTCTTCACTGGGAAGCTCGCGATGCAAAGATCAACGGCCTCGCACCAAAGGTGCCGGTTGACATAGAGATCATTCAAGAACGCCACCACGCAATAAACTGGGTAATCGGGTATGATGGATTGCCTTGGGACGAAGTGACAACCGACACCTGAACGCCGGCAGTTCATGTCCCCGGAATTTTCGGGAATTTCGCGTATACTGTCAGAACGAGTGTCAATTTCACCGTCTGCGTTGGTGTCGATGAGCGGCGGGTCAATGGTTCCTGGTCATATCACTGAAACTTACAAGAGCCTCGTCGCAATCTCGATCGAGCTTCTCAAAATTCTTGCTCTCATCAATGGCGGCGCGGCGATAGCAACGCTCTCGTATTTCGGAGCAAACAGAGCCAACGTGATTGATCCGGCAGGAATGAAGCTCGCGCTCATGGTGTACGCGAGCGGGGTCTTGTTCGTGCCGCTCGCGTTCCTCATGGCGTACTTCACGCAATTTGCTTTGTTCAACGAGGAAAAAGGTGTCTGGCAGCAAAAGGGCTATCACATGATTTGGGTCGCCCTCGGCACCGCATTCGTTGTGGCCTCCGTTGTTTGTTTCTTTGCAGCGACCTGGATCGCAGCCTTTGCCACTTGACGGCGCCGCAACTGTACGCGCAGGCATAATGTCATTCCGTGAGCATCGGACGGCGGGGATGTCGAATCTTCGACGCTCTCTCGCGATCTTCGCGTTTGCAAGGGCGTGCTATGCTTGCGCTCACCGACTCGGCAAGACGAAGGTGACACTCCATGCGCGCCACGACGCTGTTGATCTCTGCACTTTTTGTTGGCGCCGTCGCGCCCGCGGCGGCGGCTCCGACTCCGCAAGACGCGCTCTGCGCGGCGGCGAAGTCCGGCACACCGGCCGACATCGCGGCGGCGCTGGCCAAGGGCGCAAAGGTCAACGGCAGATGTGAGGCGGGCGGCTCGGATACCCCGCTCGGCAACGCGATGACCGTCGCCAAGGTCGACAACATGGAAGCGTTGCTCAAGGCGGGCGCCAACGCCGTCGGCTCAAAGAAACGCATGCCGCTCGGCTATGCGCGCAACGCCGCGTCGGCGGCGCTGCTGCTGAAGCACGGCGCCAAGGTGAACATGGTCGACAAATTCGATTCGACCCCGCTGATGCACCTGACCTCGAGCCTCAGTTCGAACTTCGAGGACTTCTTCCAAATGACGGAGCAAGACACGGTCGATATCGCCAAGCTGCTGATCGCCGGCGGCGCCAACGTCAAACGCGCCGACAAGTACGGCGGCACGGCCGTCATGGACGCGGCGTTTTCGTGCTTGCCGAACCTCACCAGCCTGCTGATCGACAACGGCGCCGACGTCAACGCCGTCT
>JBGOVA010000013.1:0-37189 GCA_041477875.1 Micropepsaceae bacterium | reverse complement strand
GGAAGCTGTGGCTTGAGCATGGCGGCGCTTATGTGATCGCGAATATTCGCGGCGGCGGCGAGTTCGGGCCGGCGTGGCATCAGGCGGCGCTGCGCGAACATCGCCAGCGCGCGTTCGACGATTTCGCGGCGGTCGCGGAGGATTTGATCGCGCGCAAGGTGACGAGCCCGCGGCGGCTCGGCATCTATGGGCGTTCAAACGGCGGCGTGCTGACGACGGTGTCGATGACGCAGCATCCGGAACTGTTCAACGCGGTGGTGGTCGAAAGTCCGCTGGTGGACATGCTGCGCTACAACAAGCTCTCCGCCGGCGCGTCGTGGGTCGCGGAATACGGCAATCCCGACGTGGCCGACGACCGCGCTTTCATCGCCGCCTATTCGGCCTATCAAAAATTGCACGAAGGCGGGAAATATCCCGAGCCCTACATCACGACGAACACCGAGGACGACCGCGTTCATCCCGGACACGCGCGCAAGTTCGCGGCAAAGCTCGCCGCGTACGGCGAACCTTATCTCTATTACGAGAACACATTCGGCGGGCACGCGAACGACGCCGATCCGGAGCTGAACGCGCAACGCTGGGCGCGGCACTATGTGTATCTGGCGCAGAAGTTGATGGATTGAGTAGCGGCTACGTGCCGATCGGCGGCATCGCGTCGATTTGGGGAAGCGTGTCGATCTGCGGGCAGTAAGTCGCCGACAGTTGTGCGGCGAGGGGCCAATTCGACGTCGGTTCGTCGTCAGTCAGTAGATGGCTTCCCAACATCGACATCGAATATTGGTCGCGGACACAGTTCAGCGAGAGCGTGCCGACGACCCGGTCGCCGACGCGGCGAACGTCGAAGATAATCCGGTCGCCGACGAGGCCGTCGATGTTCCACTCGATGGGGTCAGCGCGCGAAACGCGGACTGTGCGGAAATCCACGGTCCACTCGGTCCCCATCAGGTCGATCCAGTCGGCGGCAAGCGCGTTCGTCGTGCCGAGGAGAATTCCCGAGAGCGTCAGGACTAGGCGTGTGCGCATGATCAATCCCGCTGGCCAAGCGTTTCGGATTGGAACGACTTTAGCAAAACTGAGGCGTTGGACTCAACGCCGCTACTTCACCACTTGACGTCGATCGGACACACCGGCGGTTCGCGGGCTTCGATGATTTCGCCGGCCGAGAGGCAGAGGTCTTCGCGGAAGCGGCGCGAGACGATTTGAACGCCGATGGGGAGGTTGTCGTGCGTGCCCATGGGGACCGCGAGGCTGGGCAGGCCCAAGACCGGAATCGCGAGTTGGTATCTGAGCGCTTCGAGCATGCGCTTGACGGCCTTGAGGCCTTGCGTGTCGATGCCGGCGGGCAGCGAGAGTTCGGCGCACGACGGCATCAGGATGATGGGATGGGTGTCGAGGAAGACTTGCCACTTGGTGAGGATGACGTCGCGCTCGCGCAACGCGGCCTGATAGCGCGCGAGGTCGGCCACGCCTTTCAGCTCCCACAGGTCCTCCATGAAGCGCTGCATGTCCTTGTCGCCGATCGTTGCGATCACCGGGCGCAGGAGCGCGCCGATTTCGGCGAGACCGATCTCGGACCATAGATCGGCCACGCGCGCGAGGTCGGGGGGCACGATTTCCTCAACGTCGTAGCCTGCGTCTTGGAGGTGCGAAGCGGCGCGGCGCAACGTGGCCTTGATCGTGTGGTCGAGATTGTCGTCGATCGCGACGGCGACGCCCAGCGGCGCGCGCAGCGGGGACGGGTCGAGGGGTGCCGGCGTCCAGGTGGGATCGCGCGGATCGCCTTCCGACATCAAGCGCAAGGCAAGGCGGAGATCGCGCAGCGAGCGTGCCAACGGTCCGTTGACCGACATGAGCTGTGCGGCGAAGGGGCGAGGGACCGTGGCGGTGGCATTGTACGCGGGAACGCGGCCGACGCTCGGGCGCAGGCCCGTGATGCCGTTGCAGTAGGCCGGCCAGCGGATCGAGCCGCCGATGTCGTTGCCCTGCGCGAGCGCGCCGATGCCGGCGGCAAGGCTTGCGCCGGCGCCGCCGCTCGAACCACCGCTCGTGACGTCTTTGCTCCACGGATTGCGCGTCAGGCCGTGCAGCGGGTTGTCGGTTGTCGCGCGCATGCCGAAGGCCGGCGAGTTGGTGCGGCCGATGACGATGGCGCCGGCCGCGCGCAGGCTCGCGATCGGGGGCGCGTCTTCCTTGGCGATCAGATCCTTGAACAGCGCGACGCCGTTGTCGGTGGGCGTGCCGGTTTGGTCCGTGTTGATCTTGGTCGTGATGGGCACGCCGTGGAACGGGCCGACGCGGTCGCCTCGCGCGATCGCCGCGTCCGCGGACGTGGCTTCCTTCAGCGCGTCTTCGCGCAGCACGCGCACGACGGCGTTGAGCTTCGGGTTCATCGCATCGAGGCGGGCGAGGTGGGCCTCGACGACTTCGCGCGCGGACACCTGCTTCTTGCGGATTTGGTTGGCGGTCTCGGTGGCGTCGAGCGCCCAAAGCGGCTTGGCCATGTGCGGGGTCCTTCGGTTCTTGGCACCAGTGGAAACGATGAGGGGTTGCGGAGCAAGGGGTTTGCTTTGACGGCGTCTTCGGCCGTGCAAAAGTGACCAAGGGACGGAGTGGGACCAAGCGATGCCAAGGCAGGCGGCGAAGAAAGCGGTGAAGCCGACGAAGGTCGTCGTTCGCGATCTGTCGCGCGACATAAAACGCGTGAAGGCGGCGGTCGCGGCGGCGAAGCTGCCGGGGGTGGAGGAGGCGATGTCCTATGGCTCGCCGAGCCTCAAGGTGAAGGGGAAATTCCTGACGCGGGTGCGCGAGCCGGATGTGCTGGTGTTGATGTGCGCGCTCGAGGAAAAAGAGTTCTTGATGCAGACCAATCCCGAGGTCTATTTCGAGACGGAGCACTATAAGGGCTGGCCGGCGGTCTTGATCCGCCTGTCGAAGATCAGCGACACGGAACTCAAGCACCGCTTGCAGATCGCCTGGCGCATGCAGGCGCCGAAGAAGTTCGTCGCCGAAGTCGAGGGCGTGGCACCCGTGAAGGCGACGAGGAAAACGGCGAAGAAAACGAAATGAGTTGCCCTTCCCCCTCAAGTTGGAGAAGGGCAATCATTCTTTGTCGCGCTTGGGTATGACGTGTTTGACGAGGTCTTTGGCGAATTGTTTGCCGAGCAACCTGTGCAGGCGCGGCGTAGCGCGTGAGAGAACTGATTCCGGGAGCCGCGCGCGTCGTACGGCGTGCCGGAACCGGCGTTCGCGCTTTCGACTTGGGCGAGGATTTCCTGGCGCGCGCGGGCGGCCTCTTCGCGGCTGACGACGCCTTCAAGCAAGACGTAGCCCGCGCCCTCGATCAGTTCGTCGGCGATCTTGCTGGCATCCATCTTGTTTGCGTCCATGGGTCAGTTCTTTTGCGCTTGGCCGCGTTGGCGGATGGCTTCGCGGCGCGCCTCGACATCCGATGAGCGCACCGATTTGTTGGCGGCGCCGGAGAGTCTCAATTCCGTCTTGAGCGCGTCGGCGAAATTCTCGCCGTAGCCTTGATCGATGAGGCGCTTGTAGCCCGCGAGGCAGTCGGGCACCAGCGACAGCATGTCGTCGGCGAGTTTGCGGCATGCGGGGATGAGTTCGTTCGGCGCGACGACGCGGTTGGCAAGGCCCCAATCGCGGGCTTGCTCAGCGCTCAAGAAGTTGCCGGTCAGCGACAGTTCCTTCGCGCGATAGATGCCGATGGTGCGCGAGAGTCTTTGGGACAGGCCCCAGCCGGGCAATATGCCGACGCGGCCGTGCGTGTCGGCAAAGCGCGCGTCGGTCGAGCAGATGAGGACATCACACGCGAGCGCGATCTCGAAGCCGCCGGTGACGGCGACGCCGTTGATCGCGCCGATGATGGGCCCTGAGAATCTGCTCATGGAGGTCGCGGGATCGCGCGCGGTCACGCTGCCCTGGACCGTGTCCGCGCCGCGGCCGAGTTCCTTCAGATCGAGGCCGGCGCAGAATGCTTTGCCGGCGCCGGTCAGGATCGCGACGCGTACGTTGGGGTCGGCCTCGAGCGCGTCGAAGGTTTCGGCGATCGCGACCCGCAACTCGCGCGACAACGCGTTCATCGCGTGCGGGCGGTTCAGCGTGACGAGCGCGGCCTCGCCGTGTTTCTCAACCAGAATCACAGGGTCGCGCATACCAGGCCTCGCATGATTGTTCGGTGCCGCGCGTTACTAGCGCGCGGCATTCGAACAAACAATGCTGTGGGCCAAACGCTGCGTCCGTCAGGGGGCGATGGGCGATGAGCGCCGGAACAGGGGCGGGCGGCGATGGTCGCC
This sequence comes from Micropepsaceae bacterium, assembly GCA_041477875.1. Taxonomy (GTDB): domain Bacteria; phylum Pseudomonadota; class Alphaproteobacteria; order Micropepsales; family Micropepsaceae; genus SZUA-430. The sequence goes on along the minus strand of JBGOVA010000013.1, from coordinate 32,882 downwards.
GAAAATCGGGGAGGTCAAATCGCCTGTGCGAAAGGCGCTTCCACGACTTCGGCCGCGCGGTCCCCCGAACGCGACGCGGCGTCATAGACACGCAGATCGCCCCGCACCAGGTGGAGCGCCATCGTTCGCATCTTGGCGCTCAAGGGTGCGAGCGCCTCCGGACGGGTGGTGGTGCTTCCGAGATGCGACTTGGTCGTGTTCTGGTGACCGAGGTTGGCGAAGGTCGGAATGCGCGTGGCCTGAGCGATCGTCAGCATATCCTGATCGATCGTGTCCACGAATCCGACATGGTCGAACGATTTGAGATTCCTTATCGCCGTGGCTACCATCGCATCGAGGCTCAGGAACCTTGCACGGCCGCGATCGCAGGTTTGCGCCATCGCGCGGGCGATCATGTTGTCCGACCATTGCAGGATGGCGTCGTCCCTCGACGAAAGGAGCGCGTCGACCGAGACGTTTTTCAGGTGCTCGGGCAGCGGATTCTTCTTCCGTAGGACCGTCAGATATCCGCACATCGAGCGCAAGCGCTCGTAGGGATCGCGCAGTATGGTGAACACGTACGCGTCTTTTCGGATCTGTTCCAAAGTCTCGAAACCGAAGTGTCCGCCGACAAAGAGCGCGTCCTTGGCGCGGGCGATTTGCTGCTGTCGTTTTTGGGCAGGCATGAAGTCATCCAACAGCACGACATGCCCGGATTTTTCCGTTCCAAGGTAGGACTTTGCGGCCCAAATGATCGTGGAGCCGGCGCATTTAGGGACGTGCATGAAGATGACACGGCGCGGCGCGACGCGGGTTCCGGCGATTTCGGCGACTTGGTGCAGCTTGCGTCTGAGTCGGTCGACGCGCCTTTGAATCAGAACCTTCATCTCATCTCTCAATTTCAATGTGATCGGGCTCCAGGACATCGCGGATCAACCACCGGCGAGTAGCCGCGAGGCGCGATGGGAGCGGTGATCTGTTGCGCCGAGCGTGCATGGCGGAAATGCTGGGAAGCAGAGATCTGACCTTCTAGATTCAACGTGTTCGGCGGGACGAAGCGACGGGCCGCGGCGAGCACCGACGAACTCGTCGAGCCGGACCTCGGCGTCCGCAAGATAAGGATGAGCGCATCGCGCGCAGTATCCACAGCCGACGCGTCGGGCCAATTGTCTCCGCGGAGGCTCGCGAATTTACTTAACGGCGAACGCAGAACCGCGTGCGCGATGTTGTCGAGAAGCATGGAGGAGAGCGCCCCTGCACGACCTTTCGGCCGGTCAGCGATTAAACGCGCGAACGGTCGCAAAACTTTGCCGTGTTTACGCCACCTTTGTGCAAGCGTCGTCGCAAAGGACGCGCGTGATACAATTTGCGACAAATTAACAGAGGATTTCGACAAAGCTGATGTGGTGCGATCCCCGCTCATTCAAGTTGAACTGAAATTGCGGATCGATTCCGTCGCGCGCACCGCGCTTTCAGCGTCGAAATCCGTGGACGGAGGAAACTGCACGTTTGAGCGCGCAACCTCACATACTTGTGGTTGACGACAGCCGCGACATTCGCGAGCTGCTTGTCCGCTATCTCGAAGCCAACGGCTTTCGGGCGAGCGCGGCGGAAGGGGCGGATGCGGCGCGGCGCCTGCTCAGAACCAGTGCCGTGGACCTCGCCGTGCTCGACGTGATGATGCCGGGCGAAGACGGCTTGAGCCTGTGCCGCAGCCTGCACTTCGACTCCGATCTGCCCGTCATCATGCTGACGGCGCGCGGCGATGACGTCGACCGCATCCTGGGGCTCGAGATGGGCGCGGACGACTACATCGCGAAGCCCTTCAATCCGCGCGAGTTGGTGGCGCGGATCGGCGCCGTGCTCCGGCGCGTGAACTCGATGCCGCGAAAGGGCGGGGCCCAGCGCGCCGCGCATATCCGTTTCGATCGCTGGACGCTCGATACGGCGCAGCGCGAATTGGCAGGGCCCGACGGGACGATCGTGCCCTTGAGCGCGGGCGAGTACCGCTTGCTCTTGGCCTTCATCGAGCGGCCGAATATTTCGCTGTCGCGGGACCAGCTGCTCGACATCACCAAGGGCCGCAACGCCGACCCGTTCGACCGCAGCATCGACAATGCGGTCAGCCGCCTCAGGCGCAAGATCGAGGAAGATCCGAAGTCCCCGCGCTTGATCAAGACCGTATGGGGCGGCGGGTACGTGTTCACCGCGACGCTTGCCGACAAATGAGTCAAGAGTTCGCGGTGCCGCTTTGGCTCGAGAGCGCGGCCGCGATCCTGCTCGCGCTGACCGTGTCGACGGTTGCGACCGTCGGTCTCTTTCAAGTCGAAGACGAATGGCGGACGGCGCATGCGAACATCGAGATTCTATTCGACCGCGTTGCCGACGCCGCACCGGCGATCGAGAAAGCGCCGCCCGGGTTGCGCTCCGAGTTGCTCGACGCGTTCTCGCGCGCGACGCGCCACATCACGCTGGACGAACGGCCGGCGGTCGCGGCGAACGACGTGCGCGACGCGGCGGCCGAGGCGCGCATCGCGACATTCGCGCCGCCCGGATCGCAACGCGAGTTTCGCGTCCATCCGGTTTCCGCCGCGGAGGCGCGACAAATCGAGCGCGCGTCGCCGCGGCAGGATACGACCATGGCGGTGCGCCCGGTCAGTCTGATCATCTCGGTCAAGGCGGGCGCGGCCGGATGGCTCAACGTGCTCTACCGCGAGCCGGAACCGCCCTTGCGCTACTGGCCGGCGCTGATATCGGGGTTGATCGCGGTGGCGGTGCTGATGCTTGCAACGTTGTGGACGCGTGCGCGGTTCGCGGCGCCCTTGCAGCGGCTGACGGAGGCGGCGACGGCGCTGCGGCGCGGCGAGCCGGTGCCTGCAATCCCCGAAGGCGGCCCCGGCGCAATGCGCGCGGCGGCGCAATCTTTCAATGCGATGTCGCAGCGGCTGACCGCGACGCTCGAGAACCAGCGCGCGATCATGACGGCCGTCGCGCACGACTTGCGAACGCCCATCGCTTCGATGCGGCTGCGCGCGGAGTTCGTGGCGGACGAAGAAGAGAAGAATCGTTTTCGCCAGACGCTCGATGAAATGCAAACGATGACGGAAGCGGTTTTGTCGGCGGCGCGCGCGGATCGCACGGGCGAGGCGGCGCGTCCTGTCGATCTGACGGCGCTGGCCGAAAGCCTTGCCGAGGACATGACGGAGATCGGCGGCGACGTCACGTTCAAGCCGGGCGCCAGCGTGCGCTGCATGTGCCGCACGAACGAAGTGCGCCGGGCGTTGCGCAATCTGCTCGAGAACGCGCTGCGGTACGGAAAGCGGGCGCGGGTGTGCGTCGATGTCGAAAAGCAGAATGCCGTCGTGCGCGTCGACGACGACGGGCCGGGGATTCCAGCCGAAGAACTCGAGCGCGTGTTCGAGCCCTTCGCGCGGCTCGAAGCATCGCGCAGTGCGCAGACCGGCGGCTACGGCTTGGGGCTTTCCATCGCGCGCTGGATTGCGCGCGGGCACGGCGGGGATGTGGTTCTGGCCAACCGCGCGGGCGGCGGTTTGCGCGCGACGCTGACGCTGCCGCTGGGCGGATAGGACGATGCGGGACGATCATTCCTACTGCGTGTATATTTGGCCGGCCGGCGGAACGGGACGCTGTATGTCGGCGTCACGAATGATTTGGCGCGCCGTGTATGGGAGCATCGGCAAGGGACCATCGACGGCTTCACGAAGAGCTCGCTGGTTTAGTACGAGGTTTTCGGCGACATCGGTAGGGCGATTGAGCGAGAGAGACGACTCAAGCGTCGGCACCGCGTCGGGAAAAGTCGCTTCCGGGATGACAATTTGTTTGTTTCACTCGCGCATGTCGCAGCTGCGGTCGTAGGCCCACATCGGGGAGACGTTGGATTCGAGGATGGTTTGTTCGCGCTCGGGCAGGTTCGTCAGGAAATCGATGCCGGTCTGTTCCTCGATGTGCGCGATCGAGGTGCGGTAGGGTTCGAGGTCGCGGCCGGTGTGGCGTTCGTTCTTCAGCTCGAAGGCGATGGCGCGGCCGTGGCTCGGGTCGTAGACGATCTTGTAGAAGGCGTCGGGGATCGCGACCTTGTTCGCGCCCAAGACCTTGTTCGGGTCGGTCGAATAGATCGGGCCCGTCATCACGTAGAGGTGGTCGCGCCCGCCGCAGATGACCCAACCGCGGATGGCTTTCTCCAGATAGGCCCAGGCGTGGCGGTTGAAGCCGATGCCGACTTGCGGCGCCATGTTCGAGAGCGTGAAGGTTTGGTTCATCGCGTCTTGGCCGAACTTGTCGTCGGCCGCCGGCGCCTGGTGGCCGCGGTCGTAGAGTTGGCCCTGATAGCGCGCCTCGTAGTCTGCGGGTTCCGAGCGGTTGCCTTGCGCGATTTCGGTGTCGGCGGCGAAGGCCGATTTCGAACGCGTCGCTTCGCCCCGGAAGGAATCGGCCGTCAGGCTTTCGATCACCCAATCGGGGACTTTCGTGCGGCTGTTGTGGAGCAGGGCGAAGCCTTTGAAGCAGCGGTCCTGGACCTCGCCGATGTCGGAATCGCCGAGGCGCTTGGGCAGGCCGACCTCGGCATAGGTCGCGCGACAGGCTTGGAACTCGCCCGCGGGCGAGGGCGATGCGTTCGTGAGCGACGCGAGCAGCAAGAGTGCCGCGGAGGTCAGCGCCCGGCGCAACATGGACGTCGCTCGCCTACTGCAGCGGAACGCCGGCGCCATCGTTGCCGCCGTTCATTTGCTGCGTCGCGGGGACGGGCATATGCGGCGGTTGGCCGTGGCCGCGCGGCTGCTGGCGTGGTTGCTGGGCGGCGCCGGGCTGCTTGTTCGTGCCCTTGGTGATGCCCTTCGAGACGATGTAGCTGCCGCCCGAGATGCCCAGAAGCACAAGCACGCCCGGTGGGACGTCGACGAAGGTTCCGCTCTCGACGCAGATCACGAGGTAGAGCCCGGCGATGACGAACGAGAACATCAGGAACTGAAGCCGCGAGAGGCTCGCCTTGCGGCTGCCGTGTTCGTTGGATTCGACGAGGATGTCGGAGAGGTCGATCTGACCGGTCAGGATCATGCCGAGAACGACCGCGCCGAAACCCAGAAGAATGATGGAAAGCACGATGGCGACCAGCATCGCCAAATCGAATGGAAACATTGCACTATCCCCGCTTGAGAGTCCGGCCGAACTTGCCCGTCAGATAAAAAGAGTTGCTTGCACCCAGAAGCATCACGAGCTCATCCGGAACGTCCGGAAGGATCGTCAGCGCGGCCTTCGACGCATGGGCCGCATCCATCACCGAGTACGCATAACCGACGATCCCCAACAGCGAGACCAGAAGAAGCTGCACCCGCTCAGGGTGGAACTCGTCCGCGATGCCGTCGTTGTCGACGTCGGTCGTGAAGAGCCCGTTCAACTGAATGCGCCCGCTGAACATCTCGTAGGCAAGGGACAGCGCGAGTGCCGCGAGCCATGCCAGCAAAGTGATGCTCAACAAATGGGGAATCGGTCCGGCGTTCACGGGAGCCATGCTGAATCCCGCACTGATATGTGTCAACGCCGCGCGCGAGATGCGCGCGCCGTGTTGCATCGCTCGACAACGGCGTGTCTGCGTCGCGTTCGAATATTTGAACGACGTTCAACCGAACTGTTTGCGCAAGGCCGCGCCGGCGGCGATGAGCGTGGTGTCCGTGAGCACGGTCACGAGGTCGAAGCCCTTGGCGAACATCGCCTTAGAGTACTCCGGCTGGACGCAGAAGATGCCGGCGCGAAGGCCCGCGGTTTTCGCCGTGTGGAAGATCTTGTCGATCGCCTTCACGACGACCGGGTCGGTTTGATCCATCCGCGCTTCGCGCCCGAGCGAGAGGCCCAAGTCGGACGGGCCGATGTAGAGCATGTCGAGGCCCTTCACCGCCGCGATCTTCTCCACATGTTCAAGGCCCGATGCGGTCTCGATTTGCGCGATGGCGAGGATCGTTTCGTTGGCCTTGGCGATGTAATCGTCGCCCAGGAAGCGCGCGCGGTTCGGGCCGATGCTGCGATAGCCCAGCGGCGCGTAGCGGCAGGCGCCGACGAAGCGCTCGCATTCCTCGGCCGTGTTCACCGTCGGGCAAATGACGCCCATCGCGCCCGCGTCCCCTGCGCGCATGATCGCCGCCGGATCGTTCCACGGCACGCGCACGAGCGGCACGGCTTGCGTCGTCGCGATCGCGGTCAGCATCGCGCACATGTCGGCGTAACCCATGGCGCCGTGCTGGGTGTCGACGGTGATCGAATCCCAGCCTTGGTGCGCGATCAATTCGGTGGCGTAGGCCGCCGGGATGTGCGTCCACACATTCGTCGCCGCCTTGCCGCTCGCCCACAGCGTGCGGAGTTTGTTCTCGCGCATATCGGTCCCGTCAATTGTCGTGTCGGCGCGATGATATGGGAAGGCGCTTCAGCGCGCGAGGTCGTAGGTGGCGGCCACGAGTTTCGACAGTTCGGCGAAGATCGAGGGGGCGGCGACGAAGAACCCTGCGCCGTTCAAGTCGGGCGAGAGCGCGCCGCGTTGCGGGCCCAGGTTCGTGCGCTGGGCGCCCGCCTCGGTTGCGATGAGGCCTGCGGCGGCCACATCCCAGGGGGCCAGGTCTTCGGTGTGCGCGTCGAGGATGCCGCAGGCGACGGAGGCGATGTCTAACGCCGGCGAGCCGGAGCGGCGCACGTCGCGGCAGTTCGCGGCGAGGAGGCGGAAGCGTTCGACGACAGCGTCAAGCGTGCGGCGGTCGTGCGGGATGCCGGTCGAAACCAACGCCTCGCGCAGGGATGCCGGAGCGCTCACTGCAATGCGCACGCCGTCGCGATGGGCGCCTTGGCCGTGGATCGCGGTGAAGGTCTGGCTGAAGAATGGCGCGTGCACGATGCCGGCCAAGACTTTGCCGTCGAAGGCGAAGGCGATCGAGACTGCGACGCTGGGGTGGCCATGAGCGAAGTTCACCGAGCCGTCGAGCGGATCGACGATCCAAGCCGGACCTTCGAGTTCGCGCGACCGCGGTGTCGCCTTCCTCGGAGATGATCTTGTGCGCCGGAAACTTCGCCTTGATCGCGCGCTTGATGATCGCGTCGGCGTGCCGGTCGGCGTCGGTCACGACTTCGTGGCCGTGCTTCAGCGTGACCGTCGCGCGGCCGGCGGATGCGGCTTCGCGCAGGAATTCGCCGGCGGCGAGCGCCGCGTGGCGCGCGACGTCCAACACAACCTTGAGCTCCAACGCTTGCGCGGGCGGAGGCGAGGGCTTGCGTGCGGGGAGGGAATTCGTCGACGCCATCGAGGGGCCAGTCCGAATCGAGGTGCCCGCAACACTCTCACGTCCTGGGCAATTGTCGATGGGTAGGCCTCGCCCTTCCTTGAGGAAAGGGCGAGGAAGAGAATCGTCTCGTTAGTGGCGCGTGACGGCGCGTTGCAGGAATTTCGGCAAGCTGCCCGCGCCGCTGTTGTCGCGCGGCGCATGCGGCGTGTGCGACTTGGCTTGGCCGGCATGCGCGGGCTTGTGGCTTTGGCCTTTGCGATGCGGCTTCGGACCTTTGTGCGGCTGTGCGCCGTTGCGGTCCTGGCCGTTGCGCGCGGCATGCTCGCCTTGCGGACGCGCCGCCGCGTGCGGTTGCGCGGGACGCTCGCTCTGCGGATGAGCCGGACGCGCGGGGCGCTCACTCTGCGGGTGAGCAGGGCGTTCGCCCTGCGCCGCCTTGGCGCGACGGTCGCCATGCGGTGCGTGCTTGGAGCGTTCGCCGTGCGGCGCGTGCTTCGGGCGATGACCGCGCTGATGCTGCGGACGCTCGCCGCGCGGGCCAGCGTGTTGGCGACGCTCGTCCCGCTCGACCGGTGCGACGACCTCTCCCGGTTGCGGCGGACGGGCCTTCCATTCGCTTGCCGGAATTTGCTGGCGCGTCAGTTTTTCGATGTCGCGCAGCAGAGCGCGTTCCTCGCGGTCGCAGAAGGCGATGGCGATGCCCTCGGCGCCCGCGCGCGCGGTGCGGCCGATGCGATGGACGTAAGCCTCAGGCACATGCGGCAAGTCGAAGTTGATGACGTGGCTGATGCCGTCGACGTCGATGCCGCGGGCGGCGATGTCGGTTGCGATCAGAACGCGGGTGCGCCCCGCGCGGAACGCATTCAAGGTCGAGACGCGTTGGCTTTGGCTTTTGTTGCCGTGGATCGCCGAAGAGATGATGCCCGCGCAATCGAGCGCGCGCACGACCTTGTCCGCGCCGTGCTTGGTGCGCGTGAAGACGAGGATGCGGTTCATTTCCTTGTCGTTGCGCAGAAGGTCGATCAGCAACGCGCGCTTCGAGGCGGTGTCGACGTGGATCACGCGCTGCGCGATCTTTTCGACCGTCGTTGCCTGCGGCGTGACCGCGACGCTGACCGGGTCCTTCAACAGGTCGGCAGCGAGCGAGCCGATTTCCTGCGGCATGGTGGCCGAGAAGAACAGGTTCTGACGCACGCGCGGCAGGTGCGCCACCAGTTTCCTGATGTCGTTGATGAAGCCCATGTCGAGCATGCGGTCGGCTTCGTCGAGGACGAAGATTTCCGTCTTGCTCAAGTCGACCGCGCGCTGATGCACGAGGTCGAGCAGGCGGCCCGGGGTGGCGACGAGGACGTCGATGCCCTTGGACATGATTTGCTTCTGCTGATATTCGCTGACGCCGCCGAAGACCGTGGTGACGGTCAGGTTCATGTAGCGGCCGTAGGCGCGGAAACTGTCGGCGATTTGCGCCGCGAGTTCGCGCGTCGGCGAGAGGATCAATGCGCGCGCCGTCTTGGGCGCAGCCTGGCGCTTCGTCGCGGTCAGGCGCTGCAGCATGGGCAGCGCGAAGCCCGCGGTCTTGCCGGTGCCGGTCTGCGCGATGCCGAGCAAATCCTTGCCGGCGAGCACGTGCGGAATGGCCTGCGATTGAATCGGTGTCGGGGCTTCGTAGCCTTCGTGCGCCAATGCCTTGAGAAGACGCGGCTCGAGGCCCAGAGTTGTAAAGTCGGTCACTTAGTTCACTTTCATTATGCGAGTCGTCGCGCGCACGCCGGGCCTTCGGGCCATCAGGCTGCTACGCGAAAAATCGCGGGTTGCGTAGGACGCCCCGCGTGTTACCTGGGCAGTTCCGGATGATTTCGCGCTCTAAAGGTATCGATGAGACCGATTTAGATCTCGGGCCGTTCACGCGGCGAGAGCGCTTGCGAGACATATATAGTGTGTCGCGAGCGTGCATATGCCTGCATCCCGGAAAAAAGTCAAGAAAAACAAGGTGAACGAGACGTAAACGTCCGTGGGCGGAAGGATGTGTCCGTTTTCAGGTCGTTTTCGTTTGCGGGGCGTCGTCGAGAGTGAAGGCCGGTTTCACGTTCTGGCGCGAGCCGTAGAGGGCGTAGATCACCAGACCGATGAAGAACCAGACGCCGAGGCGGATCAAGGTGCCTTGCGGCAGCCAGATCATCATCGCACCGCACACGAAGATGCCGGCAAGCGGCACGAAGGGCACCCACGGCGTGCGGAACGGTCGCGCCACGTTGGGTTTCGTCCAACGCAACACCAGCAATCCAATGCACACGAGCACGAAGGCCGCCAGCGTTCCGATCGAGACGAGCTCGCCCAGGATGTCGATGGGGAAGAGGCCGCCGAGTGCCGCGCCCAAAAGCATGGTGAGAAGCGTGCCCCGCGCCGGCGTCGCGAAGCACGGATGGATCTTGGAGAACACCGGGGGGAGCAATCCGTCGCACGACATCGAATAGGCGACGCGCGTTTGGCCGTAGACCGAGACGAGGATCACGGTCGACGTGCCGATGATCGCGGCAAGATCGACCCACGGCTGAAGCCAGGCGAGCTGCGGGTCTGCGCCGATGGCGACGGTCACCGGATTGGCGACGTTGAGCGCCGTGTACGACACGAGTCCCGTCATGGTGAGGGCCATGAGGAGATAGAGCACGGTCGAGATCGCGAGAGAGCCCAGGATGCCGATCGGCAAATTGCGCTGCGGGTTGATGGTCTCTTGCGCCGCGACCGAGACGCTGTCGAACCCGATATAGGAAAAGAAGATCGCGCCCGAGGCTCGCAACACGCCGCTCCAGCCGAATTCGCCGAAGTGACCTTGGTTCTCAGGCACGAACGGCACGAGGTTCGCCATCTTGATCAGCGGTAGGCCGAACAATATCACGACAACGATGATGCCGACCTTGAGAAGCACCATCGCCGCGTTGGTGCCCGCCGACGCGCGCATGCCCACGATCAGCAGCGCGGAGAGAAAAACGATGATCGCAACCGCAGGCATGTTGACGATGGCGCCGGTGAAGATGAAGGCGCCTTCCGGGGAAAAGGTGAGCGGCGCCGACGACAATGCCTCGGGCAAGGGCAGGCCGATCGATTTCATGAAGGAAGCAAAATAGGCCGACCAGCTGACCGAGACGGCGCCGGCCGCAACGCCGTATTCGAGGACCAAGTCCCAGCCGATCACCCAGGCGATGAAGCGGCCGAAGCTTGCGTAGGCATAGGTGTAGGCGCTGCCCGACACGGGGATCATCGCCGCGAACTCGGCATAGCAGAGGCCCGCGAACATGCACCCGACCGCTGCAATCACGAATGAGATCAGCACGGCGGGGCCCGCGTATTGCGCCGCCACGGTGCCCGTGATGCTGAAGATACCGGCGCCGATGATGCCGCCGATGCCGAGGAAGATCAGCTGCCACGGTCCGAGTACGCGTTTGAGTTGGAGCGACTGCGCGTCGCCGGCGGCGTCCATGGCGGCTGGTTCCACTGACATTGAATTTGAGTCCTGGTGTCGGTGCGTCGCTCCAAGGTGACTTTGCCATGAACAACACATTCCGCCAGTGTGGAAATGACCTGGCGACCGTGGGGTGAACGAATGTAGGGTGGAAAGTGATGCCGGTCGGCCACTTCGGCGGCCTGTGGTAGGGTTGTCCAACCCAATAACGACGCGCGAGCAAGCCCATGTGGCCCGACCGGCGCATCCTCGACCTCTTCGGCATCGAGCATCCGATCGTCCAAGCGCCGATGGCGGGGGCGCAAGGGTCGGCGCTGGCGATCGCGGTGAGCGAGGCGGGGGGCTTAGGCTCGCTGCCGTGCGCCCTGCTCAGCACCGAACAGGCGCGCAACGAGTTGCAGATCATTCGTCAGCGCACGGGCAAGCCGTTCAACTTGAACTTCTTCTGCCACGAGCCGCCGTCGGCGGACGCCGCGCGCGAGGCGAAGTGGGTCGACCGGCTTGCGGCCTATCGCAACGAATTGGGCGTCGACAAGCCGACCGTTCCCGGCGGGCGGGCGCCGTTCGGCGAAGAGACCTGTGCGCTGGTCGAAGAATTGCGCCCGCGCGTCGTCAGTTTTCATTTCGGCCTGCCGGATAAGGCGTTGCTCGATCGTGTGAAGGCGGCGGGGTCGGTCGTCATCGCGTCGGCGACGACGGTCGAAGAAGCACGCTGGCTCGAGGCGCGCGGCGTCGATGCGGTGATCGCGCAAGGGGCGGAGGCCGGCGGCCATCGCGGCATCTTCTTGAGCGAGGACATCGCCGCGCAGCCGGGCACCTTCGCGCTGGTGCCGCAGGTCGTCGATGCGGTCAGCGTGCCGGTGATCGCGGCCGGTGCCATCGGCGATGCGCGCGGGATCGTCGCGGCGATGGCGCTCGGCGCGGCGGGCGTGCAGATCGGCACGGCCTATTTGCTGACACCGGAGTCCACGATCTCGCCGATCTATCGCGCGGCGCTGAAGTCGGCGCGCGAGGATCAGACCGTGCTGACGAACGTGTTCACAGGACGGCCGGCGCGCGGGCTCCTCAACCGCGTGGTCCGCGAGCTTGGGCCGATGAGCGCGGCGGCGCCGGCGTTCCCGAACGCGACGAACGCAATGCTGCCTCTGCGCATGAAGGCGGAAGCCGCGGGCTCGGGCGAGTTCACGTCGCTGTGGTCGGGCCAGGCGCCGCGGTTTGCGCGCGAAATGCCGGCGGGGGAGCTGACCCGCGAACTGGCCGATCGTGCGCTCGAACGACTGCGCGCGCCTACGTAACGGCGGGTGAGAACACGCCGACGACGGCCATCATGTCGATCGTCTTGCCGTCGCTCGACAGCGGCAGGAACACGCTCTCGTGCGAGAGGAACTCCTGGCCCTCGATGGCGGTTCGCGGCGCGAAGGTGCGCAGCGGCTTTTTGTGCTCCATGACCCAGCGGACGGCGCGCAGGGCGCGGCGCGCGGCGGGGCGGGGCGTGTTCTCGTCGAACAGGCGGCCGGTGACGTCTTCCTTCATCGACTCCACGATCGCAGTGCCCATCAGCCGCGGGCGATAGGCCGGGCCGCCGTTCACGATCTCGAGAATCTGGAAATGCGGCAGGAAGGCCTTGATTTCGCGCGCGTTCATGTCGGCGCGCGTCGGCGCCAGGCGGTCGCCGCGCTTTGAAAGCCAGTAGGAGATCGCCTGTTTGATCTTCGGGTCGACCGCGCTCAACGATGGGTCGAGCACAAAGTCTTGATCGCCGTTCTTGGCGCGGCCCGCGGAATCCAATTCCGTCATTTTTTACCTAAAGCGCGAAGCAACCGAGTCGGAGAATTCTACGCGTGCAGTTTCGCACAACGCGAATCGTTTCTTCGAGAATCGGCAATACGCCTTACCGTTTCAAGTTTCACACCTGTCGTATTTGAGGGGATGACCGGTTAGGCCGTCAGTGCGGGTGCGCGGCGAGCCTGCATTTGCATCCCAGGCGCGAAAAGCGCCGTGCGCCATCGGCGCGATGCCGCCCTTGACGAGATGAAAACTCTGCGAATGAGGACGACGCATGTCGAAGGCGGGCGGCGCGCCGGCGCGCGCGAGTTCGAACAGCGTTTCGGCAAAGGCGGGGACGCCGAGCGCAATCGACAGCGCGCGGAAGTAGGCGTTCCATTCGGGCGCGTCCAACGCGGTTTTGGCGGTGAAGGCCACCTCGCCGCTTGCGCATTGATCGATCTCGTTGGCGATGGCGACGGCGATTGTTTCCGCGTCGTCGAGCGACAGCATCTCGATCGGATGCGCGTCGCGCCAGGCATCGACGTCGAGTTGAAAGCGCGCGTATGCGCCGATTGCGCGCGCGATCCGGTCGCCGAAGGTCGCGCGAAGCTGGCCTTCCAGCTCCGTGAGCGCCGCATGCGGCCGCGGCCCTAACGGCGCGTGCGAATAGGCGGCGTGCAGGAGGCCCGCGACAACGACCCGGGGCGCGAAGCCGAATGCCACGAGCGCGCTGGCCGTACCCACGCAATGCGCGATGAAGGGACGCGCGCATGGGCGAAAGCCGCCGGCGAACAGCGTCATCGCCGCGTTGTAGGCTTTGGAGAACAGTTCGAGATCGGCCCTGGCGTAGCCCATCGCCGCGGCTTGCGTCAGAAGGCCGTAGAGATTCTGGCGGACGTCGCCGGCAGCGATCGCAGTCGCCGGAGGCGAGGGCTGGAGCGACGGCATGAGCGGGTCGATGCCCGAAGTCAGCCCGTCGACGAAGCCGCGGATGCCCCTCATCGCCTCGCCGTCGTCGACGAGATTCCATTTGCGGCAGAACGCGCTCAAGCTTCGTTCGGCCGCAGCGCGGTTCCAACGCCAGCGATGGAAGTCCAAGTCCGACAGAAGATAGGGCGCAAACGAGTGCTGGGTGATCGCGGCCGCGGGCTCGAACACGACGGGAAGGCCCGCGGCCTTTGCCTCGAGCGCGATGTCGATGTGCTCGTGCACACAGACGACATCCTCGCTGAGGCCGCCGACGCGGCGCAGGAAGTCCGCGCGAGCCAGCATGCAGTGGTACTCCAGGAAATCACATTCGCCGCGCGTGAGTTTCGTCCGTTCGGATACGGGCGCATTGATGCGGTCGTGGCGTTCGTGCAGCGCGCGGCCCGCCGGGGTTTCGACATCGGTCAAGATGCCGCCCGCCATGTGGATGCGCGCGGCGGCAATACCGTCGGACCAAAGATAGAGCGGGCCGACGAGCGCGGCACCTGTTTCGTCGGCGCATGCGATCAGTTTCGCAAGCCAGCCCGGCTCCACCTCGACGTCGTTGTCGATGAAAACGACGTATTCGGTTTCGACATGCGCGAGCGCGAGATTGCGCGCCGCGTTCGGCCAGAGCGGCTGCGGCCTTTGGATCAGCATGAAGTCCGCTTCGAGAGCGCGGCGTTCGAGATAGGCGCGCACGGCGTGCGGTGCGCCGCCGTCGACGTAGATCAGGCGGAACGGCGCGGCGCGCTCGGCGAGAACGCTTTCGAGCGAACGCTCGGTCAGCGAGGTGCGCTCGCGCTGGGTGACGACGAGTGTGACTTTGGTTGGGCGCAAGGAGCGAGTTCCGGTTCCGCAAGAATCAAGGGCGATTCGCGGCAGCGAGTGTAACGCGGCCCTGCTTTGCGGTTGAGTTGCGCGTCAAGTGGTGGTGAAATGCCGTCAGCGGGCTTTTCGGTGAACGAACACCTCAGCAACAGGACGGCGCCGCCATGGCTGCGCTTCAGGCCCTTAAAGAACTGACGGCGCAACTGTCGTGGGCGAGTTCGGCCGAGGACATCGGGCGGGTGCTTGTCTCGGTTTCCAAGCGCTTCGGTATGACGACCGCGCTCATCGTCGACATGACCAAACTCTTCAACCGTATCGGTCCGGCGATCGTGTTCTCATCCACCGATCGCGCGGCACTCGAGGTTTTCGACGCCGAGCGCCCGTTTTCGAATCATCCCTTCGTGGTGCACGCGCGGCTGTCGGAGAATCCCGTCGTGATGTCGCGCGTGCGGGAGGAGAGCGTCGCCGACAGCGAAGAGGGGTGGTGGGCCGGGTTGCCGGCGCATTTGCGACACACCGACGGCTTGATCGTGCCGGTGCACGATGAAGGCGCGCTTGCGTGGTATGCGGGGTTCGCGGGGCGCGAGCCGGACCTGTCGCAGCGCGCGCAATCGGTGATGAGCGCCGCCGTGCATGCGGGCTATTCGCGGTTTCACGAGCTGATGGACGCGAGTACGCCGCGAAGCCCGTTGAGCCCGCGCGAGGCGGAGTGTCTGCACTGGGTCGCAGACGGGAAGACGGATTTCGAGGTCGGCAAGATTTTGGCCATCAGTCCGCGCACCGTGCGCTTTCACATCAACAACGCCAAAGTGAAGCTCGGCGTCACGACGCGCATCCAGGCCGTGGCGAAGCGGGTCAGCGGCGCGGCTTGAATTCAGGCCGCGGCGACCGCCCATTTGTAGTTCATGTATTTCACGCCGCCGACCATGCGGTCGACGAACGCGTAGGGTTCGCGCGCTTCGGCGATGCCGAGTTGCGTCGCGAGCGCCAGGACGCCGCGCGTATAGATGAGATAGTCGGGGCTGTTCTCTTGCGCCCAGGAGTGCGAGTCGGCGAAGGGTTCCTTCACTTTGTTTTCCGGATCGGCACGGAAGACGTCCCACGCTTCTTTCCACGACTTCAGCCAAATGCCGGCGGGCGAGCGGTCCGTGTACATCGAGTGCGGTTCGCCCTTGGTCAGTTTGATGTAGTAAGGCGAGCACCATTGGCGCGGCCAGCCGCTTTTGCCGTTCGTGCGCGCGAGCGTCGAATTGAGTTTCCAGCGGAAGGCCTTGCGCCAGTCCTCAAAGCCCAAAAGCACGCCCCAGCCGAGGCAGAAGGCGACGAATTCTTCCTGCCACGCGGCGACGTCGTCGATGCGCGGGCCCGCGCTGAACACGGCGCAGGCGGGCGAGGGGTTGTCGACGTAGTACTTGGTGAACCATTTCAGATTGTCGTCGACGATGTGCTTCCAATAGGTGCGCGGCTTCAGCCATTGCGGCGTCGTTTCCGGCGTGACGGTCGCAAGCTGGAACATCGTGCGCATCGACCAGGCGAAGGAGCGCGTTTCGCCGGGATAGACGATCTGAAGCTTGTTCTCCGAGCGATGATAACCGGTCCAACCCAGGGTCTGATTGCCTTGGAACTGCAGCTCTTCGAGATGATAGGGGTCGTCGGTCAGAAGGAAGGGGACGTAGTTCAGCGCCGGATCGTGCGAACTGTCCAAACCCCATTCGCAGGTGACCTGTCCTTCGGCGTCGCGCATCGCCTCGGGGCCCTTGACCCACGGGTTGCCGGCCGGCTGCTGGTACCAATCGAGAGCGGGATACTGGAAGAAGTCGACCGGCGCGTTCGTTTTCTCGTCACGCATGTGCATCGGCATCGAGGCCGCCGCTTCGGCCTGCGCGCGCAACGCCTCGAGCGCCGCGTCGCTGCCGGTGACGAGATAGTCGCCCTGATATTCCGTGACGGGGCCGAGTTCGAGGCGCTCGCCCGCCGCGCCGACGGAAGTTTGCAGGCCGCCGGTGTCCATCGGGCGGCGGTAGACCGCGGGTTTCGATTGGTGCGCGGATTCGGCGAAGGATGCGGCCGAGCTTGCGTAAGGCGGGACGCGTTTTGCTTTGATGAGGTCGGCGGCGCTGCGGATGACGGGGCGCGGCGCCGACTGCCAGCGCCAGCGCGAGAACCACCAGTGGCGCGGCACGTCGATGGTGGCGAGTTCGCGCGTGCCCTTGCGGATGATCGCGCGATAGGCGCCCAGATGTTTGGCGTCGGCGTTCGCTTTGCCCCACATGCGGCCGAGTTCGACGACGATCTCGACGCGGTCGCTGGTGCGGTCGGGGCGGAAGAAGACGCTGAGCGCGGACGCCGGATGATCGACGCGGATGCAGCGTTGCGTGAAGCGGGCGGTTTTGTAGTCGCCGAGGTCTTTGCCCGTGCTCGCGGCGAAGAGGAGGTCCTTGCCGTCGAGTTTGATGGTGACGGAGAGGTCGTCGTCCGCCGCGAAGGCGCGCGGCGCGAGGGCGAGCGAGCCTGCGACGCCGATGCTTTTGAGAACGTCCCGACGTCGCATGTTTCACCCCAACTGAAGCGGCCGGTCCCCCCACTAGTGTCGCGGTTGGGACGCGCGAGCGCAAGTGCCACCCCTCGCCCTTCCATCTTCCGGGAGGGCGAGGGGAGTCCGTCAGAACCGCGAGCGCAGGCCCGCGTAGGCGGCGATGCCGGGGGAGCGGTAGGAGAAGACTTCCTCGTACTTCTCGTCGAAGAGGTTTTCGACGCGGCCGAAGAGTTGGATGTTGTCGGTCACGTCGTAGGACGCGTTCAGGTTCACCAGCGTGAAGGCGGGCAGGGTGACGAAGTCCGCCGGTGTGGCGAAGATGAATTCGTTGTCCTGCTGTTCGCCGTTGTAGCGCACGGTCAGCGCCGCCGAGGCGCGGTCGAGGAAGCGGTAGGTGAGGTTGAGCGAGGCGATTTGGGGCGGGCGGCGCACTTCCTCGCGGCCCGCTTCGTTCGCGTCGAGATAGGTGTAGGCGGCGTCGAGCGTCCAGGCGTCGCCGAGCTTGGCATCGAGCGTCAGTTCGACGCCTTGGCGGTCGCTGTCGGTGGCGCTGTTGCGCGGCGTCGAGACGAAGCCCGGCAGGAAGGCGGTGAAGATTTCGTCTTCAAGCGTCGCCTCGAAATAGGTGACGGTGAGGCGCGCGTTGCCGTCCAGGAATGTTTGGTCGACTCCTATGTCCCAGCCCACGGATTTTTCCGGCGTGAGATTCGGATTGCCGATGAAGGTGCCCGGATCGAAGCCGAAGAGTTCGAAGTTCGTCGGGTTCTTGATGCCCGAACCGGCGGAGGCGCGCGCGCGCGTCGTGTCGGTGACGCGGTAGCTTGCTTGCAGGCGGTAAGTGTCGGCGTCCTTGAATTTGTCGTTCGCGTCGTGGCGATAGGCGGCGCCGGCGTCGAAGTGGCCCAACGACAGATCGTAGGACAGCACGTAGCCCGTGGTGTCGAGCTCGCGCTTGGCGTTGATCGCGCTCGGCGCGCCGATGGCGACGTTTTGATAGCCTTCGGTTTTCCAGTCGACGGCGCCGGTCAGTTTGTGATTGGCGGCACCGGTGTCGAACGTGACGGCGGAGACGAGGCTGACTTTGTGGCGGTCGCCGGCGGTGAAGAAGGACGCGAAGCCGCCGGAGAAATTCTTGCGGTCGACGTCGGCGAAGGCGTAGTTCAAGCGCGTGCGCCAGACGTCGCCGAACGCCGAGACCTCCGCCGAGACGTTGCCGTAGAGTTGCGAGGACTCTGTCGTGTCGTTGCCGTCGACGACGAAGCCCTGCGTGGGGCTCAAGAAATTGAAGTCCTGCGGGTCGCCCTCGGCATAGGTGTCGACGTAGCGGATGAGCGCGCGCAGTTCGACGTTTTGCGCCGGCCTGAGGCCCGCGTTGAAGAGCAACGAACTGTCGCGTTCGCCGTCGCGCTCCGAACCGAAGCGCGAGTTGTTGGTTCCGGACGTGGCGTGGTGGTTGGCGCTGGCGAAAATGTCGATATCGTCGTCGCCGTAGCCGGCGTTGGCGCCTGCGGCCCACGTGTTGAAGGAGCCGCCTTCGCCGGAGGCTTCGACGCCAAGCGGGCCTTTGCCGCGCCTTGCGATGATGTTGATGACGCCGCCGATCGCGTCGGAACCGTAGAGCGCGCTCTGGCTGCCGCGCAGGATTTCGATGCGTTCGATGTCGACGGCGAGGAGGCCCGAGAAATCGAACTCGCCTTGGAACGGATCGCTGATCTCGGCGCCGTCGAGAAGCACGAGCGTGTGGTTGCTTTCGGCGCCGCGCATGCGCACTTGCGTGAGGCTGCCGGCCGCGCCGGAGCGACTCACGGCGACGCCGGGCACGTCGCGCAAAACGTCGGAGACGAAGCGGGTTTGGCGCTCATCGAGTTGCTTGCGATCGAGGATCGTGACGGCGGTGCCGAGGCGATCTTCGGGCGTCGAGCCGATGCGGTTCGCGGTGACGACGACCTTTTCGACTTTGTCGGATTTGTCGCCGTCGCCATGCGCGGGCCCTGCACAGAAGAGTGCGAGTGCGGAGACCGATGAAAGAAAAGCAAAGCGAGACATTGGTGACCCCCATAGCGTTGACGGGGCGCACTTATCCCTTTCGACGCGCCCGCAGCGCGCCGCCTCCACAATGGTTGCGACACGCCAGCGTCACCACGCCGGAGGGCTCCGTCTCGCGAGCGCACACCCGCGCCATCGAGGGGTGACTTACGTGGGCAGGTTTCCTGGCTCACGACCCTTCACCGGTCGCCTTCCCGATCAGATGATCAGTGGCATGATGACCGATGCGCCGTCGTTGACAGTTGCGGGGGCAGCCCCGGTCTTGCACCGGGTTCCCTAAACCAACGTAACGCATCAACGATGAGCCACGCGGCGCGCGTTCGTCAAGCTACTCAAAAGGAGAACGCGCACAGGCGGCGGTTGTGTGCGCAGCGTCGATCCACCTTCCCCATCAAATTGGGAAGGGCAATTGTCTTGGGGTGTGATTCGCGCGCAACGGAGTTCTTTCATGACGGAGCATCAGAGCGTCTCGTCACGCCTGCGCAACTGGGTCTCCGGCTTCGTGCCGTCGCCGGCGCCGGACAGCGGTGTCGCCGATCGGTTGTTGACCTCGTTCCACGAGACCGAGCGCACGGGGTTGATGCTCGCTTGCGCGGTGCGGGCGGTGATCGTCGTGGCGCTCGTTGCCGTGTTCGCGGCGACGGCGTCGTTCGTCGGCGACGGGACTGTGTTTTTGTTGACGATGCCGCTGGGGCTGGCGCTCATCGGTCTTGCGCAGTTCGAGCAGGAGCGGCGGTTTCCGACGGCCTTGTGGGCGAAGTATGTGTTCATCGCGCTCGATTGCGCGTATCTCGCCTTCATCCTGATCGCGCGGCACTGGTTTGCGCGCGATTTGCCGCCGGTGACGCTTGCCGTGAAGGAAGGGGCGCTCCTCTTCTTCGTCGCGTTCCTCGTGCACGGCGCCTTCAGTTATTCGCCGCGCTTCATCTTATGGACGGGGTTGTGCATCACGCTTGCCTGGGGCGCGGTCGTCGTCGCGGCGACGGCGGAGCCCGGCACGTTCTTCACGTTGAACGCGGGCGGGGACATGTGGCGGAGCTACGGCGATCCTTCCTATCTGCCGCTGATCAAGGTCGCCTACGACTACGTGATCGTCGCGTTGTTGACGGCGGGGTTGGCGGTCGCCGTGTGGCGCTCGCGCCAGCTCGTGATGGCGGCGGCGGTGTCGGAGCGGGCGCGGGCCAATCTGGCGCGGCATTTTTCGCCCAAGGTCGTCGATGAACTCAGCGCGCGCGAGCATCCGTTCGGTGAAGTGCGGCGCCAGGCGGCGGCGGTGCTCTTCGCCGACATTCGCGGCTTCACCACGCGCTGCGAGACGATGGCGCCGGAGGAGGCAATGGCGTTCCTGCGCGAATTCCATGCGCGCATGGAAGCCGTGATCTTCGAACACGGCGGCACGCTCGACAAGATCCTGGGCGACGGGCTCTTGGCCGTGTTCGGGGTGCCCGATCGCGGCAACGGCGATGCGGGCGATGCGCTGGCCTGCGCTTACGCGATGATGGAGGCGGTTGCGACGTGGAACGGCGAGCGCTGCGCGCTGGGCGCGTTCGAAGTGCAGATCGGCATCGGCTTGCACTACGGCCACGTGATGCTGGGCGATGTGGGGAGCGAGCGGCTGATGACGTTCACGGTCGTGGGCGACACGGTGAACGTCGCGAGCCGCTTGCAATCGCTGTCGAAGGAGTTGGGCACGCGGCTTGTCGCGAGCGAGGCATTGGTCACGGCGGTCAGGCAAGAAACGCGCGCGACGGGTGCGCTGCTCGACGGGCTCAAATTCGTGGGGCCCACGCATTTGCGCGGGCGCGAGCATGAAACGGTCGTCTATGCGCTCGAGGGCGTGGGGCTTGGCGCGGGGTCACGCGCGGCGTAGGCTCAAGGCCGTACTCGACTGCAGCGATGAGGCAACAATGCGCCGCGTCCTGTCCCATGTGTGGTGGCCGGCTCTGTTTGCCGTGTCGACCGCTTCCACCTATCTCAGCGTGGTCAGCGGTTACGCCATCACCGGTTTCAACCTGACTTACGTCGCGCTGGCGGTCGCCATCGCGCTGCTCGAGCGCGCGATGCCGCATGAAAAGGCGTGGCTCAAGAACGACGGGCAGGTCGTCCCCGATATCGCGCACACGGTGCTGAGCAAAGGCGTGGCGCAGGTGGTCGTTGTCCTGATCACGTTCATGGGGCTTGCCGAACTGTTCGCACCGACCGGCGGCGGGTTGTGGCCGCAGGCGTGGCCGATGGCGTTGCAGATTGCGCTCGGGCTCGTGCTGGCCGAGATCGGGCTTTATTGGAAGCACCGCATCGCGCACGAGTGGCCGCCGTTGTGGCGCTTCCACGCCGTGCACCACAGCGTGACGCGGTTGTGGTTCTGGAACACCGGACGGTTTCATCTCGTCGACACCGTGACCGGGCTTTTGGTTGCGATGCCGCTGCTCCTGATATTGGGCGCGCCCAAGGAGGTGATGATCATGGTGAGCGCGATCACCGCGATCGTCGGCATCCTCACGCATTCGAATGTCGAGATGCGTTGCGGCGCGCTCAACTATGTCTTCAACACGCCGGAACTGCATCGCTGGCACCATTCGAAGGTGACCGAAGAGGGCAACCGCAACTACGGCGAAAACCTGATGCTGTTCGATCAGCTGTTCGGCACGTTCTTCTGTCCGCCGCGCCGCCCGCCCGCCGACATCGGCATCAATCATCCGATGCCCGCGACCTTCTTCGAGCAGCTGAAAGTGCCGTTCACCGGCGCGCCCCTTTAGAGGCGATGTCGGCGCGTTAACGCACGTTCAGGTCGCAATCGAGTCCGCTGCGCGCCTTAACCGTCGCCCGACAGTTGAGTGCGCGCCGCACGCTTCGACCCTCAGTCAGTGGTCCTTCGCCGGCACGCGATACAGACTGCATCGCCTGAAAGCCGATGCCATGCCCAGCACCAAGCCAAACACCAAAGTCGACGTCGAAGCCGACATCTATCGTTCCGCCTGGAATTTGATTCGCAACCACGGCGACAGGGCCTTGCGCGTGGCCACGAAACGCCAAGAAGCGATGATCGCCAAAGGCGACACGAAGGGCGTCACCGTGTGGTGGCATATCGGCGAAGCGATCAAGGAACTGCGGCGCACGAAGCGGCAGGAACACGAGCCGCTGAACTAACCGGGCGGCCGACAATGCTGAAGCGCTACTTCGGTAGAGTGCGCCAACTGATCGTCGGCGCAATCTCGGCCCTCGCTGTCACCGGCGCATTCGCCTATCTACAAACCGGCAGCATCGGCTTGACGAGCGAGGATCTCCCGGCGGTGGCGTATGCGGTTCTTGGGATGCTTGTGCTCGTCCTGCTGCTCGCCCTCTTCCCGCGTCTCTTCGGTCCGCCCGACTGAGCCTTCAGTTCGCGCGCGTTTCGCCGACGAGGATGAAGGGTGCCCAGGCCGCAGGGTGGGCGAAGCGGGCGGTCGACGCGTCGTTCATGACGCTCAGCATCGCTTGGCGTAGCGCTTCGGCGCGGCCGGCGCCGGGGTTCTTCGCCATGTCGGCGACGGCGCCGGTCGTGAGCTTCATCGCGGCGTCGTCCCATACCGGCCAGTGCGAGACCAAGAGCGACTTCGCGCCGGCGAGGAAGAAGGCGCGCGCGAGCCCCGAGAGACCGTGTGCGCCGGGCGCATCGCCCGCCGCTGTGTTGCAAGCGGAGAGAACGATCCAATCGGCCCTGAGATTTAGACCTGCCGCTTCCGACGCGCTGAGATAGCCGTCGTCGCGCTCGCTCGCGGTGCCGGGTGGGGTGAAGACGAGGCCGGGCTCGCCAAGACCCATGTCGCCCGCCATGAGTCCGTGGGTCGCGAAGGCGATGACGCGCTTGCGCGACAGGTCGATCGACTTGACCTGCGCTTCGGTGGCGCGTTCGCGCAGGTAGACGTCGGCGGTTTCCGACGCGCCGAGCGCCTTGGCCAGCGCGCGCAATTCGCCGGCGGTGCCCGGCAGAGGCGAGAGGGCGCGCAGCGCCGATAGGTCGAGCTCGGCGCCGCGAAAGACGCTTGCGACGCTGCGCGCGCCCGCGATGGTGATCCCCTCGGTCGCGCCGGCTCCCACCGCCGGATCGCCGAAGCCCGCGAAGGGTTCGCTCCCCGAGCCCTTGTTCGCATAGACGCGCAGGGCCTTCAGGCTCGATATCGACGGCAGCGTCGTCAAAGCATGGCGTTTGATGAGCCACGCCGTGTCGCGCAAAGCTTGCGGGTCCGCGTCGCCGGCGGTGCCGCCTTTCGGCTCCTCGGTGACGAGGACGGAGAGGGGGAAGCTCGTCAAGGGTCCCATCGGCACGACGAAGACTTGGGTCTTGTCTTTGACGACGGACTCGAGCGGCGCCCACATGCTGAGATAGAGCCGATGCGCGAGCGCGCGGTCGAAGGGCTCGAGCGGGCGCGTTTTCCATTGGTCGGGATCGAGCTGGCGGCGAAGGGTCGCGATGCTTTTCGTCAGCACTTCGCTGCGAAGGGGCGCGACCGTCCAGACGATGTCGGTCTTCGACACGGCGATCAGGAACATCGCCTCTTCCATAGGCAGAAACAGAACGACCGCTTCGTCAGGTCCGAGCAGGCTTTGCGTTTCGGCGACGCCGATCGGGCTCGGGTCGGCGAGGTCGCCATAGGCTTTGTGGTCGCGCCTCAAGGTCGCGTCGATGTCTTTCAGGCGCGCGCCGATCGCGGCGCTTTCGTCGCGCAGAGCGCTTGCTTGCGCGCGCTTCGCGGCATTGTCGGCACCCAAGGCGGCGGCGAGATTTTGATCGGCGGTCCGCAGGCGGCGCAGCAGGTCCTGCTGTTCACGCAGAAGCCTGGCGAGGTTGTCGCTGCCCGCGGCAAAGCGCGAGGCCATGTTGGCGAGCGCGCGGCCGGTGTCGTCGAAGCCGACGCGCTGGACGACCTCGAAGCCTTCGGCTCTCAAGGCCGCTTCGCTTTGCGGCTGTTGCATCGCGAGCGCGTAAAGACCGCGGGCGTGGAGCGCGAAGATCTGATCGCGGTCGAGTTCGTCGCGCGAACCGCCGCCGAGAACGCGGGCCGTCGCGCGCGATTTGTTCGCGGCGGCGATTTCGACGGCGCGGCGGCCGACCGGCACCGCCTCCGCGTATTTGCGCTGCTCCAGCAGCACGCGTGCCAGCCAGGCGTTCGCCATGCCGATTTGCACGTGATCGGCGGGCAGGGTGCGCTCGAGCGAGGCGAGTGCGGCTCTGAACAGGGCTTCGGCCTCCGGATAGCGGCGGGCAAACAGATAGACGCCGGCGAGATTGGCGCGCACGGCGATCAGGTCCGGATGATCGGGCGGCAGGCGCTTTTCGTCGATCGCGAGCGCGCGCTTGAACATCGCCTCGGCCTCGGTCAGGCGGCCGTCGTCGCGGTAGATCTCGCTCAGATTGTTCAAGGCCATCGCGGTGTAGGGATGGTTCGGCCCGAGCGCCTTTTCGAAGATCGCAAGCGCGCGGGCGTACAGCGGTCCGGCTTCGGCGCGTCGTTCCTGCGTGCGATAGAGCGCGGCCAGCGCGTTCAAGCTCAGGCCCGTATCAGGGTGATCGGGACCCAGCGTCTTTTCGTTGATCGCGAGCGCGCGTTTCAGCAGCGGCTCGGCTTCGCTCAAGCGGCCCTGCTCCATCAGCAGCGACGCGTAGTTGGCGATCGTCGAGGCCGTCAGCCGATGGTCGCCGAGCTTCTTCTCGCAAATGTCCAGCGCGCGACGGTAGAGCGGCTCGGCCTCCGCGTGGCGCCCCTCGCTCTGGTAGAGCAGGGCCAAGTTGCCGAGGGTCGCGGCGATGGCCGGGTGATCGGGGCCGTGGTTCTTTTCGTCGATGGCGAGCGCGCGCTTGTAGAGCGGCTCAGCCTCGGCGAAGCGCCCGGTCTCGCGGTAGAGTTCGGCCAGGTTGTTGAGGCTCGCCGACGCATCGGGGTGATCGGGGCCGTTGAGTTTTTCGTCGATGGCAAGCGCGCGTTTGAGGAGCGGTTCGGCTTCGCTCGTGCGGCCCTGCTCCGCATAGAGCGTGCCGAGATTCGTCAGGCTGCGCGCGGTTTGCACATGTTCGGGACCGCGGGTTTTTTCCGCGACGGCAAGCGCGCGCTTGAGCAGCGGTTCGGCCTCGGCGAGGCGGCCCCAGTCGATGTAGAGCTCGCCCAGGTCGCCGACGGCGTCGCCCGTTTCGGCGGCGTCGGGACCTCGCGCTTTTTCGTAGATTGCGACGGCGCGTTTGAGATGGGGCTCGGCTTGCGCGAAGCGGCCTTCGGCCCTGAGTGTCAGGCCCAGCTCGGTGAGCCAGCGCGCGACATGCAGGTCGTTGGGTCCGAAGTTCTTCTCGGCGATGGCAAGCCCGCCCTCGGCGACTTCGCGCGCCTCACCGAAGCGACCGTCCTGGCGGAGGAAGCCGACGAGATCGAGGAGCTTCTGCTCCGCACTCGGCTCGCTGGCGGCCGGAGGCGATACGGCGTCGGCCGATTGCGCGGCGGGCGCGAATGCTGCCAGGAGTGCCGCGATCAACGCGACGGCAACGGACGCGCGGCGTCCCATGATCGGCGTCAGCTTTTCGCCAGTACGACGCGGCCGGGCTCGAGATTCTCGTCGAGATCGTAGCCTATGAGATCGATCTTGCCGTCCTCGTTCGTGTCGAAAAGGACGTATTCGAACTTCAAGTCACGGTTCTCGTCGATGTACATGGCGTCGATTTTGCCGTTCTCGTTGTCGTCGACGATCATCTCGATGGGCTTTGTCTTGTCGTCGGGCACGATCAGGACGGTGTCCTGCTTGCCGTTGCAATTGGTGTCGAAAACGAAGGCTATGCCATCGTCAATTTTGGTCCGCCGTGTCGCAAGTTTGACGGGTTCGCATTGTTTGCCGGTCGTTTTGGGAGCGGAAGCGGTCGTGGCCGATGGAGCCAAGCGGTCCGCGGTCGTCGCCAGGAAGCGGCGCACTTCGGTCGAGGCGATGGCAAAATTGATCTGCGTGCCTTCGCCGCTGCCGAACGAGGCGATACCCACGAGCTCGCCCGCATCGTTGAGCAACGGTCCGCCGGAGTTGCCGGGGTTGATCGGCGTTTGCGTCTGGACGACGTCGGCGCGGTGCTCGATGCCTTCGCCCTTTACCGTCCATTCGTAGTTGGGGCGGATCTGGCTGACGATACCCTTCGTGTAGGACCAGATTTCGCCAAGCGGGTGGCCGATGGCGTGGACGTCGGCGCCGACTTTGAGCTTGGTCAGATCGCTCAACGCGATGGCTCTTGTGTCTTGCGGGACTCCTGCGACTTTGACGATCGCGAGGTCGGCGATCTGGTCGACGCGCACGACGTTGGCTTGGACCGCATCGGATTCGTACACGCGCGCGTCTTCGGCCTGCGGCTTGAAGATGACGCCGACTGTTTTCAAGCCTTCAACCACGTGCCAGTTCGTCAGGATCGTTCCGTCCTTGCCGATGACGGTGCCCGAGCCCAGCGCATCCGGCGTCACGATCAGAACGACCGACCGGGCGAATTTGGCATAGACGTCCTGCTCGAGCTGTCCGCGCAGCGTCGGCTCGGCCGAGGCCTGCGCCGCCTTCATGCTGCGCACGATGCGGTCGGGCGAAATGCCGCCGAGCGATTTTCCCGCGCCCGAGATATCGCCGACGGGCGGCATGGCGCCGGTGCCCGGTGCGCCCAGCTCCGGCATCGTCGGCATGGCGGACGGCGGCGCGGCGTCGGCTGGCGATACCGGCCATGCCAGCCCTACGCACAAAGCCGTGGTCGTCGCGGCCGCGACGACTGCGCGAAATCTCGTCATGCTCTTTGCCCGATTGTTCCCCAACCCTCTGCACTAGCCTAGCAACGGGGAATTCCGGGGTCACTGTGTCGTTTGTGTCAAACTGCAAGGGTAAACGCGGCGCGGGCGAGGGCAGCACCAGGCCCTAGTCCCGTGAGGATTTGATTCCCCCAGGTGCGAGGCGGACCTTGAAGACGATGCCGGCCGCGCGCACGAGGAAGGCGACGACGAGCGCAACGCCGAGTGCCGGGGCGTCGCCCAGGTCGGCAAGGCGGACGGCATAATAAGAGAGTGCGCCGAGGAGGGTGGCGGTCACGTAGATCTCGCCCGAGAAGACGAGCGGCGCGCGGTTGGCGAGCACGTCGCGCACGATGCCGCCGCCGGCGGCACCCAGCGCCGTCAAGAAGATCGTCACGGCGGGATCGAGGCCCAGCGCGATCAGGCGCTGCATGCCCGTCGCGGTGAAGAGCGCCAAGCCCGCGGCGTCGGCCCAGACCAAGGTCTTCTCCGGCGGCGCGCCGAAGCGCACGACCTCGAACACGACGACGGCGGAGAAGAGGGCCGCCCACAACGGTTCGGGCGCGTCGAGCCAGCGCACGCGCTCGCCGATCAGGACGTCGACGATCGTGCCGCCGCCCATGCCGGCCGCGACCGAGAGGAACACCGCGCCGATCAGATCAAAGCGCTGCTCCGCCGCGACGAGCGCGCCGGAGGCCGCGAACACCGCCGTGCCGAGGAGCGAGAGGACGGCGAGCGTCACGTCCATCGAAAGGTCCATGACGCTTGATAACGCGAGTCGGTGCGTCGTTCTACTTGCGCCGACGTTTCGCTCTTGCCGGTTTGGCTTCCGCCGACTTGGCGCCGGCTTTGGCCGACGTCGGCGCCGAGACCGCGACGAAGTTCCTCATGGGCGCCGTCGGTTTGCCGGTGCCGCCGCTTCCCGCCTGACGAATCTTGGCGCGCGTGGCTTCGTTGCGGTACCTCACCGAGCGGCGCGCTTCCTTCGCTTTGGTCTTGGCGGCGAGACGCATCATCGCGCGGCGGTCGCCCTTGATCGCGTAGGTTTCGTGCTGGCCCGTTTGGGGGTCGTAAAAGCCGATATAACCGCCCGGGTTGATGCCGAAGGATTGAAGCGTGTTGCCGTCGTGGGCGTGCCCCAGGAAGTCGTTGCGCGCGCCCAGTTCGTCGGTGTCGCGCGTTCCCGTGAAGTACAGCGGCAGAACGAAATTCGACAGCTTCACGCCGTCGATTTCGTATTTCTCGTTCTGCACGGCATCGCACATTTCGAACCAGTGGAAGACCCATCTGTCTTCGACGGGGTGCGGGCCCATGACGAGAAGGTTCGTTTCCGGGTCGCCGATGAGCTCAAGCGCTTCGTGCGAGAGGGTCACCGACCAGGGCTCGCCGATTTCCTGAGCGATCGAGGTGAAGACAAAGCCGAAGGGAATGCCGCGGTTGTTCTGAAAGTGATAGCCGATCGCATTGTCAACGTCCGTTTGGTCCCACAGATAGATCACGGCGTCGCCGCGCATGTCGGACACCTGCATTTTGTCGGGCTCGTTTGCGCTGCGGCCTTCGAGGCGCAGTTGCGCCTTCATGCCCCAATAGGGATAGAAGTCCTCTTCGATTTGGCGGTTGATCGCGCGGATCGTGGTTTGCAGATCCTCATCGGTCACTTGGCCGTTCGTATGATTGACGATGGATATGTTCATTGTCGCCTCCCCAGACGAATCGGGCTCGGCTTGTAAACGGGGTTCGAGACATGCGGCCGGCGCCCGTGTGCTCAAGCTAAGGTCGGCTTCAATTTTTCTCTGTGAGTCAGCGCACACGGCGGATCGGCCAGCTTGTGGCGTGTCGACGCCACCGCCGCAGGATGTTGTACGAACGGCATTGCGGAATGCGATGCTGCCTGCCCCAAAGCTCGGCCATGACGACCTTTTTTTGTGGCGCGCGCTCAAGCGGGCAGCAGTGGGCCTGCGCGGACCATGACAATTGAAGGGCGGATCGCCTAGATTGCGCGCCCGCTCGGAGAGGATCGCCCATGTATCAGCTTTTCGTCGCGAACAAGAATTACTCCTCGTGGTCGCTCCGGCCGTGGGTGTTGATGCGCGAGCTCAAGATTCCGTTCGAGGAGAAGTTCCAGCGATTCCTGGCGGGCGGGAGTTATGCCGCGTTCCGATCGTTCTCGCCGACGGGGCGGGTGCCGGCGCTGCATGACGGGAAGACGGTCGTTTGGGATTCGCTCGGCATCACGGAGTATCTCGCCGAGCGGCACGATGGCGTTTGGCCGAAGGACGGTGCGCGGGCGTGGGCGCGTTCGGCGGCGGCCGAGATGCATTCGAGCTTTGGCACGTTGCGCCAGCGCTGCTCGATGAATTGCGGCGTCCGCGTGCGCCTGCACGACATGCCGGAGGCGCTGACCAAGGACATCGCGCGCATCGGCGAGTTGTGGAACGAAGGGCTGTCGCGCTTCGGCGGGCCGTTCCTGGCCGGCAAGGCGTTCAGCGCGGTCGATGCATTCTTCGCGCCGGTTGCGTTCCGGATCCAGACTTACGGCCTGAAGGTCGACGCGAACGCCAACGGCTATGCGCAGCGCCTGCGCGATCTGCCGTCGATGCGCGAATGGTACGCGGCGGGGCTCGCCGAGACGTTTCGCGACGAGGAGCACGACGAAGAGGCGCTCAAGTACGGTAGCGTGATCGAGGATTTGCGCGCCAGGGCATGAGGTGTTCGGCGAAGCTGGGGTGCGCGTCGTCGCCGAGTTCGATCTCGGTCTCGCCGATGTAGCGATACGGCGGAACGACCAGATTGCTGCGCGCGGGTCCGGAGAGGACGCGGCCGGCGAGATCGTAGTTCGAGCCGCAACACGGACAGCGAAAGAAATCGATCTCCACGCCCAATGCGTCGCTCTGGCGCGAAACGATGCAACCCTCTTTGGTGCAACAGGCGTTCATCACCATGAGTTCGGGGCGAAGGGAACGATGCCAATTCCTGGCCTTCGGCGGCTGCTCCGAGTGAGCGGATTCGCGATCGCGCGGCGTGTAAGGCGATGCCGGATCTTGCAGCCGTGTCAGCTGTCGCGCCGTGCGGCGAAAGACGAATATGGGCGCGTTTCGGAACGGTACGATGACGTGCGTAGTGCCGTCCAGTTTCGTGAGGTCGAACACGACGCGCGGTGCGCGCGTGTCGTCGGCGGGTCCCATCGCCGCGATGAAGGGCCAGAGCGCGACCGTCGCGCCGAGGCCCGCCGTCGCCATCGCCACGGTGAAGAGGAAGTCGCGGCGGCGGTCCGGAGGCCTGTCGTCACTCATCAAGCGCGTGCTTTCACTGCCTCCGCAGGATAGCAGAATTCCGGCGACGGCAGAGTCGAGGCGCGGATCGCATCGGCGGGGAGTTTCGCCACATAGGCCGGGTCGCGGGCGTAGGCGGCCTCGTGGACATGAGAGCCGGGCGGAATGGCGCGCCAACCCGACAGGCTGATCTTGCGGCGTTCGCTCCAGACGTCGCGTCCGCCCTCGCGCCGGCGCTGCCATTGCTTCTTGGGCACGAGTTGCGCGAACCACCATTTCAACGACTTCAATTCGTCGTGCAGCGTCGCGGTCGGCTCGGGCTTCACGTAGTTGCCGCCGGCCAAGCCCATGATGCGCGCTTCGCGCTCGGGGTTGGTGAGAAGGCCCTTGTGTTGCGCTTCGCGCAGCATCCATTCGAGCGCGATCTTCGACAGGCCGCTGTCCCTCTCCGGATAGCCGCCGCCGACATCGCCGTGCGAGCCGGGGAACCAGACTTGCAGCAGATCCTTGGGTCCCGTGCGTTGCGGCTTCGGTTTCGGGCGCCAGAGGTTCGGGCGGAACGAGGCGCGGCGTTCGTCGATCGCAAGCGCGTGGCGGCCGATTTCGATCGAGGGGTTGTGCCCGCTGAACGGCAGGCGCAACTGGTTTTCGATCCAGCCGACGGAATTCACCGTGTCCCAGACGCCGACGAAATAGGGTCTGCACTCGGCGACCGAAAACGTGTGCTTGAACTGCTGCGCCACGGCGAGCGTGCGGCCGACGGCGCTGCGATCGTCGTTGCGGTCGCGGCCGGCGTTTTGCGCGCTGATGCGTTTCATCATGCGGATCGCGTAAGGCACCAGCGGCTCGTTGCCTTTGCGGATGAGGCCGTACATATGCAACAGCGCGGCGACCGCGCGCACGGTGTAGGCGCCGCGGCTGAAGCCGAAGAGGAAGACGCGATCACCCTCTTCGTAGTGGTTCATCAGGAAGACGTAGATGTCGCGGATGTCGTTCTTGAGGCCGTAGCCGAAGGCGAAGCCTGCGAGCTTCGTCCACCAGCGCGAGAAGGCGGTCAGCGCGCCCGCTGCCTCCATCGTGCCGAGACCCGGGTGATAGTAGGTCGTCTGCACATCGGAATCGTGCACCAGCATCTGATAGAGCTTGACGACGTTGGTGCGGTCGCCGTCGAACTCATTCGACGTGCCGTCGCAGCAGACGACAATGTTCTTCGGCATCGGCCCCCGCCAGCGATTCGTTGTTCGCGGCAGAGTCTCATGAAACGGCCTCGTTCGTCATGGCCGGGCTTGACCCGGCCACCCAGCAGGCTGCGCGAGAGTGCCGCAAGAAAGAAGGCTGAAACACCAAGATCACCAAGAGTCAGAAGGTTTGCCTGAGCATCTTGGTGTTCTTGGTGTTTCAATCTTGCGGCGCGCGTGCCGCGCGCACTCGGTGGCCGGGTCAAGCCCGGCCATGACGATGAGGGGGAACTCAGCTCTTCATCAACAATTCGGCGATTTGAACGGCGTTCAAAGCCGCACCCTTGAGGAGCTGGTCGCCGGCGACGAGCATGGCGAGCGAGCGGCCGGTCGGATCGTCGGCGTCGGGGCGCAGGCGGCCGACGAGCACGTCGTCTTGGCCTGAGGCATCGCGCGGCATGGGGAAGCGGTTCGCGGCGCGGTCGTCGACGATGCGCAGGCCGGGGGCGCTCTTCAAAATTTCGCGCGCAGCGTCGGGTGACAGCGGACGTTCGAATTCGACGGTCATCGCGATCGTGTGCGCGCGAAACACCGGCACGCGCACGCAGGTGATGCCGACGCGCAGATCGGGCGCGGCCATGATCTTGCGCAGCTCGCGCGCGACTTTGATCTCCTCGCCGTTCGCGCCGCTTTCGGGATCGACCTTGTCGTTGTGGCTGAAGACGTTGAATGCGTAGGGGTGGGGCAGCACGCGCGGTTCGTAGGGGCGGTTTGCCAGATAGGCTTCGGTCGAGGCGCGAAGTTCCTCCATCGCGGCCGCGCCTGCGCCCGAGGCTGCCTGATACGTGGCGGCGACGACGCGGCGGATCTTGTTCTCCCGGTGCAAGGGCCAAAGCGCGAGCACGGCGATGGCCGCGGTGCAGTTCGGGTTCGCGATGATGTTGTTGTGACTGGCGAGTGCGCCGGCGTTCACCTCCGGCACGACGAGCGGCACGTCGTCGTCCATGCGGAAGGCGGAAGAGTTGTCGATGACGATCGTGCCGCGCGCGGCCGCCTGGCGCGCGAACTCGCGCGAGACGCCGCTGCCGGCGGAGAAGAGCGCGATGTGGACGTTGTCGAGGCTCAAGCCGTCGAGCGCGTCGATGGGGACGTCGCGGCCCTGGAACTTTGCGCGGCGCCCGGCCGCGCGGGCGGAGGCCAGAAGCTTCAGGCGCGAGAGCGGGAAGTTGCGCCGCTCGAGGCAAGCGATCAGCTCGGCACCCACCGCGCCCGTTGCGCCCACCACGGCGACGGACGGCGATGCATGCGTGCGTCGGGCGCGCGCGGACTGTGTGGGAAGGGGCTGGCTCATCGGCGATCTCCTGTGTCTGGCCGGAGACGAGTGCCGATCTTCGTCGGCCCCGTCCGTTACCGGCGGGGCCCTGGGACTTGTGCGCTACATCGTTTCGCGCACGCGTTCCAAAGCCGCCCCGGTCAAGGGCGTCTTCGTCTTCATCGTGCGCTTCAATGCAGACATCATCATGGCGGGCTGATATCGCAGGGCCGGTGGGCCGTCAAGCATTCGCGCCAGGCTCGTTGTGACAAGGGTTGCTTAATGGCAAAGATTCTCGTGCCGCTTCCGGCGCGCGATTTCGATCCGACGGAGACCGGTGTGCCGTGGCGCATTCTGACGGAGCGCAAGCATGCGCTGGTGTTCGGGACGCCGGACGGCCGGGCGGGCACCGCCGATCCATTGATGGTGACGGGGCAGGGACTCGGACTGCTCGCGCCGGTGCTGCGCGCGAACGCGGAT
>JBGOVA010000125.1:0-13425 GCA_041477875.1 Micropepsaceae bacterium | reverse complement strand
GCCGGCTTGGTGGTTTCGAGCTTCAACGTCAGATGCATGCGTTCATGGCGCCCGTTCTGCTGCGGGCAGCCGGGTTTGATGCGCTCGATGGCAATGCCGAGGCGCAGCCACCACACCGAAAGCCTCGAGAGGCCATAAAGGCGTTGGGGCTGGCGAAGGGCACGCCGTT
Source organism: Micropepsaceae bacterium (assembly GCA_041477875.1). GTDB lineage: Bacteria > Pseudomonadota > Alphaproteobacteria > Micropepsales > Micropepsaceae > SZUA-430. The sequence continues at coordinate 13,256 of JBGOVA010000125.1, read as the reverse complement.
GTCCGTGCGAATTGCGCGCGGCAGACCGAATTCCTTGAAGACGCTCTCGAAGACGCTGAAAGCATAGGCTTCCTTCGTCGTTGAGAGCGCCTCGCAGGCGATGAGATAGCGGCTGGCGAAATCGGTGATGGTGAGCGGATAGCCCCGCCATCTTCTCGCCGTCCAGCAACCGGGCAATGAACTTCAGCCGCTCATCCATCGTGCTACACGCTTTCCAGGGCACCTTGCGCTCCTTGCAAAGGCCCCAATTGTGTAACCTATGTGTCCGGAATGAACTGTCACCCATCCCTCAGGAAGGGCATTTGATCCGCCTGGAAGTGATGTGCGCGGCGGCGAAAACACTTGACGCGCCGAGGCTCAGCTCGTCAGAAGTCGGCGGACACGCGCACGCCGTAGGTCGCGGGCAGGCCCGGGACGGAGAAATCGTCGCCGGCACCCACGACGAACGTGTTGCGCGTTTCGTCGTAGGCCTCGTCGAAGATGTTGCGGCCCCAGAGCGCGAACTCCCACCCGGATCCGTCGGGGCGGAATGCGACGCTTGCGTTGGCGAGCCAGTAGCTGTCGAGCGTGAAGGCGGGGCCGAGCAGCGGAAAGCTTTGTTCGTCGCGGAAGCTGTAGTCGAATTCCGCGATGTAGACGAAGCCAAGATTTGTCTCGCGTTCGTAAGTCAGCGAACCGCTGTAACTCAGTTCCGGGAAGCCGATGTCCTGACCGGCGCGACTGATCGTGCCGCCCGGCGTGGTCGAGTCCGCGTCGATGAATTCCTTGAACTCGCCGTGCTTGTAGCCCAAGGCCTGCGTGATCGTGAGTTCAGGCGCCGCCTTCCAAATCAGTTCGAGTTCGCCGCCGTAGACTTCGCTCTTGGCTGCGTTAACGATCTTGCCGATCAGTGTGGGCGGTGGCACGTTCACCCAGATCGCAGACTGCACCTGCTGATCCGTGTAGTCGTAGTAGAACGCGGCGCCGTTGAGCCGCACGGTGTCGTCGGCGAAGTCGCTCTTGAAGCCGACTTCGTAAGCCCAAAGCTCTTCCGGCCTGAACGGGTCGATGGCGGCGGGGTTCAGCGTGTTGTAGGCCGTGAAGCCGCCCGACTTAATGCCGCGGCTGACGCTTGCGTAGTAGAGCACGTCGTCGCTCGGAGTGAATTCGAGCGCAGCCTTGCCGGTGAGTTCGTTCAGCGACGTGCTACGGTTTTCGAGCACGCCTGTGGGGCTGCCGTTGGCGAAGTTGAATGTTCCAAAGCCGTTGGCGAACGTGCCTAGGCCGATCAGATCGCGGTCTTCTTGCTCCCAGCGCAGGCCACCGACAACGTTCCATTGCGGGTCGAAGCGGTATTCGGTTTGACCGAAGAAGGCGAGAGTCTCGACCTTTTGCGTGTACGGCGTTCGCACGGTGTCGAAGCCCGGGCCGAAACTCGCCGCGAAGCCTGAGTTGTAGATTTCGTGCAGGTCTTCGGTCGCGAAATAAGCACCCGTGATCCAACTCAGCGGGCCCTCGCCCGTCGAGCGCAAGCGCAGCTCGTGACTTTGCACGTCGATATCGCTGACGAAAAAGACGCTGGCAAAGTTCTCCGGGATTGCGTCGAAGTCGTTGTATTCACGCCGGTCGAGATGCTCGAATGCGCCGATGTAGGTGAGGTCCGCAAAACCCAACCTCGCGTTGCCGGTTGCGCTGAATCCGTAGCCGTCATTGTCCTTGTAAGGCTTGCCGGAGGCGGTCGTGCCAGCGACCGCCGCAAACGTCGGGGATGTGCCCCAGCTTGTCGACCGCTGGTCTGCGTGAATCGCGTGAGGCGCAGCTGCGAACGAGCCCGGAAAGTTCGTGAACAGCCGTTTGCCGATGCCGTCGGACTGGTCGCTGTAGGCGTGGGCGTTGAGGAGGAGGTCGATGTCATCGCTGAGCGCGATGTCGACGAGGGCGCGGCCGGCGAGCTTGTCGGCGTCGCCGAGTTCTTCGCCGGTCTCGCGGTTCTTCTGCCAGGCGCCGCCCTGTTCGGTCGCGAGCGAGAGGCGCACGTTGACGCCGTCGGTCAAGGCGGCGTTCGCGTAGCCCTCGGCGCGGAAGTCGTCGAAGCGGCCGTATTCGGCGAGGAAGCTGGCGCTCGCTTCGGGGGTCGGTTTGCGGCTCAAGATGTTGATGGCGCCGCCCGTGGTGTTGCGGCCATAGAGCGTGCCTTGGGGCCCGCGCAGAACTTCGACGCGGTCGACGTCGAAGAGCACGCCTTGGGTCATGACGGGCAGCGTGTACGCGACCTCGTCGACATAGATGCCGACGGTCGGCGTGTTGTTCGTGGCGTAGTCGCGAAAACCGAGGCCGCGGATCGTGAACGAAAGTTGGCCGCTGCCGAACTGGTTTTCAACTTCGAGGCTCGGGGTGATGTTCTCAAGGCCGTTGACGACCGTGATGCCGCGATCTCTCAGCGTGTCGCCCGTGACCGGTGTGAGCGCGATGCCGACGCTTTGTGCCTGCTGCGGACGACGCTGCGCGGTGACGACGACCTTTTCGACCTTGCCGGTCGCTTCGGCTGCCGGCGGTGTCGATGCAGGTTGTGCGCCGGCGGTCGACGAGAGTGCTGTCGTGGCAAGCAGACATGCCATGGACGTTTGGACAAAACGCATGGTTACGCCCCCGGGGTGAACTGACGAAACGCGACGCAGATGGTGATTTGGAGGTACTGGAACTTGCTCTGTTTCAACTATGCCATACTTCGTGAGGCGCGCGAACGGTTGAAATCACGCGGTGTCCCGGAAAATACGCGCTGAATGCCTAGATACAGCGCCCGCCGTCGACCTCAAGCGCCACGCCTGTGATCAGGCTGGCTTCATCAGAGCATAAGAAGCAGGCGGCGTTTCCTATGTCTTGGGGCGTCGAGAATCGCCCCAGGGGAATCGTCGCGAGGAACTTCGCCCGAATCTCGGGCGTGTCCTGGCCCATGAATGTCTTGAGCAGCGGTGTTTCGCCCGCGACGGGGTTGATCGCGTTGACGCGGATGTTGAACGGCGCGAGCTCGATCGCCATCGCGCGCGTCGCCGTAATCATCCAGCCCTTCGAGGCGTTGTACCAGGTGAGGCGCGGGCGCGGACTCACGCCGCCCGTCGACGCCACGTTCAGGATCGCGCCGCGTCCGGCGGCTTTCATCACGGGCACGACATGCCGGGCCGTCAGATAAACCGACTTGGCGTTGACGGCGAAGAGGCGATCGAATTCACCCTCGCTCAGGTCTTCCATTGCTTGCGGCAGATGGCCGATGCCGGCGTTGTTGACCAGGATATCGATGCGGCCGAGTTGCGCTCGCGCTTGGTCGACCAGATTGCGCACGCCGGCGTCGGACGAGACGTCGGTCTCGATCGCGGTCGCGCCGAGGTCCTGCGCGAGCGCTCTAGCGGCCGAGACGTTGAGGTCGGCGATCGCGACGCGCGCGCCCTCGGCGACGAATTTGCGGGCGATGCCTGCGCCGAAGCCGGATGCGCCGCCGGTGATGATTGCGGTCTTGTCCTTCAAGCGCATGAGATGCCCTTTATCCGTGATAGGCGGCGACGGTCTTCAACGTCGAGAAGCCGTAGAGCGCTTCGAAGCCTTTTTCGCGGCCGTGGCCGGAACGTCCGAAGCCGCCGAAGGGAAGCTCGACACCGCCGCCCGCGCCGTAGTTGTTGATGAAGATTTGGCCGGCGCGGATGGCCTTGGCGAGACGCATCTGGCGCGCGCCGTCGTTCGTCCAAACGCCCGCGACGAGCCCGTAGGGCGTGCCGTTGGCGATTTGGACGGCTTGCTCCTCGGTGTCGAAGGGGATGACGACCTGGACCGGGCCGAAGATTTCATCCTGCGCAAGCGCATGTTGCGGATCGACGTCCGCGATGAGGACGGGCGCAAGATAGTGGCCGCCCTTTGGCGCATCGGGCGTGATGAGGCCACGCGCTGCAATGTTCAGCCGATCGCGCTCCGCGATTTCGAGGAAGCTTTCGACGACCGATTTTTGTCGTGCCGAGATCAGCGGACCCATATCGAAGTCGCTTTCGGCGGGACCAACTTTCAGCACGCGGTAGCGTTCGCTCAGGCGCGCCAGAACCTCGGCGTAGATCTCACGTTGAACGAGGACGCGCGACGACGCGGAACAGGTCTGACCGGCATTCTGGATGCCGGCGTTGACGATGAAGGGCAGGGCCCGATCGAGGTCGGCGTCTTCGAATACGATCTGCGGGGACTTGCCGCCAAGCTCAAGCGTGACGGGGGCGGCGTGACCCGCGGCGGCCGCTTGCACGAGGCAACCGACGGCGAACGATCCAGTGAAGGAGAGGTGATCGATGCCCGGATGCTCGGCAAGCGCGGCGCCCGCTTCTTCGCCTGTGCCGGTGACGACGTTGATCGCGCCAGGGGGCAGGTCCGCCTGTTCGGCGAGCCGCGCGAACGCAAGAGCAGTGAGGCAAGCTTCCTCGGCCGGCTTCAGCACGGTCGCATTACCCATCGCCAGGGCCGCACCCAGCGAACGCCCGATGATCTGCATCGGATAATTCCAAGGTATGATGTGGCCCGTCACGCCGTGCGGCACGCGCAAGGTGTAAACCGTGTAGCCCTCAAGATAGGGAATGGTTTCGCCGTGAACTTTGTCGGCCGCGCCGCCATAGAATTCAAGGTAGCGCGCGAGCGCCAGGGCGTCGGCGCGCCCTTGGCGTAAAGGTTTGCCGACGTCTTCGGCTTCGAGCTTTGCGAGTTGCTCGACATTCTCGCCGACGATCGTGCCCAACCGCGTGAGCAGCCGGCCGCGCTCGGCCGCCGTGGTGCGGCCCCAAGCACCGTTGCGCGCGTCGTGGGCCGCGGCCACGGCATCGGCCACGTCGGCCACGGTGCCGCGCGCGATCTGCCCGACGGTTTCGCCGGTCGAAGGATTCTCGATCGGCAGCGTGTCGCCGCTGCGACCGGCGCGCCACGCGCCGCCGATGAGGATTTCGTCCGTTGAAGGCAAAAGAGTCATCTGGCCGCCCCCGCGCGTTCACGCGCCGCAAGCACTGCTTCGAGGCCGGGCGAAGCGTCGATCAGCTCTTTGGTATGCGGGTGTTTCGGATCAGCGAAGACGTCGGCCACGGTGCCTTCCTCGACGATCTTCCCATTGTGCATGACGAGGACGCGGTCCGCCAGCGCGCGCACGACCGCGAGATCATGCGTGATGAAGAGGTAGGCGAGGCCCAAACGGTCGGACAAGTCGCGCAGGAGGTCGATGATTTGGGCCCGGATCGAGACGTCGAGTGCGGACACCGCTTCGTCGAGGACGATGATCTTGGGCTCCAAGATGAGTGCGCGCGCGATTGCTATACGCTGGCGCTGGCCGCCGGAAAATTCGTGAGGGAATTTGTCGGCATCGGCGGGCGCGAGGCCCACGCGCTCGAGCATGGTTTCGACGCGGGTGCGACGCTCTGCGCGCGAGAGCGTGCGATCGAGGAGGTGCAAGGGCTCTGCGACCAGGGCTTCGACGCGAAGGCGTGGGTCGAGGCTGCCATACGGATCTTGGAAGACGACCTGGATGTGTTGGCGGATCGCCCGCAGTTTCTTTCCCTGCGCGGCCGCGAGACTTTCACCAGCGATCGACACGGAACCTTGCGTCATCGGCGCGAGTCCCAATAGCGCTCGCGCGAGCGTCGACTTGCCGGAGCCGGATTCGCCGACGATGCCGACAATTTCGCCGGGCGCAACTTTCAAGAAGATGCCGTCAAGAACGCGCGTCGGCTGTCGGCTGCCGAAGATCGCCCACGAAGACGCGTACGTGACGCCTACGTCCTTTGCTTCTGCAATTGGCACGGCGTCATTGTTCTTGGGTGCTCGGTGGCGCGGAGCCAATGTCGCGGCTGCGCGCAGGGCCTTGGAGTAAGGGTGCTGCATCGTGCGGAAGATAGCGGGCGCGGGGCCTTCCTCAACGATTTCGCCGTCCTTCATGATCGCGATGCGATCCGCCAGCCCAGCGACCACGGCGAGATCGTGCGTTACGAAGATCAAGCCGGCGCCGTCGCGACGGCCGAGGCCCTTCAGCAATTCAAGAATTCCCACCTGCGTGGTGGCGTCGAGTGCGGTCGTCGGCTCGTCCGCCAGCACGAGCTCCGGCGACAGCGCGGTCGCCATCGCAATCACCACACGCTGGCGCTGACCGCCGGAGAGTTGATGCGGATAGCGGTCGATCGGCACCCGATCCGGCGTGAGGCCGACTTTGGCCAGGTGATCGGCGGCGGCGCGCAATGCTTCGCGGGTGGAGGCGCCCTTGTGAAGCACATACATTTCCGCAACCTGGCGTCCGATCGTGTGAACCGGATTGAGCGCGGTCATCGGCTCTTGAAAAACCATGCCAATGCGCCGGCCACGGATGGCGCACATGTCGCGCTCGGATTTCTCCGACAGGTCGTCGCCGTCGAGTCTTATCGCGCCCATCGCCCGCGCGGCGCGGGGCAGCAGACGCATCACAGACAACAGCGTCATGGACTTGCCCGAACCGGACTCGCCGACGATGCCCAAGATCTCGCCGGGCGCGATGCTGAGCGAGACGGACTTCAAGATCGCCGTCCCGCCGATCGACACTGAGAGCTCGTGGACAGCGAGCAGCGGCATGGGCTCAGCGCTCAATCCGCGTCTTCGGATCGAGAAGATCGCGCAAACCGTCGCCGAGGAGGTTGAGGCCTAACACCGTCAGCACGATCGCGGCGCCGGGGGCGAGCGCGAGCCACGGCGCGAGCGCGACGAAGGTCTGGGACTCGGCCAGCATCCGGCCCCAGCTTGGGTCCGGCGGTTGTGTTCCCAGGCCGACATAGGAGAGGGCCGCTTCGGCGAGAATGCCGAGCGCGAATTGGATCGTGCCTTGCACGATCAGGACGCTCGCGATGTTCGGCAGGATGTGCTCGTGCGAAATGCGAATGGCGCCCTTGCCGGCGACGCGCGCGGCGAGCACGAAGTCGCGGGTCCAGAGCGACAGCGCGCTGCCACGGGCAAGACGGGAGAAGACCGGAATGTTGAAGATGCCGATGGCGAGAATAGCGTTCACGGCGCCGGGGCCCGCGACCGCGGTGATGAGGATGGCGAGCAGGAGAGCGGGAAAAGCGAAGACGAGATCGTTCGTGCGCATGACGATCTCGTCGAACAGCCCGCGCTGCGCCGCCGCCAGGAGTCCGAGCGGCACGCCGATCAGAAGGCCGACACCGACTGCAACGAGAGCGACGGCGATCGAGGTCCGGGCGCCTTGCAGCACCATTGAGAATATATCGCGGCCGAAGTGGTCCGTGCCGAACCAATGGGCAAGGGACGGCGGGAGGAGGCGGTTTTCCACGACGATCAGCGTGGCATCATAGGGCGTCCAAACGAAGGACACGATCGCGGCGGCGACGATGAGGGTGGTCAATGTGCCGCCGGCCAGAAGACTTGGCGAAAGGCGTCGCGTGCGGCGCGCGGCCGACAGCAGCATCATGTGCGCCCCACTCTGACGCGCGGGTCGGCGATCATGTAGGCGATTTCGACGAGGAACGTCACCGTGACGGCAGCCGCGACAAGCACGATGACGACGCCTTGTACGACGATCAGATCGCGCTGCGTGATCGCCTGAAGGACCAACCGGCCGAGCCCCGGAAGATAAAAGACGTTCTCGACGATGATCGCGCCCGCCAGCAGGAAGGTGAACTGAAGGCCGAGAATGGTGAGCACGGGAATGAGCGCATTGCGCAGCGCGTGGCGGCGCAAGGATCGTGCTTCAGAGAGGCCTTTGGAGCGGGCGGTTCGCACGAAATCCTCGCCCAGCGTCTCGATCAGGGCCGAGCGTGTGACGCGCGTGAGAATTGCCGCTTGCGGCAGCGCGAGCGCGATCGTGGGCAGGACGAGCGCTTGCAGGGCGTGGCCGGTGCCCTCATCCCATCCCGGAAAACCGCCGGCCGAGAACCAGTGCAAAGTCGTTGCAAAGACGAACACGAGCAGAAGCGCGAACCAGAAATTGGGGATCGCGACGCCGAGCTGCGTGGCGCCGACGACAGCGGCGTCACTGAACCTGCCGCGGCGCGCTGCCGCGAAAACACCGAGTGGAATCGCGATGACGAGCGACAGCGCCGTTGCCATGAGCGTCAGCGGCAGACTGACGCTCAGCCGTTCGACGATGAGCTCGCTGACCGGAACACGGTAGGTGTAACTGATGCCGAGATCGCCGCCGGCAAGGCTGCCGAGCCAAATGAAGTAGCGCTGCCATGCCGGCAGGTCGAGGCCCAGCTCGTGGCGCAGTTGGGCGAGCGTTTGCGGGTCGGCGTTCAGGCCCATCATGAAAGACGCGGGGTCGCCTGGCACGATGTCGAGGACGACAAAGATGACGAGCGTCGCAATAAGCAAGGTCAGCCCGAGAGAGAACGCGCGCTGAAGCAGGTATCGCGCCATCGACGCTATTTCTCGCTCCAATAAGCGGCGGTCATGTCGTTCGCCTGGACGGGCGAGTTGACCCACTGCCCGTGCAGCCGCGCGTTCCAGACGCCGATCTTGGGCAGTTGATAGAGGAACGCATTGACGGCGTCTTCGGCCAGCATGCGCTGGGCGTCCCGCAGAAGCTTCGTGCGCTCTTGATCCGTCGCGGCACGGTCGAGGGCGGCCATCAAGGCTTTAAATTCCGGCTTGGCATAATGGAAGTAGTAACCGTCGCGGGCGTAGATGCCGATGTCCATCGGCTCGGTGTGCGAGACGATGGTCAGGTCGAAGTTGCCGTTGGTGAAGACCTGATCGAGCCACTGTGCCCATTCGATGTTTTCGATTTTCACGTTGATGCCGACCGCGCGCAACTCGGCTGCGATGATTTCGCCGCCGCGGCGAGCGTAAGGCGGCGGGGGCAGTTTCAGCGTGGCGCTGATGTCGCTCGCGCGGCCGGCGTCCTTCAACAGCGCGCGCGCCTTGTTGGGGTCGAAAGGATAGCGCCCCGTGAGGTCGATGTAGGCGCGATTGTGCGGCGGGAAGTGGCTGCCGATCGGCGTGCCGTAGCCCATGCCGACGGCATCGATCAGCGCCCTGCGATTGATCGCGTGCGAGATCGCCTGGCGCACGCGGATGTCGTTGAAAGGCGGCCTGGCGTTATTGATCGCCAAGATGGTCTCGCCTTCGGTCGTGCCGATGGCGATGGCAAAGCGCGGGTCGCCGGCGATTTGCGGCAACAGTTCGGGTGCGGGGAAATTCGGGAAGCTGTCGACATCGCCCGCAAGCAACGCGGCGTAGGCGGCGGCCGGATCGGGGATGACGAGGAAGACGACCTTGTCGAGCTTTGCCGGCGTGCCCCAATAGTCGGGATTCTTGGCGAGTTCGATCTGTGTGCCTTTTAGCCAGCGGGAAAATCTGAACGGACCCGTGCCGATGGGGATCGTGGCGTTCTTTGCCGCCGATTCAGGAGCGACGATGACCGCGTCGCCCCAGCCCATATTGAAAAGGAAATCGTTCGTCGGCCGCGAGAGGGTGACTTTGACCGTCGATGGGTTGACGGCGTCGACGGTCGCGATCGGCTCGAACAGGCTTTTCTGTGCGTTGACAGAGTCGGGCGCACGTGCGCGGTCGAGGGAGAATTTCACGTCGCTCGCGTCAAACGTCGTGCCGTCGTGGAAGCGAGCGCCCTGGCGAAGATGAAAGGTGTATGTGAGCCGATCCGGCGAGATGTCCCACGATAGTGCGAGCGCCGGCAGGACGTCGCCGTGTTCGTCGATGCGCGTCAGGCCCTCGAAAACGTTGGCGTAGACAACTTCGTCGATTGCCGCCGCGGCGCCTGCCGTCGGGTCGAGATTGGGCGGCTCAAGAACTATTCCGATGCGCGCGGCGTTCGATTGAGCGGCGGGTTGTCCGCATGCCGCCAGAGCGAAGCACGCGGCGAGGAGCGTGAGCAGATGGCGCGCCATTGTCATGCCTTCCCGGCGAGCAGGCTTCGCGCCGCCAGCGCCATGACCTGCGCCGAGTGGACGAGATCGGCAATGACAACGTATTCGTCCGGCTGATGGGCCAAGTCCAGGATGCCGGGCCCGTAGGCAACGCAGTCCTTGAGCTTGCCGATGCGGTCGATGTGTTTTTGGTCGTAGCTGCCCGGTGAACAAACGAAAGCGGGCTCGCGTTGCAAGACTTCGCGGATGGCGTTCGCGGTGGCACGCGCGACGGGTGCATTGCTGTCGGTCATGCTGGGAATCACTTCGAAGAGGTCGTGCAACTCATAGCGGAAACCGAGACGCTCGCGTGCGAGGCGATCGAGTATGGCGCGGATTTCGGCCTTCACGCCGGCGATGTCGTCCTCGATCACGAAGCGGCGGTCGATGACGATGCGACAGGAGTCCGCCACGATGGGCGAGGGCATGGCACCGTCGGGCTCGACCTGGCCGCCGTGGATCGAGTTGATGTTGAGCGTGGATTCTCGTGCGCCGGCGGGGACGACGGGCATCGACGTTGTCTTGTGTTTGAGGGCAGGGAAGAGATCGCGCTCGAAGCTTTCAAGCACGGCGCCCATATGGCGGATGGCGCTGTCGCCGAGGAAGGGCATGGAACCGTGCGCGATGCGGCCCTTGGTTTCGATCTCGGCCCACCAGACACCACGATGGCCGATGCAAACGCGATCAACGTTCAGGGGCTCGGGAATGATCACATGGTCGACGCGCGGTTTGGAGAACCAGCCACGCTCCGCTAGATAGGCGACGCCGCCGAAGCCACCGGACTCTTCGTCGACCGTGCCTGAGATTTCGATCGTACCAGGCAGGTCGAGCCCGGAATCGATGAGTGCTTCGACAGCGCCGATCGAGGCGGCCAGGCCGCCCTTCATGTCGCAGGCGCCGCGGCCGAAGATCTTTCCGTCACGGACCGTCGCTGCGAAGGGCGGAACCGTCCAGCCCTGGCCAGGCTCCACGACGTCGATATGGCTGTTGAAGTGCACGCAAGGGCCCGGGCGCTTGCCCTCGCGCCGCGCGATGACATTGATGCGCGGGTGCTTGTCGCTGTCGCCGGGCGCACCTTCCGCGCGCACGTAGCTCACGTGGAATCCGCGGGTTGCAAGCCGCCGGCCGATCAGCTCCGCGCAGGGGCGATAGGCGTCGCCCGGTGGGTTGATCGTCGGGATGCGGATCAGGTCTTGGGTGAGCGCGACCATGTCGTCGCGCCGCTCCTCGATGAGCGGGAGCAGCGCCAGGCTATCGGCTTGCGTCCGACTTGCCGTCGTCATTCGTTTGCATCCTTAATTCGTGCATCCTTAATTCGCATCGTGCGAGGATATAGGAGGTTGGTCGGGCGCGTCTGCAGGGCGTGTCGAGCCTCACCAAGGTACCGATTCAATCCGTACACTGATAAATGTTTTCGACGATTTTCGCACGAAGCGTCACCGTTAATCGACACGGAACTTGCGATTGTGCGGTGCGAAGCGGGGGCATTGCTGCCCCGGGGAAATCGGTTCATGCTGCTGGTCCGATTGGAGAGCCGTCGGCTCGTTGTTCTCTCGTCCTCCGGCGTTTTATTGCGACGTGCTGGCGGCCTGATCAGGAGGAGAGACCGTTCATGACCGTTGCCGTCATCCTGAAACACAAGGGCGCGCGCGTCGAAACCGTGCGGCCGAATGCGACCGTCCAACAGGTCTGCGATCAGCTGTCGTCCAAGCATATCGGTGCCGCGGTGGTCCTGGGCGCGGCCGGCGAGGTTATTGGGGTCGTCTCAGAGCGCGATATCGTTCACGCGGTTGCCAAGCACGGGCCGGGAGGGCTCAGCCGTTCGATCGACGAAATCATGACGCGCGATGTCGTGACCTGCAAACTGACGGACACGTCCGAGGGGCTGATGGAGGTGATGACGCGCGGGCGGTTTCGCCACGTGCCTGTCGTCGAAGGCGGGCGGCTCATCGGGATCGTGTCGATCGGCGACGTCGTGAAGCGGCGGATCGAGGACAGCGACCTCGAACGGCACGCGATGCGCGAGTACATCACGCAGGCGGGCTGAACGGCTCGGACCTCAGCGGAGCTTTTCGAGCGCGTAACGGATTTGGGGCAGGGCCTCGCGCGTTGCCCGCGCGCCAAGGTCGATCGTTTCGTCGGCGCGATGAAAGTCGATAAGACCGATCTGCGAAATGCGCGGCGCAATGAGCACGTCGGCGGGATCGCCTGCGAGGCGCGCGCGGGTCACACGATCCAATAGAATGTTCAAAGCGCCGATCATGACGGAACTTAGGGCCGGACCGTCCGGGCGGTCGGCGAACAGGCGCCGCAAGATCATACGATCCGGTCTCAGCCATTTGGTGAGACTTGCCTGCTGAGGTACGGCGGCGAGCGCGGGCGTTCCCAACGAGGGCTGGTCGTTGGGCGAGCCGATGACATCGGTGTGCAAGCTCACGCCGATCACGACTTGGCCGCCGAAGGAACGCGCGACCGATGTGGGACACGGGTTTGTCAATGCGCCGTCCACGAGCCATCGGCCTTCGTGCTTCACCGGGGGGAAGACCCCCGGCAAAGCGTAGGATGCCCGCAAGGCGTGAACGAGCGATCCGTCGCGCAGCCAAACCTCGCGTCCCGTCTCGAGTTCGGTCGCAACGGCAACGAAGGGCCTTGGAAGCGTTTCGATGCATACGCCGTCGGCTTGCTCTTCGAGCAGCGCCGCGAGTTTTTCTCCGGCGAACAAGCCGGCGCCGCCGAAAGAGAAGTCGAGCAAGCCGAGGACTTTGCGTTGGGTCAGGCTGCGTGCCCAACGTTCGATCGCGTCGAGTTTGCCGGCGAGATGCAGCCCGCCGACCAATGCACCGACGGAGGTGCCGCAGATGACGTCGGGTTCCAGTCCCGCCTGAATCAATGTTCGAAGCACGCCGATATGAGCCCAGCCGCGAGCGACGCCGCCTCCCAATGCCAGAACGATTTGCGGTCGTGCACTCACGGTTTTTTGGCCTCGCCTGAACGGTTGCCCGATTGTGGGTGCGTGCCGCATTGGCACGCAACAGCTCAATATCTGCGACATGGTGGCGGGGGCATGTGGAAAAGAGAATGAAAGCGCCAAATTGGGTTTGACTTGGTGGATTCACCTGCATATAAGGCCCGCTCTTCGACGCCGCCGGGTGTCCGTAACAAGACGTCCGGCGGCGTTGTTTCGTCTGAGATACCTTCTCGTTTCGGGTTTCGGTCTCAGGCGCTGCCACTTGAAATTCGAATATACCGGGAAGGGGGATGTGGGCGGCGGAAGGGCTGGTCATTGACCTAGGGGCTGGATTTTCGGATCCGGCCCGACGCTTGGAAGCTGTTTGACGTTCTCTTTCTTGATTGTGCGCGGAT
>JBGOVA010000324.1:0-2570 GCA_041477875.1 Micropepsaceae bacterium | reverse complement strand
TCGGCCGGCGCGTTCGCAGCGTCGTAAGGCAGGTACCTTGCGGGCCGTCGAAGTCGCGAGAAACGTTGTTGCCAGCCATCTCATTCATAACCGGGGCGGACGCGGCGCTCGTGAGCGAAAGCGGCCTTGCCGGCGGTATCCAAAGGGCCGAGGCTCGAAGGGCGATCCCCCGCGAGCCGCGGAGTTTGGGTCTTCCGGGCCTTAAGGCCTATCGCGGAAAACCCGTTTGACGTTCCTGCCCCCCGTAGCGAAATCGCGAATCGGGTCCGGCGGAAACGAATGGTTTCTTTGTATTGACGCTTTCGGGCTACGGCAAGTGGCTCGCCCAAGTATTGCCTCAAATGCCCAGGATGGCAGCGTTTTCCTCGGGTCGGACGCTGCGGCGCTCGCCTGGAAATGGGTGATTTGCTAATCAAGTGTTAAGCCCTTCGACGGGAGATTGCCCGAAAGCGGGTCGGCAGCGGATGACGGATTCCAGTTACGGGAGCATGGCTCGGTGGCCGGCGAGGACAGGTCTCGGTCTCGCCATTCTGGCGCTGTGTGCAGCGCTTGCATCGGCGCAGCCGGTGCCGCTGCCGCGCCCGCAGTCCACGCCGGACTTGCGCAAGTCCGCTTCGTCCACGCAGGCCGAAGACGCCCTGGGCGCATTGCTGGCAAAGCAGCTGGCGCAGCGGACGCAAGCCCCGGTCGTCATTGGTCTGAAGCTTGCCGAAGACGTGAAACGTTCGCGCTTTACCGTCGAACTTTCGGATACCATCGATGTCCACATCTTCACACTGACCAATCCCAGCCGCGTCGTCATCGACATGCCCGAAGTGCTGTGGCGGGTTTCGGATGCCGTCCGACCGACCGGGCGTGCCGCCATCAAGGGCTATCGCTACGGCCTGTTCCGCCAGGGGAACTCGCGCTTCGTCATCGATCTGAACAAGCCTGTGCGGGTTGACGCGCCGCAGATCCTGCCGCCGGAAGGAGGCGCAGGCTTCCGGCTGGTCATCGATCTCTATCCGACGACGGCGGATGTATTCGCGGCCCGCGCCGGCTGGCCGAAGGGCCAAGGCATCCAGGCCGCGACGTCCGGCCTGGCCCCGGAATCACCGGCCGCCGCCGCGAGCGGCAAGCGGATCGTCGTCGTCGATGCCGGGCATGGCGGAATCGATCCGGGAACGCACGGCGGCAACGGTCTCTTGGAGAAGGATGTCGTGCTGGCCGTGGCGATGCGCCTGCGCGCCCAACTCGAGGCGACGGGGCGCTATACGGTCCGCCTGACGCGCGACAAGGATGTGTACGTGCCCTTGCGCGACCGGGTGAACATCGCGCGCGCGGCCCATGCCGATCTGTTCCTATCGCTGCACGCCGATTCCAACGACCACCGCGACATTCGCGGCGCCTCGGTCTACACGCTGTCGGAAGACGCGTCCGACAAGGAAGCGGCCAAGCTTGCAGAAAAGGAAAACATGTCCGACGCGATCGCGGGTATCGATCTCGCGGCCGAGGACAGCCCCGTGGCCTCGATCCTGATCGACCTCGCGCAGCGCGACACGATGAACCGTTCGGTCCGCTTCGCCGAGACGGTGCTGTCGTCGCTTCCCGGCGCCACGCTGGTGCGTCCCTCGTCGCCCCGCCGGTCGGCGGGCTTTGCGGTGTTGAAGGCGCCCGACATACCCGCGGCGCTGATCGAACTCGGCTATCTCACCAACCCCAAGGACGAAAGCGAAATGGCAACGGCCAGTTGGCGCGCAGACGTCGCCAGGGCCGTGGCCGCCGCCGTCGACCGCCATTTTTCCGGACGAACCGCGCCGGGCGCGCGCCGGGCGGCCAATCCATGACGGGAACTCCGTCCGGGAATCCGCGCGCGAGGCGCGCCAATCCCCCGCAACTGTCTTTTTCCCGCCACAGTCCAAAGGCAAAACTTGAGCGTATCATGGGCGTGCTGCGCCGGTCGCCTGTTCCGGCGGTGTGGGATATCGGATGACGGCGAAAATCGTAACCAAATACGCGCTTGGCGGCATCGCGGCGTTCGCGCTCGGGACGCTCGTGATCGGCGCGATTTACGTGTTCTGGCTGACGCGCGACCTGCCCGGCTACGACGCGCTCGCCCATTACGAGCCGCCGATCACCACGCGCGTCTATGCCGGCAGCGGCGGGCTGATCGGCGAATATGCGCGCGAGCGGCGCATCTTCGTGCCGATCGAGGAAATTCCGCCGCAGGTCCGCGAGGCGTTCCTCTCCGCCGAGGACAAGAACTTTTATAGCCACCCGGGGATCGATTTCATCGGCATCGTTCGCGCCGTGGTCTACAACGTCCCCAACGTGGTCGAGAGCAAGGAGCTGCACGGCGGCGCCTCCACCATCACGCAGCAGGTGGCGCGGATCTTCCTGCTGAGCAACGAGGTGACCATTTCCCGCAAGCTGCGCGAGATGGTGCTGGCCATGCGCATCGACAGCGCGCTCAGCAAGGATCAGATCCTCGAGCTCTATCTGAACCAGATATTCCTGGGCGAGAATTCCTACGGGGTCGCCGCCGCGGCGCTGAATTATTTCGGCAAGTCACTGGACGAACTGTCGCTTGC
>JBGOVA010000261.1:0-5162 GCA_041477875.1 Micropepsaceae bacterium | reverse complement strand
CGCCCGGATGGTCCGCCAGTGTCACTTGCAGGACTTCTTGCGTTCCCTTGACTTTGATCTTGGCCTTCTTGAGGGCCGCCAGCGCTTTCGCCGTGTCGTCGGCGATCACGCGCAGCACACCGCGCTTGCCGGCCGCGTAGCCGATGCCTTCGAGATTGACCCCGGCCTTGCCCAGAACTTCGGTCACCTTGGCGAGGGCGCCCGGCTTGTTGTCGAGAGGAATGGTGATTTCGGTCGGCATCGCTTGCTCCTTGGTGCGGGGGCTTCAGCGGGTGATTGTAGCACTAAGGGTAAATCGCATGAAACCAGCGTACGCCGCCGATCGCAGCAAAGGTTCCGCTTTTGGAGAAATCGCACCCGCCAAAGCCGCGCCTACTCTATCGCGGCAAGCCGTTGCAGTTGAACGGCTGGCCGTCACTTCAATGTTTCGAGATAGGCGATAATGTCGGCGCGGTCGGCGACGCTCGATGCGCCCATCATCATCGTGGTGCCGGGTGCCGTCTTTCTGGGATCGGCCAAATAGGCGTCGAGTTTTTCCTTGTCCCACGTCCAACCCGAAGCCTTGAGCGCGGCGGAATAGGCGAAGCCTTCGGCCGATGCGGCTTTGCGGCCGACGACGCCCTTCAAGTGCGGGCCCATTTTCTTTTGCGCGGGATCCACCGCGTGACATGCCGCGCACATGACTTTGAAGCGGTCGGCGCCGTGCACGGCGTCGGCGGCGGTTGCGCGATAGGCGGCGAGCGACGACAGCAGAAAGAGAGCGGCCGCTAGGCGGCGAGACATTTCGGTTTCTCCTGCCAGAGCGAGGCGGGGCCACAATGGACCGAAAGCTGCGCCCTCCGCGAGCGACGAATCGCAAGTCCAGGTTTCGCCTCTGAGCGTATGCGGCTCAACTGGTCGATGTGAGGGCGGGGTCGGTCACCATGGATGGGTTGCGGACACGACACGCGACACGCGAAATACCTGCATTCTACACAGCGTGTGATTGACCTTTTCGCGCTCTGGATCGAGCATCGTCGGTCTACGTGTGGGGGGCACACGGTGAAGGCTTTGCAAGTAATCGTCGTGGCGTTCGCCGCCGCGTTGATCGGCCCGACGGTCGCGTTTGGCGATGCGCCGGCGGCGGCGGGCGTGAAAGCCGCGCCGAAGGTTCAGCGTTGGACCGAGGTTCGTCTTGTCGCCGAGCTTCGCGAGAAGGATACCGCGAAGGTCAACATCATCACCGCGGGCGAGGAACAGAAGTCGTCGTTCGACCGCTGTTCGGCTGCGGCCGATGTTACCCTCTGCCGCATTCTGGTTTCGGCCGTCAACGTCGCCGCAATCATCGGAACGAATATTCCGATCAAGTAGTCGAGTTTCGCGTTCGTGTTCGAGCGGCGGGCGCTGTTCGAGAAAAACCTCCCACCGAATGCCCAATTTTTTTCCGGGGCGGGGAGAGGTTATGTCAGTAGGGTCGCGCATCGCCGTCGTGTTGGCCGGTTTGTCGCTGGCGGCGTGCGCCTATGGCGAGAAATCGTTCGACAAGTTTGCGGCTCAACATCCGAAGGCCGAGCTTCTGCCCGTCGAATTCGTGAAGCAGAAGGAAGCCGCCGACTGCGGCGCGGCGGCGCTGACCAGCGTCAGCCGGTTCTGGGGCCTCGATGTCGCCGCCGGATCGATCTTCCACACGTGGGCGCCGGCGAACCACACGTTCGGCTATTCGATCGCGGAGCTGCACGACGTGTCGGACAAGCTCGGGCTTTCGTCGTCGCGACTGCTGGAGCGACCGGACTATGTGTTGGACGTGGTGGACGGCGGCGTGCCGGTGATCGCGCCGATCGCGAAGCCGTATCAACGGCAGGATATTTTCGATTGGATGCTGTCGTCGATGCTGGCGCGGCTCGTCGTTTCGGCTTTCGTTTCGGAGCAGCCGACCGTCAATCACTATGTCATCGTGTTGGGATCGGACGATCAGTTCGTCTATCTGCTCGATCCGCAGGACGGCTACCGTGCGATGACGAGGCCCGAGTTCGTGGATCATTGGAGCGATCTGACGTTGAAGTTCGTGCCCGACGCCGGCGAGAGCGTGGCGGCGTTCGTGGCCTATCGCGCGGCCCCGGAGGTCACGGTCTTCGATGTGCCGGTCGCGTTCGACACCACGGACGATTTTGCCGCGATCGAGTTTGCAGGTCTTACCGCCCAAGGAGCAACGCTTACACGTGCGCCATAGGCGGGGGGCGCGGGCCTTCCAGCGCATTCGATCGGACGCGTGCCACCAGCACCCTCCGGGAAAAATCGGATCGCTGGAGGCCCGCAGATTCCTACACTGCTTCACTCTTGAGCTGCCTTCCCCCTCAAGGGGGGAAGGGCAATGAATTATGTTGGGCTTACTGTTGTTCCGGCGCCGGTGCGGTTGTTGCCGGCGCGGCCGTGTCGCCTTTGTGGCGGCCGCGGCCGTGGCCCTTCTTCAGCTCGTCCGACTGGATCGTGCCGTCGCCGTCGCGGTCGGCGCGCATGGCCTGAGCGCGGATGCGGTTGGCGAATTCATCGGGCGTGATGTAGCCGTCGAGATTCCAATCCATGTGCCTCATGGGGTCGAAATTGCGCTGGCCGCGGTCGGCAGGCCATTGACCTTCGGCTTTGCCTTCGCCGCCGTGCTTGGCGCGCCAGGCTTCGATGCGCGCTTTGCGTTCGGCTTTGCGCGCGTCGTTGAATTTCTGGAATTCGGCGGCATCCAAGCGGCCGTCGCCGTTCGTGTCGGCGCTGTGGAATTCGGCCAAGAGACCGGCATCGATTTCCGCGCGCGTGACGCGTCCGTCCTTGTCGGCGTCGAACTGCAGCAAATGCGCAACCGCGCCGCCGCGTCCGCCGCCGTGGCCGCGACCGTGTCCGCCCTTCATCCAGCCGCCGGGACCCTGCCAGTCGCTGGCAAACGCCACGGCGAGCCCACCCGCCACCAGAATAGCGAGGCCCGCTCCACCCACGAGCCATGTTTTGTTCATCATCCGAGTCTCCGTCCTGTTTTGCTGCGCGCGTTTCGGCGCGACCGGCAAGATGGGCAGAACTTGCCGTAAATCTGAGGCGGCGGGCGGGCGAAACTGTCATCGCGGCTGTCGGCCCGTGTGCGGCGACAAAATTTGTTACAATCTTTCTTCCGAGAAGCTTCCCGCCGCCGGCCGCTCTGCGGCTACACAATAGCACAATGACCGAAACGAGCCCTCACATTCTTGTCGTCGACGACGCGCGCGAGATTCGCGATCCGCTGGTGAAATACTTGGGCGCGAACGGCTATCGCGCGCTGGGAGCAGAGAGTGCGGCGAGTGCGCGGCGCTTGATGAAGGCGCACGCGTTCGACCTGATCGTGCTCGACGTGATGATGCCGGGCGAAGACGGATTGAGCTTCTGCCGGTCCTTGCGCGAGAACAACGATGTGCCCGTGCTGTTCCTCACTGCACGCGGTGAGGATGTCGATCGCATCGTCGGGATCGAGATCGGCGGCGACGACTATGTGGTCAAGCCGTTCAATCCGCGCGAGCTCTTGGCCCGCATCAGCGCGATTCTCAGGCGCGTGCGCGCGCTGCCGCCGGGGCAGCAGGCGTCGCAGGCGGGGCGGATTAAATTCGATCGCTGGATCCTCGACACCGTGCGGCGCGAGCTTGTGGGCGAAGACGGCGTCGGCGTCGCGCTGTCGAGCGGGGAATATCGGTTGCTGACCGTCTTGATCGAGCGGCCGAATTTCACGCTGACGCGCGATCAGTTGCTCGACCTCACGCGCGGGCGCGAGGCGGTGCTGTTCGACCGCAGCATCGACAATGCGATCATGCGGCTGCGCAGGAAGATCGAGGAGGATCCGCGCAACCCGCGCATCATCAAGACCGTGTGGGGCGGCGGCTACATCTTCGCCGCCGAGCCGGCCACCGCATGACGGTGTGGCGGCGAATTCCGTTGTGGCTTGAGCTGTCGGCGGCGATTTTGGTCGCGTTGATCGCGTCGAACGCAGTGACGTTCGCGATTGTCGAGTATCAGCGTTCGCTTGAGATTCGCTCCGAACGGCTGACGGCGATCGAGGACCGGCTGTCGGCGCTGGCCGGTTTGCTGTCGCGTTTGCCCGACAGCGAGCGGGCGGACTTGCTGAAAGTGGCGTCGGTGCGGCGCGAGCGGATTTCGATCGGCAAGATCCCGCGGGTGGGCAAGGATGCGCAGCGCGACAGCGAGGCGGAGGCGCGCTTGCGCACCGCGCTCGGTACGCTCACCGGCGGCGACGTGCGCATCGCCAAGCGCGGGGGCCCGGACATCAGCATGTTTGGACCGAGACCCCATGTCGGTCTCGAGCGGCTCAGCGTTGCGATCGCGCTCGACGCCGGGCAATGGCTGAACGCGGAATTCGTGTGGCCGCAGGGGTCGAGCTTGCTGCCCGGCCTCATGCTCTCGGCAGGCGTGGCGGCCGTCGCGTTGCTCGCGGTCGCGATCTGGCTTGCCTATCGTTTCTCGGGGCCGTTGCAGCGGTTGTCGGAAGCCTCCGCCGAAATGGCGCAAGGCAAAGCCGTGGCGCCGGTGCCGGAGACGGGGCCGTTCGCGCTCAGGAACGCCGCGCACGCGTTCAATATCATGTCGCGGCGGTTGATGGCGACGCTTGAGAACCAGCGCGTGCTGCTCGCCTCGATCGCGCACGATCTGCGCACGCCGATCACGTCGATGCGGATCAAGAGCGAATTCATCGAGGATGCCGAATTGAAGGAGCGCATGCGCGTCAGCCTCGACGAGTTGCAGACCACGACGGAGGCCGCCCTGGAAGCGGCACGCACCGGCATGGGCGAGGAACGCTCGCGCGAGGTCGACGTCGCGGCGCTGGTCGAAAGCATGTGCGTCGATCTCGCCGACATGGGCGGCGAGGTGGCGTTCGCCGAAGGCGCGGCGGTGAAGGCCGTGTGCCGGCCGAACGAGATCAGGCGCGCGGCGCGCAATCTGGTCGAGAATGCGCTGCGCTACGGCACGCGCGCGCGTGTCGCGGTCGAGGCCGAGGGCGCGCGGATCGCGGTCACGGTCGACGACGACGGGCCGGGCCTCAAGGCCGAAGAGGTCGAGCGCGTGTTCGAACCGTTCGTGCGCCTCGAAGCCTCGCGCAGCCGTGACACGGGAGGCTTGGGCCTCGGCCTTACGCTCGCGCGCGCCATCGCGCGTGG
>JBGOVA010000096.1:0-16663 GCA_041477875.1 Micropepsaceae bacterium | reverse complement strand
CTGGGCGGCGTGACCGGTGTCGTGCTTGCGAACTCCGGCATCGATAAGTCGCTGCACGATACCTACTACGTCGTGGCGCACTTCCACTACGTGCTCTCGCTCGGCGCCGTCTTCGCCATCTTCGGCGGCTTCTACTACTGGTCCGGCAAGATGTGGGGCTATCAATACAAGGAGTGGCTCGGCCAGCTGCACTTCTGGGTGACGTTCGTCGGCGTCAACCTCACGTTCTTCCCGCAGCATTTCTTGGGGCTGGCGGGCATGCCGCGCCGTTATATCGACTACCCGGACGCTTACGCGTATTGGAACTACGTCTCTTCCGTCGGATCGTTCATTTCGGGCTTCGCCGTGCTGATCTTCTTGGTCACGCTCGCCGAGATGTTCATCTCGCGCCGCAAGGCCGCCGACAACCCGTGGGGCGTGGGCGCGACGACGCTGGAATGGACGCTGCCGTCGCCGCCGCCGTTTCATCAGTTCAACGAGCTGCCCAAGATCACCCCGACGGGACACGGCCATTGACCGGCGTCGCAGCACCGGCAACCGAAAGACCCGGCGCCTCGCTCGCCGGCCCTGCCGATTATCTGGCGCTGTTGAAGCCGCGCGTGATGTCGCTTGTGGTCTTCACGGCCCTGGCGACGATCATCGTCGCACCCGGCTCGATCCACCCGGTCATCGCCGTCGCTGCGTTGCTTTGTATTGCGGTCGGCGCGGGCGCCGCGGGCGCGCTCAATCAGTGGTACGACGCCGACATCGACGCGATCATGATCCGCACGCGCGCCCGTCCCGTTCCCTCCGGCAAGATCGGCGCCCAGCAAGCGCTTGAATTCGGCGCGACGCTCGCCGCCTTCAGCGTCTTTGCGATGGCCTTCTTGGTCGGCTACGTCGCGGCGGCGCTCTTGGCCGCGACGATCGCCTTTTACGTGTTCGTGTACACGATGTGGCTGAAGCGATCGACGGTGCAGAACATCGTCATCGGCGGCGCCGCCGGTGCGTTGCCGCCGGTAATCGGATGGGCCGCAGTGACGGGCAACGCCTTCGACACGCTGCCCTGGCTCTTGTTCCTCATCATCTTCCTGTGGACGCCACCGCACTTCTGGGCCCTGGCGCTCGCGGGCAGCGAAGACTACGCGCGCGCCAAAGTGCCGATGCTTCCAGTCGTGAAAGGCTCGCGCGCGACGCGCAATCACATCCTCGCTTACACGTTCTTGCTCATCGCCGCGACCGGGACACCGTTCGCACTCGGGTTGCTCGGGCCGGTCTACGGTGCGACAGCGCTGATCGGCTGCTTGGGCTTCCTTGGCTTCGCCGTCGCGCTCTGGCGCGCCCCGAAAGAGGCCGAACGCACCGCAGCGATGCGTTTGTTCGCTTATTCGATCTTTTATCTGTTTGCCGTCTTCACCGCGTTGGCCGCGGAGCGCCTCATCGGTCTCGCGCCGGGAGCATGAGCACGATCATGCAGCTGACCCCGGAAGAAGAACGCAAGCGCAATCAGCGCAACTGGGCCATCGCCGGGGTCTTGCTGGCTTTCGTCGTGCTGGTCTTCGTGGTCACGATCGTCAAGCTCGGCGGCAACGTGATGAACAGACCGCTGTGATGAGTTGAAGTATCCGATGCGAAAGTTCGACCGCAACGACAGAGTGGTGTTGATCTGTGTCGGCGTCTTCGCCGGGATGGTAGGCCTCACCTATGCGTCGGTCCCGCTCTATCGCATCTTCTGCCAGGCGACCGGCTTCGACGGCACGCCGCGCATCTACAGCGCAGCCTCGAAGACCGTTGCCGACGGTTCGATCGAAGTGCGCTTCGACGCGAATGTCGCGCAAGGCATGCCGTGGGAGTTCCGGCCGGAGCATACGTCGATGAAAGTGCGCCTCGGCGAGAACAGCCAAGCCTTCTACCGCGCGCACAACGCCGGCGCGCAAGCGGTGGTCGGGACGGCGACCTTCAACGTGACCCCGGAAAAGGCCGCACCCTACTTCAACAAGATCCAATGCTTCTGTTTCACCAGGCAGGAACTCAAGGCCGGCCAAGTCGCCAACTTGGGCGTCTCGTTCTTCGTCGATCCCGCCATCGCTAGCGACCTAACAACGAAAGATGTCACCGCCGTGACGCTGTCTTACACGTTCTTTCCCGCAAAATCAGAGTCCAAAACCGTCGCCGCGGTAGCCCCGCGCTGAGACTTGAGGTCAACCCATGGCATCGGATGAAATCAAACACGACTATCACCTGGTTGAACCCAGCGCCTGGCCGATCGTGGGCTCGGTCGGCGCGTTCATCACGGCGATCGGCGCCATCGCCTACTTCCAGACGCTGAAAGGCGCACCGCCGCTGTTCGGGTTGTTTTCCGGTCCGTGGATCTTGATCCTGGGCGGGCTCATCATGGCGTACATGTTCGTCGGCTGGTGGCGCGACGTCGTGAAGGAGTCCGTCGTCCAAGGCGATCACACGCCGGTCGTGAAGCTCGGCCTGCGCTATGGGATGATCTTGTTCATCACCTCTGAGGTCATGTTCTTCGTCGCCTGGTTCTGGGCCTATTTCAACGCGGCGCTCTATCCGAAATACATCAATCTCGCGACCTGGCCGCCGCCGGGTACCGTTACCTTCGATCCCTGGCACATTCCGCTGTTGAACACGCTGATCCTGCTGACCTCGGGCACGACGGTCACCTGGGCGCACCACGCGATCCAAACCGGCAATCAGCGCGACGCCGTGCGCGGTCTCGCGCTCACCATCATCCTCGGCATGAGCTTCACCGCCTTTCAGGCCTATGAGTACGCGCACGCGGGATTCTCCATCGCCGGCAACGTCTACGGCTCGACGTTCTTCATGGCGACCGGCTTTCACGGTTTCCACGTGATCGTCGGCACGCTGTTCCTGATCGTGTGCTTCTTCCGCGCGCGCGCAGGTCACTTCACGCCGGAACGCCACTTCGGCTTCGAAGCCGCCGCCTGGTATTGGCACTTCGTCGACGTCGTGTGGCTGTTCCTGTTCGCCTCGATCTATGTCTGGGGCGAAGGCGCCCATGTCGCGGCGCATTAGAGCGGCGCTCCAACACCACGGGTGAGAAATGGGACAGTTGCGTGCAGCCCCTCTATGGCAGTCGGGGCTGCTCTGCCGCTGTCCCCGCTGCGGTCAGGGCCGCATCTATTCGGCCTATCTGAAGATCGCGCCGAGCTGCTCGGTCTGCAAGCTCGACTACGGTTTTGCCGATCCGGGCGACGGCCCGGCCGTCTTCGTCATCCTTGTGGCGGGCGCCTTCATCGTGATGATGGCGCTCTTTGTCGAGATCAACTATCGCCCGCCATATTGGGTCCATGCCGTGCTGTGGTTGCCGTTGACGCTGGCCATTTGCCTCACGCTGCTGCCGGTGTTCAAAGCCGTCCTGTTCGCGCTCCAATACCGCAACCAGGCCGGCGAAGGGCGCATGGACAAATAGATGTTCAAGCCTCTCCCGGTCCTGACCGCCGCGACACTCCTCGCACTCGCCGTCCTGATCGGCCTCGGCACGTGGCAGGTCCAGCGCCGCATCGAAAAGCATGCACTGCTCGACCAGATTGCCTCGCGCGCGAGCGCTGCGCCGGCGCCCGTCGAAATGCTCTTCGCCACGGGCAAGTACGCCGCCTACCGCCACGCGACCGCGCAAGGCGCCTTCGATCACGCGGCCGAGGTTTACGTCTATGCGCCGCGCGCGGATCCGCCGCGTCCGGGCTTCAAAGTGATCACGCCGTTTCATCTCGCGTCGGGCGGGACGATCCTGATCGATCGCGGCTGGGTCCCCAGCGATTTGAAGGACCCGGTCCGACGGAAAAAGGGCCAAGTCACGGATGAGGTCGAGATCGCAGGCACGCTCCAACCCTCCTCACGGCCCAACACATTTACGCCGCCGCCGGAGTCTGCAAAGCGCACCTTCTATGCGCGCGACACCGCCGCCATCGCCAAAGCGCTCGGCATCTCGCTTGCGAGTCCGCTCGTTCTCGAGGCGTCGACGGCCGAAAACGGCGGCCCGGAGCCGCTGCCCTCGCAACTCGACATCCCTGACAACCACCTGCAATACGCACTGACCTGGTTTGGGCTCGCCGCGGTTCTGGTGATCGTGTATCTGCGCTTCCACTATGTGCGCGGGCTCTTGAGGTTTGGCCGGTGAAATACGTCAGCACGCGGGGCGCATCGCTTGCGATCACGTTCGAAGGCGTTTTGCTGACGGGGCCCGCACCCGACGGCGGCCTCTACGTGCCCGAGGCGTGGCCGCAATTCTCGACGGCCGAACTCGCCGTCCTGCACGACAAGCCATACGCAGACATCGTCGCCGCGGTCATCGCCAAATACGCCGACGGCGATTGGCCCGAGGTCTCGGCCCGCATCGCTCGCGACACATATGCGCGCTTTGCGGACAAGAGCGTTGCGCCTCTCGTGACGCTCGGCCCCGATCGCTATCTGCTCGAACTCTTTCACGGCCCCACGCTCGCGTTCAAGGATTTCGCCCTTCAGCTCGTCGCGCCCCTGATGACCGAGGCGTTGAAACGCCGCGGCGAACGCGCGCTCGTGCTTGTCGCCACATCGGGCGATACCGGCGCGGCAGCCGTGACCGCGCTCGCCGGCCTGCCGAACATCGACGTCGTCGTCCTGCATCCCAAGGGCCGTATCTCCGACGTCCAGCGCCGGCAAATGACGACGGTGACGCAATCGAACGTGCGCAACCTTGCCGTCGAAGGCACGTTCGATGATGCACAAGCGCTGGTCAAAGCGCTCTTCGCCGACGCCGCCTTCGCAAAGCAACATCGCTTAGCCGCGGTGAACTCGATCAATTGGGTCCGCGTCGCCGCGCAGGCCGCCTATTACATTTCATCCTGCCTTGCGCTCGGCAATCGCCCCCTGTCGTTTTCGGTGCCGACGGGAAATTTCGGCGACGTCTTTGCCGGCTACGTCGCCAAACAGATGGGCGCGCCGATCCGCAAGTTGATCGTCGCGACCAACATGAACGACATTCTCGCGCGTGCCCTCAAGACCGGCGTCTATGCGCGCGGGCACGTGCACGCCACGATGTCGCCCGCGATGGACATCCAGGTCGCCAGCAACTTCGAGCGCCTGATCTTCGAGGCTCACGGCCGAGACGCAGCGACCACGCGCACTCTGTTGCAGGAGTTCGCGCGGTCAGGCTCGCTCACGCTGAAGCCGAATGCGCTCGCCGAGATGCAGCGCACATTCGACGCCGTACGCGTGGACGAGAACGAAACACTGGCGACGATCCGGCGTATCCACGCCGACACCGGCCGCTTGATTGATCCGCACACGGCGGTCGGCGTCGCTGCATCGCGCATCGTGCCGCCGGACGAGCCGGTCGTCACGCTCGCCACTGCGCATCCTGCAAAGTTCCCCGACGCCGTCGAGAAAGCGACCGGCGTCAGGCCCGAACTTCCCGACCGGCTGAAATGGATCCTGACCGCGCCGGAGCGCTACGATACCCTTCCGAACGATCTCGCCGCACTCAAGCGCTACATCGCCTCGGCCTGATTTGAGCCGAGAAATGGCGGTTTTCTGCGGGCCGAAACAACCCATGAAATGTCCGCGCGTCTGCACTATCTAATCCCCTCCTGCCCGCAAGAAGACCTCACCAAGAAAGCCGGACATGTCGCCCAGCATCTCCAAACTCGCCAATGGCCTGACCGTCATCACCGATCCGATGTCGCATCTCGAAACGGCCGCCGTCGGTGTTTGGGTCGACGCCGGGGCGCGCAACGAGACGAAGGCCACCAACGGCATCGCCCACATGCTCGAGCACATGGCATTCAAGGGCACGAGCCGCCGTTCGGCGCGCGCCATCGCCGAAGAGATCGAGCGCGTCGGCGGCTTCATCAACGCCTACACCGGCCGCGAGCAGACGGCGTATTACGTTCGCGTCCTGAAGGAAGACGTGCCGCTCGGCGTCGACATCCTCGCCGACATTCTCCAGGATTCGATCTTCGATCCGGGTGAACTCGCGCGCGAACAGGGTGTGGTGATTCAAGAAATCGGCCAAGCCGAAGACACGCCCGACGATATCATCTTCGATCACTTGCAGGCGACGGCATTCCCGGAGCAGTCCCTGGGCCGCCCGATTTTGGGAACGGAGGCGCATGTCCGCTCGTTCACGCGCGACACATTGATCAACCAGATCAAGGGACACTATTTCGCGCCCGGCATGTTGCTCATCTCATCGGGCGCCGTCGATCACGCGCGCATGGTCGCGCTTGCCGAGAAACACTTCACCAAACTCCAGACCGGAAACCGGTCCGCCGTGGATGGCGCGTCCTATGCCGGCGGCGAACATCGTTCCGATACCGATCTTGAGCAAGCCCATCTGGCGCTTGCCTTCCCGGGCTTCCGCGCGGCCGACGACGACATCTACGCTGTGCAGGTCTATTCCACGGTCTTGGGCGGCGGCATGTCCTCGCGCCTGTTCCAGGAGGCGCGCGAGAAGCGCGGCCTCTGCTACTCGATTCACAGCTTCGGCTCGAGTTATAACGACACGGGTCTGTTCGGCATCTATGCCGGCACCAGCGACAAGGACGCGCCGGAGCTGGTATCCGTCATCGCGGGCGAAATGCAGTCGCTTGCGGCAAACGCAAGCGAAGACGAAGTGGCCCGCGCCCGAGCGCAGATGAAGGCAGGCATGCTGATGGGGCTGGAGCAGGCCTCCGCGCGGTGCGAGCAGATCGCAGCGCAGATGTTGACCTACGGCCGCATCATGGACACGCGCGAACTGATCGCCAAGATCGATGCCGTCGACGCTAAGACCGTCAGCCGCATCGCGGCCAAGGTCCTCAAGAACGGCGCGCTGTCGCTGGCCGCGATGGGGCCCGTCGGAAAGCTCGGCTCTTACGATCGTGTGGCGCAGCGCTTCGCCTAATGCCGATCCACGCAACGCTTTCCCGCCCGAAGTCGTCCGCCTTTGTCGAAGGCAAGCACGTACGCCTGCGTTCCCCCGCCGCCGCCGACTACGCACAATGGTCGAAGCTGAGGGATGACAGCCGCGATTTCTTGACGCCGTGGGAGCCGACCTGGGCGCCCGATGAACTGTCACGCGCCGCATTTCATCGCAGGCTGCGTCGCTACGCCCAGGCCGCCCGCGGGGGCACCGGGCATATGTTTTTCGTTTTCGACCGCAAGTCCGGCGAACTCGCCGGCGGTTGTCAGCTTTCGAATATTCGTCAGGGCGTGGCGCAATCGGCGGTAACGCTCGGCTATTGGATGGGCAAGAAATTTGCGGGGCAGGGCCTGATGACCGACGCGGTAATCACGCTCGCGCGCCACGCGTTCGACAAACTCGGCTTCCACCGCATCGAAGCAGCGTGCCTGGCGACGAACGCCGCCTCGCGCCGCGTGCTCGCCAAGGCCGGTTTCACGGCCGAAGGCACTGCGCGAAAATACTTGAAGATCAATGGCGAATGGCAGGATCATTTGCTATTCGCCATCATCGCCGGCGACCCGATCCCCGCATCCAAGAGCTAAGTTCCAAAGAGTTGAACCATGACGAGGAAACCCGCGTCGAACGCCCTCGCCGAATTGCCGTCCGCACCAATACTTATTGTAGTCGGTGCCGCCGCGCTGTGCTTGGTTCTGATCGTCTGGATTTTCGCCCCCGGCGGTCTTTTGGACTCGCTGACCCACTCGCAAGAGGCGGATGCGCCTCAAGTTTCACTCGACGACGAACAGGAGGTCGAAGTGCCCGCAGAACTCAGCCTTGAAAAGAACGCCACATTCTTGGACGACAACGC
This sequence comes from Micropepsaceae bacterium, assembly GCA_041477875.1. Taxonomy (GTDB): domain Bacteria; phylum Pseudomonadota; class Alphaproteobacteria; order Micropepsales; family Micropepsaceae; genus SZUA-430. Next base: position 8,915 of record JBGOVA010000096.1, on the reverse strand, counting down.
GAAAAAGCCCGGCGTCAAAGTCACGTCGAGCGGCTTGCAATATCGCCAGCTCTCGCCCGGTACCGGCAAGCAGCCGGGTCCGACGAGTACGGTGACCGTGAATTACGCCGGCGCGTTGATCGACGGCAAGCAATTCGATTCCTCGCGCGGCAACCCGATCAGTTTCGGCCTCAACCAGGTCATTCCGGGTTGGACGGAAGGGCTGCAGCTGATGCGCGAAGGCGAAAAGGCGGAGCTCGTGATCCCGCAGGAACTGGGTTACGGCGCGCGCGGCTCTTCGGGGGCGATCCCGCCTTATCAGACGTTGGTGTTTCAGGTCGAGCTGATCAAGGTCCGCTGAAACGCATCAGATTTGCGCGGCCGGCCTCGCCAACTGTTGGCCCAACGCTTCGCGCACTTTCTGCGCAAGCTCGTGCAACCGATAGGGCTTTCCGATGAAGATGTCGGTGGGCTCCAGCAGGTGATCGTCGCGCAAGCCCCGCATATAGCCTGAGGTATAAAGCACCTTCAAACTCGGCCTCAGTAGCGCGGCCTTGCGGCCGAGATCGCGCCCGCTCATGCCACCCGGCATGATGATGTCGGTGAATAAAAGATCGATGGCGTCGTTCCGATCGAGGATCGCGAGCGCGGTCGAGCCGCGATCCGCTTCAAGCACCCGGTAGCCCAACTGACGCAGCTGTTGGATCACGGTGCGCCGAACGTTGGTATCGTCCTCCACAACCAGGATCGTCTCATCGCCGGATGGCGCCCGCGCACTCGATTTGGCGGGGCGTTGCGCGATCGTCGGCGCCCCGACTTTCGCCCGCGGCAGGTAGATCCGTACGGCCGTACCTTTGCCCACTTCACTTTCGATCCTGACGTGTCCGCCGGATTGGCGAACGAAGCCGAAGACCATGCTCAGGCCAAGGCCGGCGCTGCGCTGTCCCGTTTTTGTGGTGAACAACGGTTCGAACACGCGCGGCAGGACTTGGGTTGGGATGCCACTGCCTGTGTCGGACATGGAAATCAGGCAGTACTCGCCGGGCGTCACCCCGATATTGGCCGAGGCGAACCGATCGTCCAGCACCACATTGTGCGTTTCGATCCTGAGCCTGCCGCCTTTGGGCATGGCCTCGACCGCATTTTTCGACAGGTTCGAAATCGCGACCTGGAGCTGCGCCGGATCGACCAGCACGGGCCACAAGTCCGGATCCTCGTCGACTTCGAGCTTCACGCCGTCGCCCAAAGCGGGCGTCAGCATTTGGGTCATGGACGAAACGATGTCGTTGATGTCGCCGACGCGCGGCGCCAAGGGTTGCTTGCGCGAAAACGCAAGCAACTGCCGCGTCAGTTCCGCACCGCGCAGGGCGGCCTCGAGGGCGGTGTTGGAGAGCTTGACGACGCGTGGGTTGCCCTTGAGTTCCGCCGAGATGGTGTCGAGATTGCCGACGACGACGGTGAGCACGTTGTTGAAGTCGTGCGCGAGTCCGCTCGCCAGGTCGCCCAACGCCTCCATCTTTTGCGATTGAAACAGAATTTCCTTACGCTCGACCTGTTCAGCCACGCTTTCCCGAACGCGACGGTCAAGTTCGCTCGCCAACGCCTCGGCGGTCTGCTTGACGCTGGCCAATTCTGCCCGGCGTTCGTCAAGCTCTTGACGAGTCCGCGCGTAGTCTTCGAAGGTTGCCAACAGCAGGTTGAGTATGCGCGCCTTGTCAGCGCTCGTGGCAAACGTTCTTCCTAGAAAACTAATCTCGTTGCCGGAAGCCGGTTCGTTTTGCACGCTCTCATTGCGGTCCCGCAAGGCGCGCCGAATGAGGGCGACAAATTGCTCGCCGTCGCACGGCGTCGTCACGAAATGTTCCGCCTCGCACTTGAGCCCCTGGTAGATGTCGATGGGGTCGCTCGCCGCCGCAAGCAGGACGACCGGCACGATTTTGGTCTGGGCGCTCGTCTTGACGCGGCGGCAAACGTCATACCCGGACAGCCCCGGCATCGCGATGTTGCAGACCACCAGATCGTGCACGTCTTCGTTGAACAGCGATAAGGCCGCCTTCGATTCGAAACAGACGTCCGTCTCTAACCCGCCGTTCTCCAGCAGCGAACGCAGATGCTCGGCCTCGGTCGCATTGTCTTCGACGACGAGAATCCTCGCCATTTGGACCTCCCTTCATGGCTCTTTCGCCGCCATTGGTTCCGCAACGCGCAAGGTCGACATTCGATTTGAGTCGGCGCCCCACGGAAAACAAGCGATCCGCCAGCCGTGTGGCGGCTCGATGAACGCGCAACGTCCCGAACGAAAAGCAAGGGACCGGGCTCCCGAGCGTGTCAGAACGAGCCTTTGCCGGCCGCGTCTAGGCATCAAGCCCGCCGATCCAAAGCGCGTCCGTCATTCGCGACCCGAACCGCCAATTCGAACTTGGTGAACCTACCGTTGAACTGCGTCTTGACGCTGCGTCAAAATCGGAGTGCGGCTGGCGCTTGGAGCGCTCCGCGCGAAACTTGGACTCAAAGAGTTGAATAACTCTTTCAGGCAGGTTTGGCGACAGCTGTTCTACGGCGAACCTGCCGGGCATGGCAGGTTTGCGGAACAGCGATCGCATGGGGCGTTAAGGCATCGGCTTCTGTGACGGCGGCACACTTAGAATTTCATCGAAGACGAGTTTCCAACCTGCGGTTCGCATTTGCCAGATGCGCACGTAGTGACCGCGGCGCGCCTCGCCGTCGCGCACCCATTTCGCGTCGCCGTAGGTGAAGACCAAGTCGCCCGCTTGCGAAGCGCGCCCGCCAAGCGGGTTGAATTCAGTTGTCGTTGCGCGTTGGTCGAGTTCCGCTGCGCGCGCGGTGCCGTCGGTCGCGGGCTGCGCCGGAGAGCCCATGATGCGTGCGTCCTCCGGAAGCGCGGTGAGGTAAGCCGCTTTCGTGTTCTGCTTCGCCCCGCCGCGAGCGTCGATTCAAGGTTGGCGACGTCCGACCAGGCTTTGTCGGCGGAGCCGGCCGCCGCGGTGGCAATCGGCAAGTGCGTGGGAATAGCATCGGACCCGAGTGTGGATCTTGCTTCGTTGCGCGGGCCGCCGTCATAGATCCAGCGCCACGCGCCATGGGCCTGCTTCGCCCAAACCGTGAAATAGTGTCCGAACCGCTGCTCACCGAACGTGTAAGGACCGGTCGTGAAGCCGATGTCGCCGGACTGAGCGATGCCGGCCCACACGGGCCACCATTTGAGCGATTTGTTCGCGGGCTCGTCCGGCTGATCGGCCAGGGATTGTTGAATGTTCACGCGGTCGGGCTGGAACCCGATAGCGTCCGACGTGGCGTATTTCTTAAACGCCGCGACGAAACCCCGGACTTGCGCGTCGGCGGCGAACGCGCGCTCCGCCGCGACGACTTCCGCTGACGACACCGCCGGAGCGGCTCCCGCGATGCTCAGTTGAGAAGCGCTCGCCACGATAAGTGCGTACACCGCCTTGCAACCACGCATCGCCCCCCCTGGAGACCGAAACGTCGAGGAACCATACCGGCGTGCCGACAACGCCTGGAATCAATTGTTTGCGGGCCCGCCTCGCCCAGCTTACGGCGCCGAGAGAAGTCTTAACGATGCCGCGCCAAGTTCCTGCATTTCACCCCTTGCGGTCGGGCCGCATTTCGCGCATGCGTCGCGCGAATCATGCGTATACCTGGCAGTTCGCCCGTTCGCTTGCCAAAGGCGGCAACCCGCCGATACCTAGAGTCAGGGCGAGATTCGCGGTCCTCTCGGCATTGGCCGATGGGGGCCCTGCTCACCGGGGGTTATGTGCGTCGGCTTCTGCGCACGTTGATGCTGGCTTTTGTTGCGGCGCTTTCGTTCGCGCCGACGACGGCGTTTGCCGTGGCGCCGGTTTCGCTCGACCGCGATGTCGTCGATCTGACGCCGTGGCTGAAACCGTTCGACGACGCGCCGCCAAAGGCGGAAGCGCCGACGCCGGGCGGCGTCGAAAAGCGCTGGCTCGAATTGGAGCTCGCCAATCCGACCAAGCAACAGCTCCACCGCATCGTGACTGTCGAGTCCGGAACGGGCGGCATTCTTCGCTTCCTCGACGGCGCGATTGTCGTGGGCTTGTTCGACGTTGTCGCCGATGGCGAGGGCGGCAAGGCGGACCTGCTCGACATCGGAGGCGGGATGGCGGCCGACATCTATCTGGAGCCTTTCGCGACATCGACATTCGCTCTGTATTCGGAGGGCCCGGCAGCCTCCGCAACGTGGCGCATGTGGAAACCCGAAGCGCTCGCCGCCTCGAAGCAAACCGAGACGCTGCTGCTGGGTCTGCTCGCGGGCGCCGTGTTGGCGATGACGGCATGGCTTGCGGGGCTCGCCGTGTTTCGCAGATCGGCGGAGCCCGCTTGGGCGGCGCTTTCGCTCGGCGCGCTGATCGTGCTGATCCTCGGCGGCGCGATCTTGCCCGCGCCGAAGCCCGTTCTCTTGGTCATCGGCGCGCTGATGATCGCGGCGGCGCTGCGCTACATCACGTCGCAACTGTCGCTGGACTACGCCCGCCCGCGCTTCGCATTGGTCTTCGACGGCGCCGCCTTTGCGACCGTGGGTTTCGCCGTCGCGGCGGCGTTCGGCGTGACCTACGCCGCGCCCGCCGTGCAAGTTCTCGCGATCTTGGGGTGTGCGGCCGCCGCCGTATTGGCCCTCGTCGAAGCATTGCGCTCCGAAGCCCGCGCACGGGCGCTCGTCCCCGGCATCGCGGTCGTGCTGGTTGCCGTCATGGGTCCCGGCCTGCTGCCCGCCGATTTCGCGCATCAGATCGCCAACCTGTCGCTGGCCGCCGACGCGCTGTTTGCATCCGGCGCGTTGGCGCTTGCCTTCGCCACCGCGGTTCCCCGCACGCCCGAGCTTGACGAAGCCGCCGTCCAGGAAATGTCCGACGATCAGCGCAAAGCGCGGGAGGCCGAGTATCGCTACTCGCTGGGCCTTGCCGCCGCGCATCAGGGCCTCTGGGATTGGAACTTCGAGGCCGACACGCTCTTCCTCTCCCCGTCGGTCGAAGCGCTCCTGGGATTGGAGCCCGGCGCACTCGCATCCTCCGAACGCAAATGGGCCGGGTTGATCGCGCGCGAAGACGTTCAGCTCTACGCCGACTCGATGAACGCGCATCGCCGCCAGGGCAATTCCTCCTTCACGCTCGAGATGCGCATGCGCCACGCGAAGGGCGGCACGCGCTGGATCCAGTTGCGTGCAAGCTGCATCGCCGGTGCCGACGGCAAGGCTGTGCGCTGCATCGGCGTCGTCAGCGACATCACCGGCCGCAAGGCGCAAGAGTCCCAGCGCCAAAGCGACGAAGCTTCCGACAGCGTCACCGGCCTAATGCTGCGCAACGGCTTCCTGACGCGTCTCGACGGCGTCCTCGCCTCGATGCAGACGGGCCAGGTGCACCGCCAGGGCGCGGTGCTTGCGATAGACGTCGACCGCTTGCGCGTCGTGACCGACAGCATGGGCCACCAGGCGGGCGACCAGTTCCTGTCGCAGATCGCGCGGCGCCTCGATCACGCGGCAGGCCCCGAGGATGCCGTCGCCAGGCTCGGCAGCGACGAGTTCGCCGTCTTGGCCCTGGGCTCGCGCGGCGACGAAGACGGCGCACAAGTCGCTACCCGCATTCGCGACGCCCTCATCCAACCCGTCGCGATCGGCGACCGCGAAATTTATCCGGCCGCCTCCATCGGCCTCGCCCTCATCGAGCCCGGCCACCGCTACGGCGGCGACGTTTTGCGCGAGGCGGAGATCGCGATGAACCACGCCAAGCGGGCAGGGCGCGGCGGCTTCGAGATCTATCAGCCGCAGATGAAGCCGCGTTCGGCCGAGCGTCTGATCATGGACACCGATCTGCGCACCGCCCTCGAGCGCGGCCAGATCGAGATGCACTATCAGCCCATCGTGCGCCTCGAAGACGGCTCCATCGCGGGCTTCGAAGCCCTGATGCGCTGGCGCCATCCCCACCGCGGTCTCCTGGGTCCCTCCGAGTTCATCGCGCTTGCCGAGGAGACCGGCCTCATCACGCCCCTGGGCCGCTATGCGGTCGAAACGGCGGCGGCCGAACTCAAGCGCTGGCAGTCCTATTTCCCGTTGCGCGAACCTCTCTTTTGCAGCGTCAACGTTTCGGGGCGCCAGCTCTTCCGCCAGGAGTTCTTCGACGACGTCGTCGCGGTCCTGCGCAACGAAAAACTCGCGCGCCTCACGCTGAAACTCGAGCTCACCGAAAGCGTCATCATGCAGAACCCGGACCAGACGGCGCGCGCGCTCGGCCGTTTGAAGGAAGCGGGCGCGGGCTTGGCGCTCGACGATTTCGGCACCGGCTTCTCGTCGCTCGCGTATCTCCAGCGCTTTCCGTTCGATACGGTCAAGATCGACCGCAGCTTCGTCACCGACATGGCGCGCAACGAAGAGACGCCGGTCATCCTCAAATCGATCATCCGCCTCGCGCACGATCTCGACATGTCGGTCGTGGCCGAAGGTGTGGAGACGCAGGCCGAAGCCTCGCGCCTCAAATCCCTGCGCTGCGAGTTCGCGCAAGGCTTTCTTTTCGGAGCGGCGATGGACGCGACGGCGGCGTATAATTTCATCGCGCTCAAAGGCCGCGGCACGGGCGCGCAGAAACAGCTGCCCCACCCGGGTTCAGGCCCGGCCCGAATCCCGCGACAGCTGTGACGGATTGAAGCCGAGTTTGCGGATCGCGTATTCCCACTTGCCCTGCAGCTGCTGACCGAAGAGCAGATAGTCGTCGGCCGCGCACGTCAGCCAACCGTTGCGTTGGATTTCGCTTTCGAGCTGCCCCGTGCCCCAGCCGGCATAACCGAGCGCCAGCATCTTCTCGCGCGGGCCGCCGCCTTCGGCCATCGCCTTGAGCACGTCGACGGTCGCGGTCAGTCCGACGTTCTGTCCGACTTTCACCGTCGCATTGCCCGCCGAATAATCCGGCGTGTGCAAAACGAAACCGCGGCCGGTTTCGACAGGCCCGCCGAACTGGATCGCAATGCCGGGCAGACGGCGCGCGGGCGGACGAATGCGCAACTGGCGCAAGAGATCGTAGAACGTGATGTTGCTGACGAGCTTGTTCAGCACCAGTCCCATCGCGCCGCGTTCCGAATGCGCGCACAGGAACAACACCGCCTGCTCGAATTTCGGATCCGGCATGTTGGGCATTGCGATGAGCACCTGGCCCTCCAGGTACCCGCCGGGCGTCGGTCTTTGTCGTGTTCTTCCAAACAAGCCCATGTAATGATTCTAAACCGTTTCGGTTAACGCGGCAAACGTTCCATTGTAACGAGGGATGGTAGCGCCGGAATCGTTATTCGGACCCCGGATAATCTCACGGAAGGTTTACCCCCGTGTTGATGTGAAGGACTGTCATGGGCGCGAGGTGTCTCGCTATGGTGCCGGGCATGAAGGCCCCCCTCAAACTCGCGGTTGTACTCATATTGTCCGGCGTGGCGGCGGCGCGCGCCGGCGAGGTCGCGACGCCGTGGTCGGGCAAGTCGCCGGCCGAGAGTCGTTTGATCCTGGAGTCGGCACAATTTGCCGGCACGGGCGTCATCAAAGCGGGCGTCCAAATCAAGCTTGACAGTGGCTGGTGGACGTATTGGCGCGCGCCCGGTGCGTCGGGCATACCCCCGATGTTCGACTGGTCGGGGAGCGAGAATTTGGCCGACGATCCGGAAACGATCTGGCCCGTCCCGCTGCGCGCGGTCGCTTACGGCGAAAAGCTCAACGTCTATAGAACCGAGGTCGTGTTCCCGATCGAGTTTCGCGCCGCCGATCCGACGAAGCCCGTCAAGCTCCATGTCAAGATCGCCTACGGCATTTGTCGCAACATGTGCGTGCCCGCGACGGCCGAGCACGAGCTGACCATCGAGCCGACCGAGGCCGCGCCCGAGCCCGACGAGGCGAACGCCAAGCTGATCGAGGCCTATAGCGGTCGCAGCCCTTCGGCCAATCCGGCGACCGTCGGCATCGAAATCCGCGAGGTGCGCGCGGCCGTCGTCGACGGCAAGGTCGTGCTGACCATCCGTGCCAAGGGTGTGGGCGGCGAACGCCGCGCCCTGCTTCTGGTCGAGGGTCCGGGCTTCGTGCGCGTGGCCGAGATCGAGCCGAGCGCCGCCGACGACAACGGCGTTGCCGTGCTCAAGCTCACGATCGGCAGCACCCTGCAGTTCAAGCCGCTCAAGGGCAAGCGCATCCGCATCACCGTCGTCCACGGCGAGCGTGCGCTGGAGCAAACCTGGGTCGTGGGCACGCAAGGCTCCTCCGTCACGGGGCTGGGCCTCACGCCCGTGCCGCGCCGGCCCATCGACAAGCCGGAACCCTGGGCCCGCGCCCTGGCGGCCTTGGAATAGGCCGTAACGAACCCGCCGCCCTTTCTTCTCGCCGCCGGATCGCTTACATCCTCCCGCGAAGAAACCGCGAAAGGCTGAGGCAAACCCATGGCGATCAAAGTCGGCGACCGCATTCCCTCCGTGACCCTGATGCACATGACCGAAAAGGGTCCGGCCCCCATCACGACCGACGAGTTGTTCGGCAAGAAGAAGACGGTGCTCTTCGCGCTGCCCGGCGCCTTCACGCCGACCTGCTCGGCGCGCCACATGCCGGGCTATGTGGAGCACGCGGGCGACTTCACGAAGAAGGGCGTCGACGCCGTCGTCTGCCTTTCGGTCAACGACGCCTTCGTGATGAACGCCTGGGGCAAGGACCAGAACGCGGCCGGCAAGGTGCTGATGGTCGCCGACGGCAACGGCGAGTTCACGAAGAAGGTCGGCCTCGAAATGGACGCCTCCAAATTCGGCATGGGCGTGCGCAGCCAGCGCTACGCCGCCGTGATCGAAGACATGGTGGTCAAGAAGCTCGAGGTCGAAGAACCCGGCGCCTTCAAAGTCTCCAGCGCCGACCACATGCTGGGCGT
>JBGOVA010000093.1:0-16863 GCA_041477875.1 Micropepsaceae bacterium | reverse complement strand
TCGGTCAATCAGTTCGGCCATGCGTTCAAGAATTTCGGCTGGCATGTGAAGTGGGCCGACGCGCGCGATCCGGATAGCTTCCGCCGTCAGCTGTCGGCGAAGACGAAGGCGATCTTCATCGAGAGCATCGCCAACCCCGGCGGCGTGGTGATCGACATCGAGGCGATCGGCGCGGTGGCGAAAGAGGCCGGCGTGCCGTTCATCGTCGACAACACGCTGGCGACGCCCTACCTCATCCGGCCCGTCGAATGGGGCGCGGACATCATCATCCATTCGGCGACGAAGTTTTTGGGCGGACACGGCAATTCGATCGGCGGGGTCATCGTCGATGCGGGTTCGTTCGATTGGTCGCGCACGAAGAAATATCCGATGCTGTCGGAGCCCTGCCCGTCCTATCACGGCATCAAGATGCACGAGACGTTCGGCGACATGGCGTTCGCGATCACCTGCCGCGTCTTGAGCCTGCGCGATTTGGGTCCGGCGATTTCGCCGTTCAATGCGTTCCTGCTGTTGACCGGGATCGAGACCTTGCCGTTGCGCATGCAGAAGCACTGCGAGAACGCGAAGGCGGTGGCGCAGCATTTGAGCCGGCATTCGAAGGTGTCGTGGGTCAGCTACGCCAACCTGCCGAACGATCCGTGCTACGGCCTGGCGCAGACCTATTGCCCCAAGGGCGCGGGCGCGGTGTTCACGTTCGGCGTGCGCGGCGGGTATGAGGCCGGCGTCAATCTCGTCAACAGCGTCAAGCTGCTGTCGCATCTCGCCAACGTCGGCGACACGCGGTCGCTGATCATCCACCCGGCCTCGACGACGCACCGCCAGCTCTCCGACGAACAGAAGAGCGCCGCGGGCGCAGGGCCGGACGTCGTGCGCGTCTCGGTCGGCATCGAGGACGTGTCGGACATCATCGCGGATCTGGATCAGGCGCTGGCGGCGTAAGCCGCCGCCAGCCGATGGGCTCGCTTACTTCGCGGGCTTGCGGAATTTGAAGACGAACTGGTCGGTCTTGCCGCGGATCGACGGATCGAAGACCAGGATGTTCTTCGGGTCGGCGGGGTTGCGAAGGATGTCGCTTTCGGCTTCGAGCTTGAAGCCGGCGGCGAGCACTTCCTTCTTCACGAAGTCGCCGTCGATGCGGTGGAGCTTGTCGATTTGCTCCGAGGTCGTCACGCCCGGCCCCGAGTGGTCGATGATGAAATAGACGCCGCCCGGTTTCAGCGCGTCGAAGATCGCCTTGTTCATCTTGGCGGTGTCGATCTTCTGCCAGACTTGGTCGTGATAGAGCTGGCTGATGAAAATGAGATCGACGGGCTTGTCGAACTTGATTTCGGCCATCGGCTGGACCGAGGCTTCGACGTTGGGATAGCCGGCGGCGATCAATGCGGCGATGCCTTCCTTGGCCTTCGGGAATTTCGCGTCGACCCAGGTCGGGTTGAAGGCGTAGACCTTGCCGTTCGCGCCGACGATGCGGCTCAAGATGCGCGTGTAGTAGCCGGTCTTGCCGGGACCGACGTCGACAGCGCGGTCGCCGGGCTTCACGCCCGTCAGCGCCATGATCTGGTTGGGCTTGCGATCGGCGTCGCGGTCCGTGTCTTCCTTCGGGCGGTCCTTGTCGGCCACCGCGGCAGCGACGTAGTCGGGAATTTTGTCCGCGGCGCGCACCGGCGCGGCGGCGATCGTCAAAGCCAGAACGGCAACGGAAATTGCAAAGCGGCGCATGGGCCCCCTCCCCCTGATTTCGGGGCGCACTCTATTGCCTGCGATCCACACACCCAAGGGGAAACGGGATCACGCTGATGTGAGGTGCGGCGTGACAGCGCCACCGCCGCAGTGTAGAGAGGCCGCCCTTTTTCAAGGGTTTGAGGAGAAGTGCCATGCGCAAACATAGCAAGTTTGAAGACCAGCCCTGCTTTTGAGGTCATGAGCAAGCGCCGCAAAGGATTCCCGTCCGAGACCTCCGTGAAGCGCGGCGATCGCGTCGTGCACGGCGACAAGGAGCTTTTGGAAAAGCTCGGCCGCAACGACCCCTGCCCTTGCGGTTCAGCGAGGTTGTTTCAAGCGCTGCTGTCTTAAGAGCGGCCGCCTTCGACGGCTCGAACCGGCACCACTATCTCCGTGAAGAATAGCAGCGCTGCGGCCGACAACCCGGCCGCAGCCTCACCGCCGCGCACTAGAGCTTGTTGCGCGCCGTCACGTTCTTGCAGACGGGATGGTCGTTCATGGTAGTCGCGATTTTGTGGAGCTTCGGACATTCGGCTGTGAACCAATCGCCGCCGGGGCGCCACTTCATCATCATCCAAATGTAGAGATCGAGCGCGGAGAACGTCTTGTCCAAGAACCAGGGACCGCGGACTTGGCTCTCGACGAAGCGCCAGATCGTTTTGCGGTGCTCGTCGGTGCCTTCGCGCAGCGCTTTGCCTGCACCCTCTTTGTGGCCGGCACCGACCCAGCGTTCCGTCACGTCGCCGTAGGTGAAGGTCGGATAGACGGCCGCGACCAGGAATACGAGCCAACGCAGAAACTGCGCGCGCTTTGCGTGAGCGCGCGGCGGCACGAGTTCGAAGCCCGGGACCTTGTCGGCGATGTGCAGGATGATCGCAGCGCTCTCGCTCATCACCGTTGCGTCGGGCAGGACCAGCGTCGGCACCTGGCCGAGCGGGTTCAGCTTCTTCAATGTCTTGCTGTTCCAGCCGGTGTCGTCCCACGGCACGTCGACGAATTCGACCGGCAGCTTGGTGAAGCCGAACGCCGCTTCGACGATCATCGAACCGCCGCCCGATGCGCCGTAGAGTTTGTAAGCTTTGCGGCCGGTACTCTTCGCTTTGGCGGTCGCCTTGGGCATGAGTGCTTCCCCAGTGTGGTCGGTCGTTGGAATGGCAGTCGAGGTGAACGAGACGGGATCGCTGGCCGGGAACGTGGAGGCGAGCGCGTCGTCCAACAAAGCGTCGCGATGAGGTTTGTCCGGACTATTTGTCGACATCGGTCTTGCGCCGCCAAATGAACGCGCCCGAAGGCACAGTGAAACTCATCCTACCTAGTTGCAGGCGCGGGCGCGAGCTTGCCGGCGGCGGGAACCGCGCGTAGCGCGAACGCGAGATACAAGGCCGACGTCAGGACGAGCAGCGCGCCGAGCTGATGCAGCGCCGATAACCAGACCGGCGCTACGGCGATCAGCGTCCAAATTCCCAGCAGGATTTGCAGCACGACGGCATGCGCCAATGCGATGAGGCCGATGCGCGCCCGCCCCTGCAGACCTTGCCTGCGGCCCGCAATGACCAGCGCCGCCACGGCGGCTGCGACGATGTAGGCCATCATGCGGTGATGGAACTGAACCGTCGTCACGTCCTCAAAGGGCGCGAGCCACCACGGCGCGTATGCGAAGTAGCCCGCGGGGACGAAGTCGCCGTCCATCAGCGGCCACGTGTTGTACGTGAGGCCGGCGTCGAGACCGGCCACGAAGCCGCCGAGCAGAATCTGTATGAAGATCAGCCCTACCAGGGCCAGCGACCAACGGAACAGCGGATGTCCGCTTTGCTTGATGGGCCACTCGCCCCGCCACAACGGCAGCGCGGTCCACAAGATCGCCGCATAGATGAGGAGCGCGAGAGCGAGATGCGCGACGAGGCGATATTGGCTGACATCGACGCGACCGGTCAGACCGCTCATCACCATGAACCAGCCGAGCGCGCCTTGCATGCCGCCGAGGACGAACAGGCCGAGCAGCCTTGGAACAAGCGCGCGTTCGATGCGGCCCTGAAAGAGGAAGACGAGGAACGGCAGCAGGAAGGCGACGCCGATCATCCGCCCCAGATTGCGATGGGCCCACTCCCACCAGAAGATGCCTTTGAATTCCGCGAGCGTCATGCCTTTGTTGATTTGCTCGTATTGCGGGATGGCTTTGTAGGCGTTGAATTCCTCCTGCCAGTCGCCGTCCGACAACGGCGGCAGCGCGCCGTGGATCGGCTTCCATTCGGTGATCGAAAGGCCAGAACCGGTAAGGCGCGTCAGGCCGCCCAGAATGACCATCGCGGCGATCAGACCGCAGACGATGAGCAGCCAAATCGCGATCGCGCGGCGCGATGCGACTTGGCGCGGCGTGGCTTCGGCGCCCTGGAAAAAAGCGACAATCATAGCGTGGCAGATACGGCCAGCGGCGTTGCCGGGCAAGTCGTCTCGCTGCGGCACGTTGCCCGATTAGGCGAGCGCGAAATCGACGGCGGCTTTGGCGTGCAGGACCGCGGTGTCGAAGCACGGCTCGGCGAAATCTTCCGGCGATAGGATCATACCGATTTCGGTGCACCCGAAGATGACGCTGTCGGCGCCTTGGCGGCGCCCCTGTTCCATGACGCCAAGGTAACGTCGTTTGGACTCAGGCTTGACGATGCCGTGCACGAGTTCGTTGTAGATGACATCGTGGATTGTCGTGCGGCCTTGCGCATCGGGCACGATGGCTTCGATGCCGTGGCGGTCGGCCAGGTAGCCTTTGTAGAAATCCTGCTCCATCGTGTAGCGGGTGGCGAGCAGCAGAGGCCGGGTGCAATTCGCATGCTTGATCGCGTCCGCCGTTGCGTCGGCGATGTGCAATAACGGCACGCGCACGGCGGCTGCTACGGCAGCGGCGACTTTGTGCATCGTGTTGGCGGTGACGAGAATCGCCTGGGCACCGGCGCCTTCAAGACGGCGGGCGCAGTCAGCGAGTTTGGCGCCGGCCTTGTCCCAGGCGGAGGCGCGCTGCATCGCTTCGATTTCGGCAAAGTCCACCGACCAGAGAATCAACTCCGCGGAGTGATGGCCGCCGAGGCGCGCGCGCACGTCCTCGTTGATCAGACGATAGTAGATCGCTGTGCTTTCGGCGCTCATTCCGCCAATCAGGCCGATGGTTTTCATGGGCGTCTATCCGCTCGCTGGCCCTGAAGTGTCGCAGTTTGCCCCGACCGCGCGCAATTGCTAATCAGGCGGCCATGACGATGCGGCTCAAGAAATTCATCGGTGTATTCGCCCTGCTCGCGATCATCGCCGTTTATGCCCTTCTGGTGATGCGGGCGGCGGTCGCCATCCTGCCCAATGCGGGGCCGGTGCTCGAACTTTTGTTTTACGCCGTCGCCGGCATGGCGTGGGTCGTGCCGGTCCGCTATCTGATCGTGTGGATGAACACGCCCGGGCGCAACGAAAAGCGCGGCGAGCATGTCTGAACGGTTGAAACAGATCATCGTCGCGGCCACGACCAACCCGATGGACACGATTCAAACCATTGTCGAGCGGATCATCCTTTACAGCCGTTATCTGCTGGTCATTTTTTACATCGGGCTCGCGTTCGCGCTGTTGGTCTATGCCGTCAGTTTCATTTTCGAGGTGCTCCACGTCGCTGAGATTGCGCTCTTTCCGCCGACGCGCGAGGACGGCGAGTTCAGCATGGTGATGCCGATTCTGGAGCTGATCGACGGGGCGCTGGTGTCCGGGCTGATCGTCATGGTCATGCTGAGTTCTTATGAGAATTTCGTCGGACGGTTCGGCGACGAAGCGTTGGAGGATTCGCCGGAATGGTTGCGGCGGCTCGATCCCGGGTCGCTGAAGGTCAAGGTGGCGACGGCGCTGTTGACGATTTCGGCGGTGAAATTGCTGCAGGTGTTCTTGGATCGCCAAGCCTACACCGACAGCGACATTTTCTGGAAGGTCGTGATCCACCTCGTGTTCATCGCGTCGGCGGTGTTCTTGGCCCTGCTCGACCGGATCACGAGCGGGACGCATACGAAGCCTGTCCAAAAAGATACGCACTGACGCTTTGGAAGCTGCCTCGTTCCGGGCCTATAGTGCGCGCTCAAGACTCCCCTCTGTTCGAAGGCTTGCGTGTGAACCCATGGCGGATTCCGGATCGATTTTTCTGGGTAAAGGCGAGGCGCCGCAGAGCCTCCTTCTGTCGATTGCAAACCGGCACGGCTTGATTGCCGGCGCAACGGGTACGGGAAAGACCTCGACGCTGCGCGTGATGGCGGAAGGTTTCAGCCGCGCGGGCGTGCCCGTCTTCGTCGCCGACATCAAGGGCGATCTCGCCGGGCTTTGTCAGCCGGCGGACATCAAGCCCTTCATCACCGAGCGTTTGCAGAAAATCGGTCAGACGGATTGGAAGCCGGCCGCGCACCCGGTCGTGTTCTGGGATTTGTTCGGCGAACTGGGCCATCCTTTGCGTGCGACCGTGTCCGAGATGGGGCCGATCCTGCTTGCGCGCATGCTGCAGCTGAACGACACGCAGGAAGGCGTGCTCAACATCGTGTTCCGCATTGCGGACGAGCAAGGGCTGCTGTTGCTCGATCTCAAGGACTTGCGCGCGATGCTGGTCAACGTCGGCGAGAACGCCGACAAGTATCAGATGCAGTTCGGCAACATTGCGCCCGCCTCGGTCGGCGCGATCCAGCGCGCGCTGCTGACGCTCGAGAACCAGGGCGGCGATGCGTTTTTCGGCGAGCCGGCCTTGAAGCTGACCGACCTTTTGATTGCCGACGAGCAAGGACGCGGCGCCATTCATGTGCTTGCGGCCGAAAAGCTGTTCGGCAGTCCCATGCTCTACGCGACATTCCTGTTGTGGCTGCTGTCCGAGCTGTACGAGCAGATGCCGGAGGTCGGCGATCTCGACAAGCCGCGGCTCGTGTTCTTTTTCGACGAAGCGCATTTGCTGTTCGACGACGCGCCGAAGGCGTTGCTCGATCAGGTCCAACAGGTGGTGCGGCTGATCCGATCCAAGGGTGTCGGTATCTATTTCATTTCCCAGTCGCCGCTCGATATTCCCGACGACGTGTTGGGCCAGCTCGGCAACAAGGTGCAGCATGCGCTGCGCGCGTTCACGCCGAAGGACCGCAAGTCGGTGAAGGCGGTCGCCGATAATTTTCGCGAGAACCCGAAGTTCAAGGCGTCGGACGCCGTGCAAGAACTCGAGGTCGGCGAAGCGCTCGTGTCGACGCTCGATGCGAAGGGCATTCCGTCCATCGTCGATCGCGTGCTGATCGCGCCGCCGACGTGCCGGATGGGGGCGATCACGCCGGACGAACGCAAAGCCGTGATGGCGATGAGCCCGGTCAAGGACGCGTACGACCAGGCGATCGACCGGGAATCCGCCTACGAGATTTTGATGAAGACCGCGCAGGGCAAGTCGTCGGGTGAGGCCCCGACCGCGGCAAGCGGACCTGCGCCTTCGCGCAGAACCTGGGGCGCCGGCGGCGAGCCGCAGACACGGCGGCCGCAGAGTGCGCCGATGCCCCAGACGCCGCGGGAGGCGCCACAGCCGCGCGGCTATCAGCGCCAAACGATGGCCGAAGCCGCGGCCAAGAGCGCGGTCAGGTCGGTCACGTCGTCTATCGGCAGCAGCCTTGGACGCGCACTCGTGCGCGGCGTGCTAGGATCGCTGCTCAAGAACTAGCCGATCTCAAAGCGGGAGGCGCACATGGTGCGGCATTTGAAAGCGGTGGTGTTGGCAATCGCCATCGTCACCGGCCTTGCGGCATGCGAGTCCGCCGTCTCCGACGACGATCGCGCGGATCGGCTTTCGCAGCAGGATTGGGTCGCGGAGACGATCAATGGCGCGCCAGTCATCAATCCCGGGCGCGTGACGTTGTCCTTCGCTGAGGGGCGCGTTTCGGGGCGCGGCGGATGCAACCTTTATTCAGGGCCGGTCGAGGTCGGCAAGGGCACTTTGAAAATCGGCGCTCTGATTTCGACCAAGATGGCGTGCGTGGATAACGGCGTGATGCCGCAAGAAAGTGTGTACTTGGACGCGCTTCAATCCGCGCAGCGTTACAGTTTCGGCGCCGACGGCAAGTTGACCATCACGACGTCGTCGGGCGCCCTGGTCTACAACGGCGCACCGCGGCAGCAGCGGCCCGAGGGTTAGCGCGCCCGCGTCAAGAACCGACACATTCGGCCGCGCCGTAGCCGCGCTCCCGCCTGGCCTCATTGATGAAGTCGTTTTCGTCGGCCCATTTCGACGCGACCTCGGTGGCGTCGCACTCGTCAATCGGCAAGCCGTTCTCGTGCTGATAGTGATGGCGCATTTCGTGGACCAACCGCGTCAGTCCGCCCACGCGCCGCCAATCGTCCGACAGCAGGATCAGGCCGCGTCCGTCGTAGAAACCGAGCCGGCTTCCCGGCATGCACTCGGGCGCCACCGCGTAGGCGCCGCGCGGTTGCGTCTTGGCGCCGGCGATCTCCATCGCGGCGCGCAGCTCTTCGCTTGTCGGATCGCTGTTCGGCGCGGGCGGCGTGTCGCAGCCGGCCATCGCATGGGTCGCCGCCGTCAGAAACAAAAGCGCAGCGATTAACAATCTCACGATTGTTAGTCCATGTGTTCAGGATCGAGACACCTCCCTCGTGAAATGCACGCGCCGTTCCCGCCGCCGCGACGTTCCATCGTAAATCCCGACGGCGCGCGGCGACTTCATTCAGTAGTTTTTGGAATTGGTTGATGCGGGAGCGGTCGGCGCGGGTGGCTGCCACGCCGATCCGCTGCTGCCCCTGATCCTTACGGGCAGGTGGTGGATTGGGTGACGCTGTAGACGCCGCCGCCAAAGAAAACGAGGACGGACTGATAGAGATAACCCGAAATGCCCGTGCTGCAGCTGTTGTTCGCTTGGACCGTGGTGACGCCGCCGGTGCTCGTGATGTTGACGTTGTTGCCGATGACCTTTGTCTTGCTGACGATAGTGCCGGCCGCCATGCCGGAGGACGACGTCAGCACGCAGGCCAACATGAGCGCAAATGCAGTGAGGGCGAGTTTCGTGCGCCGCATTGCAGGTTCTCCCGTTCGGTTGCCGCCGTTCGGCCGCGGATCGGCCGACTCGACGGCTCATCAATCGAGCCTAGGTCCGCCGGCTCGATCCGGACAATGTGTTTGTATCAATTCCTGGACCGCCTGCCGCGCAACAGCTATGGCAAGGTGTTGAAGAACGAGCTGCGCAAGAGACCGGGGCCATGACGCGGATTGTCGGCAAGGCGGAAGTGCAATCGCTTCTGCCCATGCGGGCGTGCATCGATGCGATGCGCGGCGCCTTCGCGGCCATGGCAGCCGGCCGAACCGTGACGCCGCTGCGCTGGATCGTGGATCTGCCCGAACACAGTGCGATGCTCGGTATGATGCCGGGGTGGCTGGGCGAGCCGAAATGTTTCGGCGTCAAGGTGATCAGCGTCTACCCCCGCAATTTCGGCACGGCGTTCGGCTCGCATCAGGGTGCAATCCTGCTGTTCGAGCCGGAGCACGGCAGTCTGATCGGTGTCGTGGATGGGGGAACGGTAACGCGCATCCGCACGGCAGCTGCGAGTGCGGTCGCGACCGACCTTCTGGCGCGGCCCGACAGCGTGCGCCTGGCGGTGCTCGGCTATGGCGAGCAGGCTTGGTCCCATGTCGAGGCGATGATGCTGGTGCGAACGATCAAACACGCGCGGATTTGGGGGCGGGATTTTGCGAAAGCCACGACGGTTGCGCGCGAGATGAGCGCGCGCTTTGGGCTCGAGGTCGAGCCGGCGCGCGAGGCGGCGCGCTGCGTCGCGGACGCCGACATCGTGTGCACCGTGACCGCGGCCGCCGACCCGATCCTCTTCGGGCGCGACATGGCGGCGGGCGTCCACGTGAACGTCGTGGGCTCGAGCCGGGCGAAAGACGCCGAGATCGACAGCGATCTGCTGCTGAAGGCGCGCGTCTTCGCCGACAACAAGCAGGGCATGCTCGAGCAAGGCGGCGAATACGTGCGCGCGGCGCAGCGCGGGCTCGTCGACGAGCGCCACATCTTGGGCAACATCGCCGACGTGTTGAGCGGCGCGCTTCCCGGCCGGCTGCGCGCGGACGACATTACGCTCTACAAATCGCTGGGCCTTGTGATCGAGGATTTGGCGGCCGCCGCCCATATCATCGCGCGCGCCGAAGCCGAGGGGCGCGGCGCGCTCATCGACCTCTAGGCCGCGCCGCTTCATCATGCGCAAAACGACCCGCCGCGGGCGCGCGAACGCCCATGGCGGGCCGGCCCAACCGACATGGGGAGACCATGCGTAGATAGGCGAGGAAGCATACCACGCCGGTGGTCGAAACGGTGGCTGGCTCCTCCGACAGAGTAAAAATGCCCGCCGCCCGCCGGTTCTTTGGTTGTCGCGGCACCGCAATGGAGGTCCGCGCGGCGGACGCGCGTTGCCGCAGCAACACTACGCATTTTTTGCATCGCTTCACGGACTGGTTGCAGCAAACGCCCTCCGCGTGTGGCGGGCCGCCTCCGCCGCGTTTAGGATTTTCATGGGGCGCGCGAACACCAAGCGCGTGGGGGGAAGACATGATTTGGTGGGCATATGCCGGGTTCTCCGGCTCAATCGTATTTTCAGTCGTCATCTTGGCTTTGACGATCGGGGTGCCGAGGGACGGCGTCGTGCAGCTGGCCGTCGGCGCCGCGTCGTTCATGCTTGCAGGGGCGATGTTGGCGAGCATCTGCATCCTAGCGTTTCGCCGGCGGCGGCACGTGCGTCGGCGTTGAGGCGACCCAGGCGTAGCTTGCGAGAATGAGGGCGGCGAACAGCGCCGCGCCAATCAAGCCTGCCTGCGTGAATTCGGGGCCGACGAGCGCCAGCGGCGTCGCGTTGTCGGTTGCAACGATCAACCCTGCGTTCAGGATGCCGAGCAGGCTTTCGCCGACTATGAGGCCAGAGGCCAAGAGCACGCCGAAGCGCTTGAGCATTTCCGCGTCTTCGCGCCGGCCGATGGCGCCGTTGTAAAGCCAGCCGATCACGGCGCCGAGCACCACGGGGGCCGTCGCCTCCATCGGCAAATAGATGCCGATGCCGATGGCCAAGGGCGGCAGGCGCAGGAGTTTCAGGCGGCCAAGGGTCTCGTCGATGGCGATGGCCACGGCACCGATGAGCGCGCCGGCGCCGATCAGGCTCCAATCCAGTCCGGTGGTGAGCACGCCGCGCGCGAGCGTGGAGATGAGTGTGGCCTGCGGGGCGGCGAGCGGCGCGGCGGCGATCGCGGCGCGGTTCGGGTCGCCCGGAAAGCCGTAAGCCTGGTTGAGCAGGTCGAGGATGGGGCCGATCACCAAGGCGCCGAAGATGACGCCGACGATCAAGGCGATCTGCTGGCGCCAGGGCGAGGCGCCGACGAGATAGCCGGTCTTGAGATCCTGAAGGTTGTCGTTCGAGATGGTGGCGATCGAGAACACGATCGCGACCGCGAACAAGGCGAAGGCGACAAGCGCGTCGCGCGACTCGCCGCCGAGTGCGGGAAGCGCGAAGAGCGCGAGCAGGCCGGCCGCGGACACGATCGAGAGAATGCCGATGCCCGAGACCGGGCTGTTCGAGGCGCCGATGAGGCCCGCCATGTAGCCCGCGATGGTCGCGATGAAGGCGCCGACGATCACCGTGAAGATGACGCCGCCGATGGTGAGCGGCCACAGAAGCGGCAAGAGTTTGCTGTCGCCGATGAAGTCTTGCAGCAGCCAGCCAATCGCGACCAAGCAGATCACGCTGAGGAGAGCGATCACGCCAAGCGACAGATCGCGGTCCTGTTGCGCGCCGGGCGCGGCACCGGCGCGCGCGGTCGCGATCATGCCGTCGATCACGGGCTTGACCAGCGCCATGAGGCTCCAAATCGCGGCGACGGCGATGGTGCCGGCGCCGATGAAGCGCACTTTGGTCGCCCAGATCTGGCCGGCGATCTCGGCCGTGTCGCCCGGCAGGCCCGCGCTCAAGTAGGGCGTGGCGATACCCCAGGCGATCACGAGGCCCGTCAGCATCGCCATGCCGACCGAAATGCCGACGAGGTGGCCCGCGCCGATCAAGGCCAGCGAGTAGCCGAACGTTGCGCCGCTGGCGCCGGCGCCGACGCGGAAGTAGGTGGCGACGGTCGCCGCCGCCAAGCCGGTGAACGTCGCCACCTGCATCGCGACCGCGACGAGCGCGCCGACGAGGATGACGAGCGGCCCGCGCTGGCGCTCGATCGCGCTGCCCGTGGCCTCGTCGTCGCGGGCGCCGGCCTTGAGAACTTCGGCCGCGGCGACGCCTTCGGGAAACGGCAGCGTCGTGTTGACGACGAGCGCGCGGCGCAGCGGGATCGAGAACAGCACGCCCAACGTGCCGCCGAGCGCGCAGACGAGGAACGTTTCGAGGAACGGAAAGCTGCGCCACCAGCCGATCATGACGAGGCCGGGCAGCACGAAGATGATCGCCGAGAGCGTGCCGCCGGCCGAGGCCACGGTCTGGACGATGTTGTTCTCGCGGATCGTGCCGGTGTTGAAGGCGCGCAAGATGCCCATCGAGATCACCGCGGCGGGGATCGAGGAGGCGATGGTGATGCCGACCTTGAGGCCCAGATAGACATTGGCCGCGGTGAACACCATCGCGATCGCCGCGCCCAGGACGCAGGCGCGAATGGTCAGCTCAGATTCTCGCATCATGGCAAGCCTGATCCCCTTGATCCTCTGACACTGATCGTTGTTTGCGCCGCAGCGCCAGTTGAGAATGCGAATGGCGATGTAATCCGATCCATCACGCCATCACATCGGTGGAATTCCGCGGTTTCTGCCATCACGCTGCCATCACATGTGATGTCACATCCGTCGAAACGCGGCACCCCGCGCGCTGCATCGCGGCGCCAGATGAGAATGCGAATCGGACCCCCCTCCCAACCCGCAATAGCGCAACATTGGCGGAATTCTGCGGTTTCTGCCGCAACTGAAGTGCAACTTTGTTGCGGGTTGGAGCCTGCACTCGACTCAGCGCTTGGAAGAGCTCGGGCATGTCGCGGGCTGCCAGGAGCACGGCGCCGCTCTCCTCCACGCGCATGCGCTGTAGCTTGTGTTGTACCAAATTCGTGAGAATTGGATGACTTAGTTCCATCCATGGGCCACCAAGATCATGGAACATATATAGAACAAGCGGCAAAATTTCGCAAGAAACTGCGCCTTTTGAAAAATTCGTATTTTTCGTATATTGTGCTCGCAGCGTTGGAGGAACGGACGTGAAGAGGAAGACCGACACCGCCGAAGCCACCGACGTTCAGCGCCGTTTTGCCTATTGGAAGCGCATGGCGCAACAGCGACCGGTGACGGTGCGCAATCACGGACAGGATGAGATCGTGATGCTTGCTGTGGAAGAATACGCGCGGCTGAAGCGGCGCGACCGCGAGGTGCTGCGCGCCGAAGACTTCACGGACGCGGAGCTTGCGGCGATCGCGGCCGCCAAGGTGCCCGACGAATTCGCGCACTTGGATGACGAGATCAAAGACTGGAAGCCGTGAGCCTGCCCAAGCCGCATCCCGGTTTGGTGGTGCGCTATTCGTATCTCTGGCACGCGGAACACGAAGCCGGCCGCGAGGACGGCGTGAAGGACCGGCCCTGTGCGGTCGTTCTCAGCCTCGCCGATGCGGACGGGCGCGCGGTCGTGACGGTGCTTCCGATCACCCACAACGAACCCAAGATCAAGGAATTGGCGGTTGAACTACCGGCCGTCGTGAAGGCGCGGCTACGGCTCGATACAGGGCGTTCGTGGATCGTGATCGACGAAGCCAATCGCTTCATCTGGCCGGGCCCCGACCTGCGACCCGCGCCCGGCGGCGATCTCTCGACGGTTGTTTATGGCGTCTTGCCGCCGCGGCTTTTCGAAGTCGTCAAAGCGCGGTTCTTGGCGGCGGCAAGCCTAAGGCGCGCGCGGGTGGTGAAGAGGACGGAGTGAACTCCGCGCTCGTCCGGCGCAAACGCGCCTTTTTCAACGGATTTTCCGCAGCGAGGCCTTTGCGCTTAACCTCCCACATCCGAGTCGCACGAGTCGGGTGTCCGGGAGCACGATGAGCAAAGCCGTGAAGCGATTGGCGACCATCGGCTATGAGGGTTTGCACATCGATGAACTGATTGCAGCCCTGCGCAGTGCGCGCGTGCGCGTACTCATCGATGTGCGCGAACTGCCGCTTTCGAGGCGCAAAGGGTTCTCCAAGACCGCCCTAGCTCAAAGCCTCGCTGCGCATGGAATTGCGTATCGACATCTCCGCGATCTGGGCGATCCAAGAGCCGGGCGCCTCGCGGCGCGGGCTGGCGATTACGCCAAGTTTCGCAAAATCTATGCCGCCCACCTTCGGACGAAGCGCGCGCAGAACGCGCTTGCCGAGGCAATCAGCGTCGCAAGTCGCGATGCGGCTTGTTTGCTGTGCTACGAGCGAAATCCTGTGCATTGCCATCGGTCTATTGTTGCGGTGCAAATCGGGGCACGTGCTAAACTTTCAGTCGAGCATTTGGTCTTGACCGAACAGGGCGACCGTGGCGGGCGAAAAGACCGGCAAAGAGCGAGCACTGGTGTTGGTCAAAGCCTTGCCGCAACCGAGTGAGACCTATGGAGAAACCGTTTGCGTTGCCGGCGTAACCCTGGACCGCAACTGGCGGCGGCTCTATCCAGTACGTTTCCGGCAATTGGACGAGGGATTCAGACGCTGGCAGTGGGTCGACTACGAATGGCGCAAGCCACGCGGTGATCGCCGGGTCGAGCGCCCCCGGGGTGTGCGCGTTGATAAAGAGACCAACGTTGAGTGAAGGGCTTACGTCATTCGGCGATCGTTTCAAATGCTTCAATATACCCCTTCGCGTAGGGTGGGCGCGGGGTGCGCTTCAGCGGTCGGATCATCAGCGCCCTCGAGGCAACACTGCATGAAAAGGGAGGAGGTGCATGAAGAAGGCGAGTTCTAGATCACTGACGGCGAAGCAAAAGGCGCAACTCAGGGCGCCGGCCGGGCTTGCGGACAAGGACATCGACACGCGGTCGATCCCCGAGGTTCGGGGAAACGAGCGGACTGTCGGAAAGTAAAAACCGGCTCAATCCTCGGAGCGTTCTTTTTGACTGGCTGCTTTCCTCAACTGCAGTTTGCCCTGAAGCAGGACTTCCGACGCTTCGGACATCGCTCGATCAAAATGCTTCGCCTGAGCCTGTGCGGGGTCCGGTTTCGGCCGATCAATTCGCGTGATCTTGCGTCCTTGCGAGCTGGTGATTGCCACTCCCTTCGCACGGTGCCCGAGCGCCTGGAGAGCACCTTGGCTCACTTCGAAGCGAATGCTCTTGAATTCGTCGACGATGCTGCCTTGCGGTCCTAGAGAGTTTTCGAGAACCTCGGTCGCCTTCGCGAGCCACCGTGCGAACTCAGCACTCCCGAAGCCTTTCTTCTTTATGGCTGGAACCTGGTCGCACAACGCCTCAAGAGATCGAATATCTCCGGTGACCTTGCGGTTGGCCATCAGGAATTCTCATGCGCGCCAAAAATGCTTTCTCCGCCCGGCTAGTTTGTGCTGAGGGATATGCACGGTTCTTTCGGCATCCGCCGTTGCGTGCCCAATGATGTGAGCGCGCTGCCCCCCATCGGTCAGAATTGTCTTGGCAATTTCGGCGTCCGCCGGTGCTACGACCGCACAGAAACCGATCCCCATATTGAAGACGGAGAACATCTCGGCGCTCTCTACCTGCGCAAGACGCTGTACCAGGTTGAATATCGGAGGAACGTCCGGGAGCGCATCGATAACGTAACCGACAGGCGATTTCACCCGCGTTAGATTGAGGAACCCGTCGCTGGTGATGTGGATCAGAGCCTTCAGAGAAGGAACGCGCTTCAACAGCTCCAGCGACTCGCGCACATATATGTGCGTCGGGCGCAGGAGTTCGGTTCCCAAATCCGAGTCCAGCTCTTCAAACTTATGGGAAAGCTTGCAGTTGCCGCGCTCGAAGAAGGCATGACGCGCGAGCGACAATCCGTTGCTGTGAATGCCGTTGCTTTCAACACCAATGAGAGCGTCGCCCTCCTGGATGTTCTGGCCAACCAGGATCTTGTCCAACGGAACGTGACCAATTGCAGTTCCCGCAAGATCAAATCCGTGAACCATTCCCTTAAGCTGCGCCGTTTCACCGCCGGAGATCGAAATCCCCGCCATCTCCGCGCCAGCGCAAAGTCCGATGGAGAGTTCATCCAAGATATTTGCGTCCACCTTCTCGATCGCAACGTAGTCGACCATCGAGATCGGACGCGCCCCGACGCACATAATGTCGTTGACGTTCATCGCGACGCAGTCGATCCCGACTGTGTCGTACTTTCCCAGCATCGAGGCTATCATCGCCTTCGAGCCAATTCCGTCGGTCGAAATCGCGACGCCTATCCCACCAAAGTCGACAACATTGGCGAAGTAGCCGATCTCGAGTTTGACGGCTCCGATGGATGCGTCGGGAGAAGGCCACGTTTTCTGGATGCGACGCGTCAGTCGCTGCAGGCCCGCCTCTGCTTCGTCCGTATTGACGCCGGCATCTTTATAGTGGTCGTGGCGCAAGGTCGTCCCCGTGTCTAGGTGGGTTTCGCGTTCGGATGTCATGCCTTTAGCCAATGCCATTATGCACCCTGTTCTCCCTTGGGTTGACGCGCTATCCGAGCGATAGAAAGTTGTGGCGCGGGCACACCTGCGAAACGGGCGAAACGGGCGGGGGCCGTCGGGCATAGGCCGCAAGAGGCCGCGCGTTGTCCAGCCCCGCGCGCGCGGCGCCGGTCACCAATCCGGGGATTGATCTGTGGTCGTTCGTTAGGCGCGCCCGTCGCCGCCTTTCCGCGTCCACAGCACCTTTGGGTCCACAACTCTATAGGTCGCGAGCGGCTCATAGCATGCTCACTACATCTTGCGAATCGTCGCAAGAATCAAACAACCTTGGACTCGGTTCAAGGGGTCAGGCGGGCTGGGAGTTCTCCCCCGCTCCGTATTAACGACCTTGGAGCGGTCCAACCAGGACTCCGCTGTCGGCATAGGTCGCCTTCGAACTGATGCGCCGTCCGACGTTCGCCTTCACCACTCTTCGATCAGCTTGAACGTCGCGCCGCCGCGGCCGTAG